>JAATEY010000290.1 GCA_015655465.1 Gammaproteobacteria bacterium | reverse complement strand
GCGCTTCAGGCCCACGCTAGTCTAGGCAATGCCGCCGATTAAGATGCCGGTCAGGTAGGCCCAGAATCCGAAGCCCACGTCATACAGCGCGATCTCGTCATTGCTGAACTTGAGATCGTTGAACAGCAGCCGGAAGGTGAGGTTGGCGAGCGTGTCGCCGATCTTGTGAACCAGGATGAACAGCAGCACCAGCCAGGCGCCGGCGCGATTGAAGAATTCCATGAATGGGCCGGCAATGGAATCCCACACTTCGGCAACACCACGCCGCGTGCTCACCACCACGTGTCGCGCCGGCTCGCCAAGCACGAGGCCGGTGAGCATCGCCGGCAATGCAAACAGCGCGCAGGCCATGTAGCCCGCCGACCAGCCCATGCGACCTGCCAGTACCAGCGCCAGCGCACCCGCACCGGCCGAACCGATGCGCCAGCCGTACTGGCTCATGCCGGAGCCCACGCCCAGCTGATGCGGATGCAGCTTCTCGATGCGGTAGGCATCGATGACGATGTCGAAGGTGGCGCCTGCGACAGCAACCAGCATCGCCGCGATAACCGTGGCCTGGATGTTTTCAGCGGGATGCACCAGCGCGAGATTCACCACTGCCGCCATCACCAGGCAGCCGGCCAGCAGCAGCCACGACACGCGCTGGCCCAGGCGGCCCAGCAGCGGAATACGCACGCCTTCCACGACCCATGCCCACAGGAACTTCAGGTTGTAGATCAGGAACACCAGCGAAAACGCCGTGACCGTCTTGCGCGTGATGCCTTCCTGCGCCAGCCGTGTGGTCAGCGTCGCCGCGATCATGGCAAACGGAAAGCCGGAAGAAACTCCGACGAAGAAGGCGGCCAGCGACTCCTTCTCGAGGTAGGGCCGGAATGAATCCCGGCGCGAGGGTCGCGCCACGGCGGGCACAGTCACCACGCGTAGTCCATGCCGGGAGTTATGATGCGCATCCGCCGCATGATAGCGGCTTTGATCCGCCGCGAGAGGCCTGGCGTCCATGCACGAATACCAGAACGAGTTCATCCGGCTGGCGCTGTCGCGCAATGCCCTGCGTTTTGGCGAATTCACACTCAAGTCCGGTCGGGTCAGCCCCTATTTCTTCAATGCCGGCGCCTTCGACGATGGCGCATCGCTGGCGGTGCTCGGCCGCTGTTATGCAGACGCGATTGCCGACTCCGGCCTGGCCTTCGACATGCTGTTCGGTCCTGCCTACAAGGGCATTCCGCTGGTTGCCACTGCCGCCGCTGCGCTGTATTCGCAGCGCGGTCGCAACCTGCCCTTTGCCTACAACCGCAAGGAGGCCAAGACGCATGGTGAAGGTGGCAGCATCGTCGGCCGGCCGCTTGCGGGCCGCGTGCTGATCATCGACGACGTGATCACCGCCGGCACTGCAATCCGCGAATCCATCGAGATCATCCGCAGCGCGGGCGCCACCCCCGCCGGCGTGGCGCTGGCCCTGGACAGGCAGGAGCGCGGCCGCGATGCCGCCGGCAACGACCTGCCCGAGTCGGCCGTGCAGGAAGTGCAACGCCTGTATGGTATTCCCTGCGTCGCCATCCTGAGCTTGAGCGGACTCATCGACAGCCTGCGTTCGGGCAGCGGCCTGTTGCCGGCCGCGGCCCTGCACAGCATGGAAGGATATCGCGCCCGCTACGGCGCGCTGGCCGGAACGGACACCGTTCACGGGATCGGGTAATTCGTTTGCAATACGCGGGCTGCCGGAGCGAGGATCGTCCATCATGACCAATCGCACAATCTTCGTTGCCGCGGCAATGGGCGCCATGCTGCTGTTCCCGGGGACCGGCGCAACGCAATCGACCGGCAAATCCACCAGGTCCTATCGGTGGGTGGACAGCAGCGGCGGGGTCCACTACGGCGACAGCGTGCCCCCTGAATACGCCTCCCAGGGCCGGGAGGAACTGAACCCGCAGGGTGTGCCGCTGCGCGAGTACCCGCGGCAGCTATCGCTGGCTGAAGCGGATACTGCACAGAAGGCTGCGGCCGACGTCGCCCAGCGCCGCCAGCACGACACCTTCCTGCTGACCACCTACACGCAGGTCCGCGATATCGAACAGCTGCGCGACGAGCGGGTGGCACTGATTGACGGGCAGATGGACATCGCCCGCGGCTCCATTACTTCGACCGAGCAGCGCATCGCGGGTCTGCAGGACCGCATGCGCAATTTCCAGCCCTACTCGGCCTCACCGAACGCGCGCCGCGTGCCGGACCAGCTGGCCGAAGACGCAGTGCGGGCGCTCAGGGAGCGCCGCGGACTGCAGGAAGTGCTGACCTCGCGCGAGTCGGAAAAAAGCGAGCTGCGGGCGCAGTTCGATGCCGACATCGCGCGTTATCGCGAACTCACCACCCGCCCGGCCACGCGTTAGCGCACGCTGTAGCCGCGGCCAGTAAGGCAGGCCGTCATCGCGCGCACATACCCGTCGCGCCTGGTGCGGTCGTACTCATCGTCGATCGGATCGTAGTGCGATTGGGAGACTGCCCAGCGGTGGCACTCGTAACGATCGTCCGCCTGCTGCTGTTCGCTCTGGGCACGCGATGGATAGATGAACATGTCTTCATCCAGCGCCTGGTCGTAGTCGCCTTTGTCTTCATCGTCGCCATACGGCGAGCGGGCCACTACATATCCACGACGCTCGGGCTCGTAGGTGTAGTAGGTGTCATCGTAATAGTAGTAGCGCGTGTTGCCGTAGTAGAAGCTGGCGGAATAACCCGGCAGCGACGACACGAACAGGCCGTAGGGCGCGCCGATCGCGATGTAGCTGCTGCCGTAGGGGCGATACCACGAACCGCCGAAGGTGTAGTAGGGCCGGTCGTTCCAGGAGTAGTTGCGATAGCCGCGCGGCAGGCTGGGAACGACCCGCGGCGGGCGGCTGTGACCTCCGGCTGAGTGGTCGCCATCATGATCGTTGCCACGCCCGCCAGCCGAATCGCCGCGGCGGAGATTGCGTGACAGCAGCTCGCCCACCACGCCGCGGTCGCCATTGCCCCGTGGCTGCGCCGCAGGAGGCGACACTGGCGTGGTATCCGGCTGCTGCCCACGCCTGTGGTTCGGACGCGATTCAGGCGAACGCTGCGCGGCTGGCGGCGGCTGATTGCGAGGTGCGGATCGCTGTGCCGGTTGCGCCGGTTGCGCCGCGGACTGCTCTTTGTCGGCTTGCCGGTCGCGCAACTTCTCGAGCATCTTGCCATTGACGCCGGCAGAGGCTGTTGCAGTGACGCCCAGCATGGCAATGCCAGCGGCGACGACCAGGGTTCTGCGAATGCTGATGCTCATGCTCATGACAACCTCACTTGACCGAATAGCCGCGGCCTTCAAGGCAGGCGGACATGGCGCGCCGGAATTCGGCGGCTTCTCGTGCATAACGACCGGCGCCGCGAACGTCGCGGCGCTGTTCAACCTCGCGGGCCTGGCCCGCTTCCGCGCTGGCAGCGGCAGAACCAACCACGGTGCCGGCCATGGCACCGACCAGCGCCCCCTTGGCGCCATGGCCGGGATCAGCGGCCACTGCGCCAATCAGCGCACCCACGGCGGCAGCGGCACCGATGGTCTGGCCGGGCGAGCGTGCGGGCACTACCGTGGCGCGCAGCTGGGCCGGCGCGATGCGCAGGGATGGATCGAAGCCGGTCTGGCGCACTGACCAGTTGTGGCATTCGTAACGATCACGATCCTGCTGCTGCTCGGACTGGCTCTGCAGGGGGTAGAAATAGACCTTGGTCAGGCTGACCGGTGGCGCAGCCGGTGCCGCTGGCGGCGGCGGCGCCGGGCGCGGACGTGGGGTCGAGGCGCATGCCGTCAGCACGGCAGCGGCCAGCAGCACGGACAGGATTTTGGCGTTCATGGGAGAGAAGCTTACGCCGCGGCGCTGAACCGACCCTGAATGCCGGCAGGTTGCTCCGGAATTTCTTCAACTATATTTATAGTTGACTAGCAGACTGGCGGCAACTAGCATCAACTATAGTTCTAGTAGCCAGGCTGCCGCAGCATGGAAATTGCCCTCACCGATCGTGAAGCGGACATCATGCAGGTGCTGTGGGAGCACGGCCCTTCCGTGGTCTCGGAAGTGCGCGAACGCCTGGCCGACCCACTGGCCTACACCACCGTCCTGACCATCCTGCGCACCCTTGAAGGCAAGGGCTATGTCGACCACAAGGAAGAAGGTCGCGGCCATCGCTATTTTGCAGCGGTACAGCAGCAGGCCGCGCAGCACAGCGCCCTGCAGCACCTGACCGGCAAGCTGTTCAAGGGTTCGACCGAACTGCTGTTCGCGCACCTGGTCGCCGACCGCAAGCTCACCCCCCAGCAGATCCGCCGCATGCGCGCTTTGCTGCGCGACAAATCCGACAAGGAGAGCGAGTGATGTTCATCTGGATGGTCTATGTCATCGCGGTGTCGCTGCTGCTGGGTTGCGCGGCACTGGCGGCCGAACGCGGCGCGCGCCTCACGAAGGCCACCACGCGCTGGTACTGGCTGGTGGCCATTCTCGCCTCGTTGCTGATTCCCACCGTGATTGCGTCGGTGTCGGTGCAGTTGCCGGACATCATCGGTGCGGGGGCGGTGGAGAAGATCGTGGTGCTGCGCGAGGCGACGTCCATTCCGTTGAATCCCGTTCAATGGCTGGGCGCGGGTGATGCGCAGGTTGCGAACTGGCGCTCGTTCGACGGCATCCTCAAGAATGCCTGGCTGCTGGTGTCCACCGGCATGCTGCTGGTGCTGATCATCAACGGCGTGCAGCTGTATCGCCGCAAGCGGATCTGGCGGCGCGGTGAAATGAGAGGCGTGCAGGTCTACGTTGCGCCGGATGTGGGCCCTGCCGTGGTGGGTTTCCTGCATCCGAGCATCGTGGTGCCGGCATGGCTCGTGGAATCGCCACCGCGCACGCAGGCATCGGTCATGGCACACGAGCGGGCGCATCTGGATGCCAATGACCCGCAGCTGTTCACCATCGCGCTGTGCCTGCTGGTTTTCATGCCGTGGAACCTGCCGCTGTGGTGGCAGCTGCGCCGGCTGCGTCATGCCATCGAAGTGGACTGCGATGCGCGCGTGCTCGGCGGCGGCACGGATGCCGCGGACTACTGCGAGACCCTGATCGCCGTGGGTGAACGTCAGTCCAGCTACATCGGGGCGGTGGCCGCGATGTCCGAATCTCCGTCATTTCTGGAACAGAGGATAAGAATCATGATCAGCAAACCCGCGAAATTCTGGCGGCTCACATCGACTGCGCTGGGGTGCCTCTCACTTGCGCTGGTGGCGGTGGCGGCACAGGTGAGTCCGCCGAATGCGCAGCCGGCGGCAAGCGCCAGACCAGCGGCCATCGCGCTGGATGCGAATGTACTGGAACAGTACACCGGCCACTACAAGCTGACGGATGCGGCGGTATTGACCATCACGCGTTCCGGCAACCAGCTTTCAGCCAGACTTACCGGGCAGAGCGCAGCGGAGATCCATCCCGCAACCACCACACACTTCTTCTACAAGGTAGTGGCGGCGGAAATCGATTTCGTTACCGACGGCTTTACGCCCGCAACGGCATTGGTGCTGCATCAGAACGGCAGGAACATCACCATGCCGCGCATCGATGCAGGCACTGCGCAGCAGGTCGAAGCGAACCTGACGGCACGCGTCCAGATGAACCAGCCGAGCCCCGGTACCGAGGCGGCCATCCGCAGCTTCATCGAGCGCCGCGAAGCCGGCCTGCCAGTCGAGTTCGAGAAGATGTCACCGTTGCTGGCGAATGCGGTTCGGGAGCAGTTCACCCAGATGGAGAAACACCGTGCCGTGCTTGGCAGGCTGCAGTCGATCCAGTTCCAGGGCGTCGGCACGCAGGGCTATGACTCCTATGTCGTGAAGTTCCAGAACGGTTCGGTGATCTACAGCATCCAGCTGGATGCGCAAGGCATCATCACCGGCATGCTGATACGACCTCTGTAGAGACTGCCGAGACCGTGACAGGAAGTCGCATGCGGATTGATCGGACGCTTCTGGCCATTGGTCTGCTGCTCATCACCCAAATGACCCTGGCAGGGGAAGCCAGGATGCCGCCGGCAGTGCAACCGGAGGAATCGGCCCTCGATGAACTGACCGAAGTGGTGGTAACGGGCCGTTTCCCGGGTCCGCCGCTGTGGAAGGTGTCGAAGGACGACCACGTACTGTGGATCCTGCCGCTGACAGTCGCCGCGGCCACGACTAGAGAAAACCTGGAGATGCTCGATTACCTGTCTCTGAATTCTCCTTCCGTCATCATGTGGAGTGGCCAATGTTCATGAATCCGAAAAGACTTCGCGCGCTGTTGCTGCCCGCGCTGCTTGCATCTGCTGCGCTGCTGTGGGGAGCTCAGCCGCTGGCCCAGGTCACCGCTGTTCCGGAAGGCGACTTCGAGGGCCAGCTTGGTCCGCTGAAAATCCTGCTGCATCTCGCGAAATCTCCGCAGGGGCAGCCCACGGGCACGCTCGACAGCCCCAACCAGGGCGCGCGTGGCATTCCCGTCACTGACATCCGGGTCGAAGGCGCGACATTGTCACTGCGTGTGCCGACGGTGAATGGCACCTGGACCGGCACCATCAGCAGCGATGGCGCCATGCTCACCGGCACCTGGTCACAAGGCAGGCCCGCGCCTCTGGTATTCACGCGCAACAGCTTCGTGCCCGCCGCGCAGCCTTCGGCCGTGGACGGCATCTGGATCGGATCACCTCCGTCGCCGGGCCAGACCATTCGCGTCCAGATCGTGGTACGCAGCGGCAACAAGGGCGAACAGGTCTGCACGGCAGACGTGATCGAGCAGAACGCCTGGGATATCGGCTGCGCAAACGCCGGGTTCACCAATGGACAATTCTCTTTCGAGATCCCGGTGGTCAGTGGTCGCTGGCAGGGCCGACTGGCGGCCGACGGCAATACACTCGCCGGCACCTGGACGCAGCGCAATCCTGCGGATGGCAGCATGACGCCGCCCGTCGCGCTGAGTCTTGCGCGGCAGGCGCAGCGCATCACCCCAGCGCCACCGGCACCGGCAACCTTCGACCCGGCGAAGGCGCCGGTGGATGCCGCGCAGCTCGAAGCCGTGCTGCGCGAGGACCTGAAGCAGACGCTGACCACAGGTGCGCTGGCACCGGGCAAGGGCATCGGCATCAGCGTCGGGGTGGTCACGAAGGCGGGACGCCGTGTGTTCGCGCTCGGCGCAGCAAAGCCCGATTCCGTATTCGAAATCGGGTCGATCACCAAGACGTTCACCGGCCTTGCGCTTGCGCAGCTGATTGAACAAGGCAAGGTGAAGACCGACACGCCGGTGCGTGAATTGCTGACCGCCAGCGTGGTAACGAAGCCCGCTGGCGCCGAGATCACGTTGCTCGATCTGGTGACGCAGCATTCCGGACTGCCGCGCATGCCGACCAACTTCGCGCCCGCCGATCCGGATAATCCCTACGCCGACTACGGCGCCAGCCAGCTGGAAGCATTCATCGGCCAGGTGGGCGTGGGCAAACCCGCCAATGCGCCGTTCCTCTACAGCAATCTTGGCGTTGGTCTGCTGGGCCATGCGCTTGGCCGCGCCGCCGGACAGCCCTGGCCGCAGCTGATCGCGCAGCAGGTGCTGCAACCGCTGGGCATGCAGGAGACCGTTGTCGCCCTGCCCCCGGTGCTGCGCGCGCGCTTCATCGCGGGCCACGACGGCAATCTCGCACCGGCCCACGCCTGGGATCTGGATGCACTCGCTGGTGCCGGTGCGCTGCGCTCGACTGCGGAAGACATGCTGCGTTATCTCGAGGCGCAGCTGAATCCGGATGGTGTGAAGGCGGCGTCGCCGGCGGGCCGCAGCCTGCCCGCCGCATTGAAGCGTTCGCAGCAGCTGCAGGCTGATGCCGGCCAGGGATTGCGCATTGCCTACGCCTGGCTGCACGACACGGCGAGCGGCACCTGGTGGCACAACGGCGGCACCGGCGGCTATACCAGCTACGCGTTCTTCAACCCGAAGGAAGGATTTGCCGCCATCGTGCTGGTAAACATGACCATCGGAACGAGCGGCAGCTTCGCCGACGCGCTGGGCCAGCACATCCGGCAGCGCCTGGGCGGCAAGCCCGCGATCTCGTTATCGCGCTGGTAACCGCACTGCCTTGCTGCGACCCCACCGTCCAGGTAAACAGGCCCGCCATCAACAGGCCCCCCTGCAAGAGTCGCTCTTCAGCGCTTGGCCTCGACCACCACCTTGCCCCCTTTCACCACCGTCCGCGCCTTCAGCCAGTTCCAGTAACCCTCCAGCGGGTCACCATCCAGCAGCAGGATGTCGCCCTGCTTGCCGACTTCCAGCGTGCCGATCTGGTCGGTCATGTCGAGGTAGGCGGCCGAATAGGGACCGAACACCTTCACGATATCCCGTGGCGAGAGCAGGCCACTCATGGAACGCAGCTCCACGGCCAGGCCCTCGCGCGGATCGTAGGTGGTGTCCATGCCGACACCCACGACGGTACCGACATCGAACATCGTGCGTAAATTGACCAGTGCATAGCCGACTTCCTTGCCACCGCCGACACCGTCGGTGATGTTGTCGGGCCAGGCCCTGCCGTCACGGGTGCGCGGCTTGTTGTCGTTGGCGTTGGGGAAAACGCCGAAGACCGGCGCCCAGGTTCCTGTAGCCGAGAGAATGCGCGTATTGGTGGCGAGGAGCTTTGCTGCCTGTTCCTTCGTGACCCAGTCCTTGTTGGGCGTGTGCACCAGCAGCCGGATTCCCGCATCGACGGCCGCCATCATGGCCGAGGTGCTGACTGCGTGTACCTGCACCTTGACGCCGGCCTTGGCGCCTTCGTCGAGGGCCGCCGCGATGATCTCCATCTCGGCCGGAGTCGGTCCCGGCACCGGCGTCAGCAGCATCTCGCCGGTGTAGCGCACGCCAAGCGTAGCCAGCTTGCGGATGTCGGCACGCACCGCGTCCGCCTTCTGGTTGGCCAGGAAAAGCGTGTTGCCGGAAGGAATGAGGCGCGGACCGTTGATCTGCCCCTTGTCGATCTGGTCCCGCACCGTGACCTGCTGCTCGGGCGCTCCGCCGCCGGACAGGATGGTGGTGAAGCCGGCTTCGAGCAGCTTCTGCATCTCGGTGGCCGCATCGGGCCGGAAGGTGAGATGCCGGTGCGCGTCGATGAGGCCCGGCATCGCGCTCATGCCCTTGGCATCGATCACGCGGCCGGCCGTCTGCGCCGGCTTGCCGGCTGCGACCGAGGCGATGCGTCCGCCACGCATCACTATCGAACCGTTGTCGATCACCTGGCCGTTGCCGATGATGATGCGCGCGTTGGTGATGGTCAGTTCCTGTGCTTCGACAGCCGACGTCAGCAGCAATGCAGCGGCCGCGGCGCGTGCCAGGATTCGAATGTTGTTCATGCAGTAGCCCCCCGTGATCGGTCTAGTATTCCTGCCATTCTCGCATCTTGCCAGCCCTAGCCGCGGCCGGAATGCCCGAAGCCCCCAGCGCCGCGGTCGGTGGCGGCGAAATCGTCCACGACAGTCAGTTCAACCTGCGCGACCGGAACGATGATGAGCTGCGCGATGCGTTCGCCGGGCTGGATGGTGAAGCTGGCGCTGCCGCGGTTCCAGCAACTCACCATCAACTGACCCTGGTAGTCGGAATCGATGAGCCCCACCAGGTTGCCGAGCACGATGCCGTGTTTG
>JAATEY010000262.1 GCA_015655465.1 Gammaproteobacteria bacterium | reverse complement strand
GGGCGCCAGCATGCCGCTCATCATTGCCTTCACGTCATCGATGGCTTCGTAGATGATGCTGTAGTAACGCACCTCGACGCCGGTGTCCTTCATGGCCTCGCGCGCGCCGGAGTCGGCGCGCACATTGAAGCCGATGACCAGGGCCTTGGACGACGCCGCCTGCTGGATGTCCGAAGCGGTGATGCCACCGACGTTCGAACCCAGCACCTTGACCTGCACTTCTTCGGTGGAGAGTTTGTCGAGTGCCTGGCGCAGCGCCTCGGCACTGCCCTTCACGTCGGTCTTGATCAGCACCGGAATGATGCTGATCTTGGCGTCTTCCATCTGCGAGAACACATCCTCGGCAGTAGCCGGAGCCCGACCGGCGACACGGGTGTCGCGATGCCGGCTCTGGCGATGCAGGGCGACTTCGCGCGCCTTGCGGTCGCTTTCCACCACCAGCAGGTCGTCGCCGGCATTGGGTGCACCGGTAAGACCCAGCACCACCACCGGCATGGACGGCAGCGCCTCTTTGACAGCGTTGCCGGTCTCGTCGAACATGGCACGCACGCGACCGAACTGCTGGCCGGCAAGGATGGGATCGCCCAGCTTCAGGGTGCCGCGCTTGACCAGCACGGTGGCGACAGCGCCGCGACCTTTCTCCATGCTGGATTCGATCACGACGCCGGACGCCAGGCCGTCACGCGGCGCCTTCAATTCCAGCAATTCGGACTGCAGCAAAATCGCCTCGAGCAGCTGATCGATGCCCTGGCCGGTCCGGGCCGAGACCTGCACGAAGATGTCGCTGCCGCCCCACTCCTCGGAGACGACCTCGGGTTTCGACAATTCGACGCGCACGCGCTCGGCGTCGGCATCGGGCTTGTCGATCTTGTTGACCGCCACCACGATCGGCACGCCCGCGGCACGGGCCTGCTGCGCGGCTTCGATGGTCTGCGGCATCACGCCGTCATCGGCAGCCACCACCAGCACCACGACGTCGGTTGCCTTCGCACCGCGGGCGCGCATGGCGGTAAACGCCGCATGGCCCGGGGTGTCGAGGAAAGTCACCACGCCGCGTGGAGTCTCGACGTGATAGGCACCGATGTGCTGGGTGATGCCACCGGCCTCGCCAGCCGCCACCTTGGTGCGGCGAATGTAGTCGAGCAGCGAAGTCTTGCCGTGATCGACATGTCCCATGACCGTGACTACAGGTGGCCGTGGCAGATCCTCGAGGCCGCTGTCACTCTCGCCAATGCCCTGGATGTCTTCTTCGATCTCGTTTTCCTTGACCAGCCTGGGCTGATGCCCCATTTCCTCGATCACCAGCACCGCCGTGTCCTGGTCCAGTGACTGGTTGATCGTGGCCATCACTCCCAGACCCATGAGTGTCTTGATGACCTCATTGGCCTTGACGGCCATGCGCTGCGCCAGCTCGGCCACCGTGATCGTTTCGCTTACGGGCACTTCGCGCTTCACCGGCGCGGTGGGCATCTCGAAGCCGTGCTTCTGCTCGCCATCAGGCGTGGTCGGGCGGCCGCGGAAGCGCGTCTTCTTCTTCTTGAAGCGCGCACCATCGCCGCCGGCGACATGCAGCTCCTGCCGCCCGTAGCGGGTGCCCGGCGCGCCGCGCGACGGCTCGGCGCTGGCGCGTACTTCGGGCTTCTTGTGCTCGACCTTGTGTTCAACCTTGGCCTCGACCTTTCTGGCCTCGACCTTCGGCTCGACACGCGCCGGCTCCTGCACGCCTTTCACATCGGGCGCGCGGCGGGCGCGATCACGCTCCGCATCGTCACGCTCGCGCTGTTCCAGCGCACGGCGGCTTTCTTCAGCCTGCCGCACCCGCTGCTGCTCTTCTTCTTCGAGCCGGCGGCGGTTTTCCTGCTCCAGGCGCTCCTGCTCGCGGCGTGCGGCTTCCGCCTTGTCGGCCTCGAACTGCTGCGCGGCTTCGATTTCCTTGCGCTTCTGGTCGGCCTGTTCCTGCTGGGCACGATTCTGCTCTTCGAGCACGTCGCGCTTCACGTAGGTGCGCTTGACCCGCACCTCGACGTTGACGGTGCGCGCACGACCCTGCGTGCTCGCCATCTTCAGCTCGGTCTGCGTCTTGCGCTTGAGCGTGATCTTGCTGGGTGCGGCGGTCTCTTCGCCACTGCCGTGGCTGCGACGCAGGTGCGTCAGCAGTTCCATCTTGGCGTCGTCACTGATCTTGTCGTCAGCGCCGGACACGGTGATTCCGGCCTGTTCCAGCTGCACGAGCAGCCGGTCCACAGGGACTTTCAATACATCGGCAAATTGCGAGACGGTGACTTCAGCCATTGCTCTACTCCGTTACGGCCTATTTCTCCGCCTGAAACCAGTGTTCGCGGGCCTTCATGATGAGCAGGCCCGCGCCCGCCTCGTCCAGCCCGTCGATATCCGCCAGATCATCGACCGACTGCTCGGCCAGCTGCTCGCGCGTGCGTACGCCACGCTGCGACAGCGCCAGCGCCAGATCCGGATTCATGCCTGTCAGCGCCAGCAGGTCGTCCGAAGGCATGGTGCTCTCCAGACTCTCTTCGCTGGCGATGGCCTGCGTCAGCAGCACGTCGCGGGCGCGATTGCGCAGCTCCTTGACCAGGTCTTCGTCGAAGGCATCGATCGAGGCCAGTTCGCTGACCGGCACATAGGCCAGTTCCTCGATGGTCGAGAAGCCTTCCTGCGCCAGGATGGTGGCGACGTCTTCATCGACGTCCAGCGACTTCATGAACATCTGCACCAGGCGCGAGGCTTCCGACTCGCTCTTGGCATCGGCGTCCGATTCGGTCATCACGTTCAGCTCCCAGCCGGTCAGCTGGCTCGCCAGGCGGATGTTCTGCCCGCCACGGCCGATGGCCTGCGAGAGTTTGTCTTCGGCAACCGCGATATCCATGCTGTGGGAATCTTCATCCACCACGATCGACTGCACTTCGGCCGGCGCCATGGCATTGATGACGAACTGGGCCGGATTGGCGTCGAAGGGAATGATGTCGACGCGCTCGCCGGCGATCTCGTTGGACACCGCCTGCACCCGCGAACCACGCATGCCGACGCAGGCGCCCACCGGATCGATGCGCGGCTCGTTGCTGCGCACCGCGATCTTGGCGCGAATGCCCGCGTCGCGGGCGGCGCCCAGGATCTCGATGGTGCCCTGGCCCACTTCCGGCACTTCCAGCTTGAACAGCTCGATCAGGAACTCGGGAGCGGTGCGCGACAGGAACAGCTGCGGACCACGCGGCTCGTTGCGCACATCCTTGAGGTATGCCTTGACGCGATCCTGCGGCTTCAGCGCCTCGCGCGGAATCAGGTCGGTGCGCGAGATGAACCCTTCGGCATTGTTGCCCAGGTCCACGAAGATGCCATTGCGGTCGACGCGCTTGACCACGCCGCTGACCAGCGTGTTGATGCGGTCGCTGAACAGGTCCACCACCTGCGCACGCTCTGCCTCGCGCACCTTCTGCACCATGACCTGCTTGGCCTGCTGGGCAGCGATGCGGCCGAAGGCCACCGATTCCATCGGCTCTTCCACATAGCCGCCCGGCTCGGCATCCTTGCTCAGATCCAGCGCGTCGTCGAGACGCAGCTCGCGATCCGGAGTCTCCAGTTCGGTGGAATCGTCGGCGAACACCTTCCAGCGGCGGAAGGTGTCGTAGTCGCCGGTCTTGCGGTTGATGGCGACGCGCACATCCCATTCCTCGCCGTGTTTCTTGCGGGTGGCAGCAGCCAGCGCGGCTTCCAGCGCTTCGAAGATGATTTCCTTGTCGACGCCCTTCTCGTTGGAAACGGCATCCACAACCATCAGGATTTCTTTGTTCATCATCACTTCTTACCTCGACGCTTCTTGCGCGACCAGTCCGGCGCGAGGCGGGTCTTGCCCACCTCGACATACCGCACCGTCACCACCGACTCATCCACGTTCAATTCAAAATCGTCATCGCCAGCGCGCGTGAGCACGCCGGTATACCTGCGCCTGCCGTCGCGGCCCGCTGCCAGCTCCACGTGCACCCGCTGCCCGACATGGCGCCGGTAGTGCGCCACCGTGCGCAGGATCCGGTCCGCACCAGGCGAAGACACCTCCAGCTGATACGGCACAGCAATCGGGTCTTCCACATCCAGCAGCGCCG
>JAATEY010000151.1 GCA_015655465.1 Gammaproteobacteria bacterium | reverse complement strand
TACTTCTTGATGGTCTTCGCCTTGGCGGGCGATTCAACTATGACGAGATTTTCAGCCATGACCGTCTACGACCGCAGGCCGCGGATGCGGAAATGTGGCCTTTGGATGGCTCAATGTGCGGCGCTCGTGTCGGGATCGAAGACGAGCGTTTCCATGCGGGCGCAGGCCTGTTCCTGACCGGGCTGGCTGGACAGCACCATCAGCACGATCCAGCGCACCTGTTCGAGGTTGAGGTCTTCCACATCGAGCGCCAGCAGGCGATCGATGACCAGCTCGCGTTGCGTGGGGCTCAGGATGTCGGCCTCTTCCAGCGACAGCAGCAGACCGCGGCAATCCACCGACAGGCGGGTGAGCTCCATGGGTGAATACATCCGCAGCGCAGCGCGCCTGCGCGGCGTGCCATCGGCGCCTTCCAGGGCGGCAGGCAGCGGCGCACGGCTGCGCTCGCCGGCAAGATCTGCCAGCCAGTCCAGCGCCCGCTCCACATTGGCTTCGCCGAAGCCGGCGCTTTCCAGGTCGCGGGCCAGCGCCTCGCGCTCCGGCACCTCCGGCGCCTCGTCGAACATGTAGCGGTCGAATACGTAGAGAAGGATGTCGAGGACGGTGCCGTTCATTATTCAGCTAACGCGGTTATATAGAGCGCCAGGCCTTGATTCGACCCGGCCATCCAGTTCCAGAATCAGCATCATGGAGGCTACGGAGCCTGCCGCAAGGCCGGTTCTGTCGACCAGATCGTCGATGCTGGCTGGCTCGAAGCCGAGCGCATCTAACAGCATTTCGTAATCCTTGTCCAACACATGCGCTGGCACCAGGGGCTGTGCCCAGGTGGTAACTGGTTGATCTGCATTGGTATTTCCCTCGATGGATATGCTGATCTCGGAGAGGATATCGGTGGCATCCCGCACCAGGTGCGCGCCTTCCCGGATCAGCGCGAGGCAACCGGCAGCCAGCGGGTTCAAAGGCGAGCCGGGCACCGCGAACACTTCGCGCCCCTGTTCAAGGGCGCGGCGGGCGGTGATGAGCGAGCCGCTGCCGGCGGCGGCTTCGATCACGGCCACGCCGCGCGCCAGTCCCGAGATGATGCGGTTGCGGCGCGGGAAGTGATGCGGGCGTGGTTCGGTGCCCGGGGGAAACTCCGACACCACCGCGCCATGCTCGCAGATGCGCTCGAAAAGTGGCTGGTTCTCGGTGGGGTAACACTGGTCCAGGCCCGTGCCACAGACTGCGATGGTGCGGCCATTGCAGGCCAGCGCGGCCTCGTGGGCAGCGGCGTCGATGCCGCGCGCCAGGCCGCTGGTGATGGCGAGGCCCGCCGCGCACAGCTGCTGCGCGACCTGCGTGGCGATGCGCCGGCCCGCGGCGGTGGGCTGGCGGCTGCCGACGATGGCCACCTGCGCCCGGGCCAGCAGCGCGCTGTCGCCGAGTACAAAAAGTGCCAGCGGTGCGTCCGGCAAGGCCCCGAGCTGCGCGGGATAGCCCGCATCCGTGCAGGGCAGCAGCCTGGCGCCTGCTGCCGTCAGCCATCGCTGGTCGCGCTGGATTTGCGCTTCAGGAGGTTGGGCGATGTGGTTGGCGGCAGCTTCACCAATCCCGAGTGCGCGCAGCCTGTGACGGGAATGGCGGGTCAGTGCGACCACGTCCGGGCATTGGGTCAGCGCCGTCCGTACGGTGGCTGCGCCCAGCGCAGGCGCGCGCAGCAGGGTGATCCAGGCCAGGTCGAGGGCTTTCCGGTCATGCATTCCCGAGAGCCTAAACGCGAAAGGCCCGCTGTCGGGCGGGCCTTTCCTGCTGCGTTTGTTGCAAAATGACTGCCAATCAGGGTGTTCGCACCCGATCCGTCACTCGCACCGGAACAGTGGCGTCCAGCACCAGGCCGTAGCTCATCTGCTCATAGGTCTTGAACACCAGCAGCGAGCCAGCGCGCTCGCTGGGCAGCGTGATGGTCTTGCCGCCGCACCAGGACAGCAGCGAGCGCCTGCAGGATCCATCGGCGACCACTTCGCCGTTCTGGTCGATGGACAGCACATGCCCTGCTTCCAGGCCGTGCCTGCTGCCGCGATTGATGGCCACCACCTGGTAGGAGCCGATCAGCGCCACGCCATCCACCACCGCCATGATCTGGCCATCGACGCCGGCCGGGGGCGAGCGGGGCAGGATGTCGCTGCTGACGGTCAGTGCTTCTTCTGCGAACAGCAGGTCGCCGGAAGTGGTTTCGCGGGCGGAGTCGACCAGCAGCGCCTTGCTCAGGTCGGCAATCTGGTCGATGCGCGCGGCACCGGTGAAGGTGCCCATGTAACCCAGCACCTTGCCGGATTCCGGATCCTTCAGTTCTTCACCCACCCGCACCACTGAATAGCGACCCGGGCCGTAGGCCTGCATGCCCTTCACATAGAACTCGTGGCCGGCGCCAGCCACCATGTGGCGATCACGCAGGCCGGCGACGCGCGGGGCGTGCTTCAGGTCGTCCTTGGAAATGATGCCGGGCTTGCCGAGAAAGGCCTTGATGGCGTCGAACGGAATCGTGGCGATGGGGCCTTCGAGCGGGGTGCTGCGTACCAGCGGCTGCACCCGCAGGACATCGCCGCCGCGTGTCAGGGTGACCTGCGGCTCACCATTGGCGCCATGGGCAAGCGTCAGCACGTCGCCGGGATAGATAAGGTGCGGGTTCTGCACGTTCGGATTGACGTGCCAGATCTCGGGCCACGACCAGGGGTCGCGCAGGAACATCGCCGAGATGTCCCACAGGGTGTCGCCACGCTTCACGGTGTAGCTCAGCGGGGCGGTGGGATTCATGACCGGCGCCGCCGCCGGCACCACTGTCACCACCGTCTGCGGCTCGCTGCCGGCACGGGCGATGGCCGCCTCAACGGCATTCTGCGGAGCGGTTACCGCGATCGGCGCGGGCGGGGCCGGTGGAGCAGCAACCGGTTCGGGGGCAGCCGGCCCACGTGAAAGAAGCTGGCAGCCCGAGGTCAATACCAGTACCGACAGGCCACCCAGGAGCCCCGCAACTCTGCCCCGGAAACGCCTAACTGCTTGATTCGAGACCATTAAAGCTCCTGTCGGCGCCCGGTGTCGCGCCATAGGCCGCAAGCGACCCGCCGCTGCCACCTGCTGTTATAAACTCTTTGTCCGAAGTCGCGCCAAGCTCGCATCACGTTTGAGTACTACATCACGGCCCACTGGAATATTCCAAGCAATGGCCGGACATTAGGCACGACATTAGCAGTATTTTCTGGTGGAGACAGGGCATGGCACGCTTGACCATTCTTGAATATCCGGATCCGCGCCTGCGGACGAAAGCGGCGCCCGTGACCCGTTTCGATGCCGATCTCAAGCGGCAGATCGCCGACATGTTCGAGACCATGTACACCGCGCCGGGAATCGGCCTCGCCGCCACGCAGGTGGACTGGCACTACCGCCTGGTGGTGATCGATATCTCCGAAGGGAAGAACGATCCGCAGGTGTTCATCAATCCCGAGATCCTCGAGAAGTCTGGTGCCGCCACCGGTGAGGAGGGCTGCCTGTCGGTGCCCGGCATCTACGACGATGTGCCGCGCGCAGAGCGGATTCGCCTGCGTTCGCAGGATGCGGAGGGCAAGGTGCTCACGCGTGAGCTCGACGGCATGCTGGCGGTCTGCGTGCAGCATGAGATGGATCATCTCGAGGGCAGGCTGTTCGTTGATTACCTGTCCGAGCTGAAACGGCAGCGCATCCGCAAGAAGCTCGACAAGGAACGACGCGAACGCGGCGGCACTGCACGCAAGGCCGGCGCACGCCAGGGGCATTCCTCCAGCCCGGGCACCTAGCTGCCAGGCTCCAGGTTCAACATGCCATTGCGCGTGGTTTTTGCGGGCACACCTGCGTTTGCGCTGCCGCCGCTGGCTGCACTCGCCGGGCAGCACTTGCTGGTGGGCGTGCTCACGCAGCCGGACCGGCCCGCGGGTCGCGGGCGTGTGCTGGCAGCAGGTGCCGTGAAGCAGGCCGCGCTGGCGCTGCATGTGCCGGTGATTCAACCGCCGCGCCTGCGCGGCGATCCCGTTGCGCTGCAGTCCACACTGACGCGGCTGTGCGAGTGGCAACCGGATGTGATGGTGGTGGTTGCATACGGCCTGATCCTGCCGCGCGCAGTGCTGGCGTTGCCGCGCCTGGGTTGCCTCAATATCCACGCTTCGCTCCTGCCGCGCTGGCGCGGCGCCGCGCCGATCCAGCGCGCGATTCTCGCGGGAGATGTCGAGAGTGGCGTCTGCATCATGCAGATGGATGAAGGACTGGATACCGGCGCGGTGCTGGCCGAAGCGCGCCAGCGCATCGGCAGCGAAACCACGGCGGCGCAGCTGCAGGATGAGCTGGCTGCGCTGGGCGCCGCGCAATTGCTGGCCGTGTTGCCGGCGCTTGCTGCGGGCCAGTTGCACGCACGCCCCCAGGCTCCGGAGGGCGTCACCTATGCAGAAAAACTGTCCAAATCCGAAGCGCGCGTCGACTGGCAGCAGCCCGCCGCGCGCATCGATCGCCAGATCCGCGCCTTCAATCCCTGGCCGGTGGCCGAGACCACCTTGCAGGGTGAACCGGTGAAGTTGTGGCGCAGCCGGCTCGCGCCGGATGCCGCGGCCACTGCGCCGCCCGGCACATTGCTCGGCCTGCAGGGCGATGCACTGGAGATTTCCTGCGGCAGCGGTGTGGTGCAGGTGCTGGAATTGCAGCGCGCCGGTCGCAAGGCCGTGCCGGCGCGTGACTTCCTGAATGCAGCGCGAGCGACCGATGCAGCGCCATTGGTGTTCCAGTGAGCGTGCAACCGAAACCTGGTTTCGCGCCCGGCGCAACGGCATTGGCCAGTGCCGCCGAGGCACTGCACGCGGTGGTGAGCGAAGGCGGCTGCACGGCCGAAGAAGCGCTGCAACGGGTGGCACTGCATGCCTCCGACCGCGCCGCGGTGCGGGCGATCCACACCGGCACGTTGCGCTGGTATCTGCGCCTGGCGCCGGCCCTGGACGCATTGCTGAAGCCGGGCCAGGACATGCATCCACTGGTGCGCGCCGTGCTGTGCTGCGCACTGCACCAGGTGGAATACTCGCGCGCACCGCCTGCATCGGCGGTGAACATCGCGGTGGATGCCGCGCGGGTGCTGGGCCAGGGCAGCGCCAGCGGCTTCGTCAATGCATTGCTGCGCCG
>JAATEY010000052.1 GCA_015655465.1 Gammaproteobacteria bacterium | reverse complement strand
GCAGAGTGTTGCCAACTGCTACACCGCCATCGAACAGGGTCTCGAAGTGGTGCCGGTGCTGAACAAGATCGACCTGCCCTCGGCTGATCCCGACAAGGTGATCAAGGAAATCGAGGAGATCATCGGCATCGATGCGCAGGATGCGGTGCATGTGTCGGCCAAGACCGGTCAGAACGTCGATGCGCTGCTGGAAGAGCTGGTGCGCCGCGTGCCGCCGCCGAAGGGCGATCCGGCGGCGCCACTGCAGGCGCTGATCATCGATTCCTGGTTCGACAACTATGTCGGTGTGGTGTCGCTGGTGCGGGTGGTGAACGGCACCCTGCGCGTCGGCGAGAAGATGAAGGTCATGTCGACCGGCCGCAGCCACCAGATCGACAAGCTGGGGCGCTTCACTCCAAAGTCGGTCTCGCTGCCGCTGCTTGCCGCAGGCGAGGTCGGTTTCGTGATCGCCGGCATCAGGGAGATCGACGACGCACCGGTTGGCGACACGATCACCACCGAGGTGCGCGGCAGCGAAACCCCGCTGCCGGGGTTCAAGCAGGTGCAGCCGCGGGTGTTTGCCGGCGTGTTCCCGGTGAACACCGAGGACTACGAGAACTTCCGCGATGCGCTGGCCAAGCTGCGCCTCAATGATTCCGCGCTGCACTACGAGCCGGAGGTTTCCACCGCCCTGGGCTTCGGCTTTCGCATCGGATTTCTGGGGCTGCTGCACATGGACATCGTGCAGGAGCGGCTGGAACGCGAATACAACCTGGAGCTCATCACCACTGCCCCGACCGTGGTGTACGAGGTGGCAAAGACCGATGGTACGGTGGCGTTCGTCGACAACCCGTCGCGGCTGCCGCCCGACAACCTGATCGCCGAACTGCGCGAACCGGTCATCACTGCCAACATACTGGTGCCACCCGAGCATGTGGGCGCCGTGTTGCAGTTGTGCAGCGAGAAACGCGGCGTGCAGAAGAAGATGCTCTTCCTGGGCTCGCAGGTGTCGCTGCAGTACCAGCTGCCGCTGGCCGAAATCGTGCTCGATTTCTTCGACCGGCTGAAGAGCTCGAGCCGCGGCTACGCGTCGTTCGACTATGAATTCAGCCACTTCCAGATGGCGCCGCTGTGCCGGCTCGATATCCTGATCAATGGCGACAAGGTCGATGCCCTGTCGATCATCGTGCATCGTGACAGCTCCTACCAGCGTGGTCGCGAGCTGGTGGACAAGATGCAGGAGCTGATTCCCCGGCAGATGTTTGAAGTTGCCGTCCAGGCCACGATCGGCGCACATGTCATTGCGCGCGCCACGGTGAAGGCGCTGCGCAAGAACGTGCTCGCCAAGTGTTATGGTGGCGACCTGTCGCGCAAACGCAAGCTGCTGGAAAAACAGAAAGAGGGCAAGAAGCGCATGAAGCAGGTGGGATCCGTCGAGATTCCCCAGGAAGCGTTTCTGGCCGTGCTGCAAGTCGGGCGCAAGTAGCGCGGAGGTTTACGGGTGTTCGAATCCATTCTTCTGATCCTTTCCTGCCTGTTGTTGCCGGCAGCCATCATCGTCATCGTGGACGACTGGTTCCTGCGGCCACGGCGGCGTCTGGCGGCATTGCCGGCTGTTGCCGTGGATCCGGGCTGGTTGCGCTCGGTCTACTCCGCGCTGCCGCTACTGGTGATCGGCGGTGCCCTGAAGCTGTTCCGTTCGGAGCGGCTCGATTTCTCGCTGGTGCTCGTGGTGGTGTCATTTGTCGGTGGCGTGATCTGGGCCTTTGACGCCTGGGTACTGCGCCGCGTGCGCGATCGCGCCGCCGCCGCCGCAGGCAGGGCGCCTGCCGATGTGCCGGAGCCTGGAGTCGTGGACTACGCGCGCAGCATGGTGCCGGTAGTGATAGTCGTGCTGCTGCTGCGTTCCTTCCTGTTCGAGCCGTTCCGCATTCCGTCGGATTCGATGATGCCGACCCTGCAGGCCGGTGATTTCATCCTGGTGAACAAGTTTCATCTTGGCCTGCGCCTGCCGGTGCTCAACCGCAAGATCCTCGACATCGATGAGCCGCATCGCGGCGACGTGGTCGTGTTCCGCTATCCACCGGATCCGGCGATCAACTACATCAAGCGGGTGGTGGGCCTGCCCGGCGACCGCATCAAGGTCATTTCGGATCGCATCTATGTGAACGACGTGCCGCTGGACGAGAAGGACCTGGGCCGCTATTCCGACGGCTGCTACGAAGACATGCGCCTGGCGGAAGTGCATACCGGAGAGCACGTGCACCGCACGATTTCCTGCCGCAGCCCGGACTACCTGGCCAGACCGCAGTTGCCGGGCTGCAACCGCGACATCGGTCGCAGCTATCCCTGTGCCGAGGCCGAGGCTGAATTCGCCCACGTCCGGCCTGGCGGACATGGGAGACTACCCGGAGCACACTGTTCCGGCTGGCCAATACCTCATGATCGGCGATAATCGGGACAACAGCGAGGATGGACGGAGGTGGGGCTTCGTGCCTGAGGCCAATCTGGTCGGCAGCGCGCGCCGGGTTTGGCTCAATTTCGACTGGAACCGCGATCCCAAGATAACATGGGGTCGTTTCGGTCAGCGGATCGAGTAGCACGCGTAGGAGGCGGTTTTATGCGCAGTCGACAGGCAGGCATTACTTTCATCGGCTGGTTGTTTCTGCTGGCGCCAGTCGCGGTGGTGGGATACGCCGCGATCCGCCTCACGCCCGTGTACCTGAACTACATGAAAGTGGCCAAGGCGCTGAAGCAGACGGCCGCCGAGTATGCCGATGAAAATGTGCAGCTCAATCCCGCTGCTGTCCACGTGGCGCTGAACAAGCGCTTCGACATCGATGCGATCAGCTACCCCAAGGCCAGTGACGTTACCGTCGCCCGTGACGGCAGCACCTGGGCCCTGTCGGTCAACTACGATGATGTGGTGCCGATGTTCGCCGGAATCTCGCTGCTGGTGCATTTCGACAAGCGTGCTGCCGTCGAATGACACTGCCGGGGCGGTGGTCCAGTCCTGGCTCCATGGTGTGCTGGGTCGGGAAGTGCAGCGACCTGAGCTCTATCGGGCGGCGCTGACCCATCGCAGCAGCCAGGGAAGCAACAATGAACGACTGGAATTCCTCGGCGATGCCGTGCTTGGCATGGTGATCGCCGAAGAGCTGTATCGACGCTTTCCCGACGCAGACGAAGGTAATCTCAGCCGGTTGCGCTCGCGACTGGTAAGCGCCGGGCCACTGGCAGCGATCGGGGCGGAGATCGGCATCGGCCCGATGCTGCAGCTGGGCACGGGTGAACTCAAGACAGGCGGATTCCGGCGTGAATCCATATTGGCCGACGCCACCGAAGCGTTGTTCGGCGCTGCCTATCTGGAAGGCGGCCTTGCACCGGCGCGATCCCTGATTCTCAGGCTGCTGGCCGGCAGGCTCGATGGCCTGCAGCCGGAAGCGGAATTGAAAGACTCCAAGACGCGGCTGCAGGAATTGCTGCAGGGACGCGGCGAGGCTCTGCCTGACTACGTGCTGGAGACCGCCACCGGCGAGCCGCATGAGCAGGTGTTTGCCGTGCGCTGTCATGTGCGACTGGCGGACGGTGCGTCGCTCGATGCGCCCGGCGTGGCGTCCAGCCGCCGCCGTGCCGAGCAGGAATCGGCGGCCGCCGTGCTGCAGGAATTGCAGCAGCGGTGGGCGCGATGAGCGACGACGCGCCTGCATCGCCAGCTGCGCCTGGTGCGCCTGGTGCGGAGCATCGCTGCGGTTTCGCGGCCCTGATCGGCCGGCCCAATGTCGGCAAGTCCACGCTGCTCAATGCGCTGACGGGGCAGAAGCTCTCCATCGTCACGCCCAAGCCGCAGACCACGCGCCACCGTGTGCTGGGTCTGGTGAACCTGCCGGATGCGCAGATTGCTTTCGTCGACACACCGGGGCTGCACCGGCAGGAAGGCCGGGCGTTGAACCGCGCCATGAACCGCACCGCTGCGGCAGCGGCCCTGGATGCGGATGTGGTCATATTCGTGGTCGAGGCATTGCGCTTCGGTGACGAGGATGCCCTGGCATTGTCGCGCGCGGCCCAGTCCGGCCGGCCGGTGGTGGCAGTGGTGAACAAGGTCGATACGGTATATCCCCGCGATCGCCTGCTGCCATTCATGGCCACGCTTGCCGAACGGCATGCCTTTGCGGAGATCATGCCGGTGTCGGCGCTGAATGCCGCCGACATGCTGCGGTTGCAGCAGGTGATCGTGCGGCAGTTGCCGGTGTCCGTGCCGTTGTTCCCGCCCGAGCAGCTCACCGACCGCAGCCAGCAGTTCCGCATCGCCGAGATCATCCGCGAGAAGCTGACGCTGGAACTCAACGAGGAACTGCCCTATGGCATCGCCGTTGAAGTGGAAGCCATGGGTGAAGACGAGGGCCAGCTGCTGGTGTCGGCGGTGATCTGGGTGGATCGCGCCGGCCAGAAGCCCATCGTGATCGGGGCGCGCGGCGAACGGTTGAAGCGGGTTGGCACCGCGGCACGCTACGAACTGAACAAGCTGCTGGATCGACGCCTGCACCTGAACCTGTGGGTGAAGGTGCGTGAGGACTGGGCCGACAGCGCGCTGGCGTTGCGGCAGCTCGGGCTGGAATAGACGGGCAATGCAGCGCGTCGAGCACACGCCGGCATTCCTGCTGCACCAGCGACCCTGGGGCGACAGCGGCAGGATTTTCGAACTGTTTTCCCGCAAGCATGGCCGGCTCAGTGTGTTCGCGCGTGGTGTGCGTGGCGCCAATGCAAAGCTGGCCGGGGTGCTGCAGCCATTCCTGCCGTTGCTGGTGTCATGGGCGGGGCGGGGCGAATCGCCGCGGCTGACGGGCGCGGAAATCGACACCGCTGTCGTTGCACGCGGCTCCATCCCGCAGGCGCGGTTGATGTCCGCCTGGTACCTGAGCGAACTGGTGATGTCGCTGACGGCGCGCCATGATCCGCAGCCGGATCTCTACGACCACTACCACGCGGCAATCGATGACCTGCGGGCGGCGCCCAATCTGGCGGGCACGCTGCGGCTGTTCGAGAAGCGGCTGCTGGATGTGCTGGGCTATGGCATCACGGAACTGCGCGACGCGCGCTTCGACGATCCGCAGGAACTCGAGCGACTCAAGCCACAGCTGCGCCAGGCCCTGGCCCGATGCCTGGAAGGCCGAGCCTTGAGGACCCGGGTTGTGGCACAGTCGCTGCGGGATCTTGGTCGGGCACATCGCCCGGCGGAGTGAGCATGTCGCAGGTCAATTCCATCGCGCTGGGCGTGAACGTGGATCATGTTGCCACCGTGCGGCAGGCACGTCGCGCGCGTCATCCGGATCCGGTGCATGCGGCGCTGCTGGCGGAGCAGGCCGGTGCCGACAGCATCACCATGCACCTGCGCGAGGACCGGCGTCACATCATCGATCGCGATCCGTTTGCATTGCAGGAGCTGATGCAGACGCATCTGAATCTCGAGATGGCGGTTACGCCGGAGATGCTGGCCATCGCGCTGCGTCTGAAACCCGCCGACTGTTGCCTGGTGCCGGAGAAGCGCACTGAAGTGACCACCGAAGGCGGCCTCGACGTGGTCGCGCAGCAGCCGCTGCTGCAGGACGCGGTGGCGCAGTTGCGCAGCGGCGGCATCCGGGTGTCATTGTTCATCGATCCCGAGCTTGCACAGGTCGACGCGGCGCGTGCTGCCGGTGCGCAGGTGGTCGAGCTGCACACCGGCAGCTATGCAGAATCGACCGGGGTTGCACGAGGGCAAGAACTGGAACGCCTGCGTGCCGCGGCGCGCCGGGCTGCGGCGATCGGTTTGACCGTGCATGCCGGCCACGGGCTCGACTATCACAATGTGCAGCTGGTGGCTGCCATCCCCGAGATCGTCGAGCTGAATATCGGCTACGCCATCATCGGGCAGGCGCTGTTCTCGGGGCTGGGCGATGCGGTGCGCGAAATGAAGGCGCTGATGCTCGCCGCGCGGCAATGAACCACCTGATTTTCGATATCGAGACGATTCCTGATGTGGACTACGGGCGGCGATTGCTGGGCCTCGCAGGCCTGCCCGATGCCGCGGTGGCCGCCGCGATGTTTGCGCAGCGCCGGCAGCAGACCGGCAGCGACTTCCTGCCGCTGCCACAGCACCGGGTGGTGTCGATTGCCTGCGCCCTGCGCCGCGGCGACTCGCTCAGGGTCTGGAGCCTGGGCGATGCGCACAGCAGCGAGCGGGAGCTGCTGGAGCGGTTTTTCGACGGCATCGAACGCTTCACGCCGGACCTGGTGTCCTGGAATGGCGGCGGCTTCGACCTGCCGGTCATGCACTACCGTTGCATGCTGCATGGCGTGCGTGCCGCCCGTTACTGGGAACACGGCGACGAGGACAGCGCATTCCGCTACAACAATTATCTCAGCCGCTTCCACTGGCGACACCTGGACCTCATGGACGTGATCGCGGGTTTCCAGGCGCGCGGACGCGCAAGTCTTGCCGACGTCGCTTCCCTGCTGGGTCTGCCGGGAAAAATGGGATTCTCCGGCGCCGAGGTGTGGAGCGCCTGGCAGGCGGGCAATCTCGACGGCATCCGCCGCTACTGCGAAACCGATGTGCTCAACACCTACCTGGTGTTCCTCGCCTTCGAACGCATGCGCGGTCATCTGGATACGCCTGGATGGGAAGCCGAATGCGCTCGCGTCCGCGACCTGTTGCAGGGCTCGGGCGAATCGCATCATCAGGAGTTTCTTGGACAATGGGTCGGCATCGCGCAGTCGTAAGTGAGCCCGTGGTCGGTCGCGTAGATGCCCTCAACCACGACGGTTGGGGGGTGGTGCGCGCCGGCAAGACCGTGTTTGTTGCCGGTGCACTGCCCGGCGAGACCGTGGAATACCTGGTGCGCCGCTCCGAGCGCAGCCACGATGAGGCCCAGCTGCTGCGCGTCATCGAGGCGGCACCGGATCGCGTGGCACCGCGCTGCGCGCATTTCGGAACCTGCGGCGGCTGTTCCCTGCAGCACCTGGCGCCCGAATCGCAGCTGCGCATCTAGGATGAAATGCTGCGCGAAACCCTGCGCCGCATCGGCAAGGTCGAACCCGCCAGCTGGTTGCCGCCGCTGTCCGGCGAACCCTGGGGTTACCGTCGCCGGGCGCGCCTGGGCGCGCGCTTCGTGCACGCCAGGGGCCGTTCGATGGTGGGGTTTCGCGAGAAGATGAGCAGCTTCGTGGCCGACATCGAGCGTTGCGAGGTACTGGTGCCACAGGTGGGCACGCTGATCGGCGCGCTGTCGAAGCTGGTCACGCAATTGTCGATTCCGACCCGGATCCCGCAGATCGAGGTCGCCGCAGGCGACGGCACCACCGTGCTGGTGCTGCGCGTGCTCTCGCCGCTCAACGAAGCGGACCGGGAACTGCTGCGCAATTTCGAGGGCGAGCAGGGCGTGCGCTGGCTGTTGCAGTCCGGTCGGCCGGACCAGCTCGAGACTCTGCAGGGTGCCACGCCCGCACTCAGCTACGAGCTGCCGGCCTATGGGCTGAAGCTGGCATTCGAGCCCGCGGATTTCATCCAGGTGAACGGCGACATGAACCGGCTCCTGATCGACCGGGTGCTGCAGCTGCTGGAACTGGATGAGCAGTCCGAGGTGCTGGACCTGTTCTGTGGTCTTGGCAATTTCACCCTGCCACTGGCCACGCGTGCGCGGCGCGTGGTCGGCATCGAGGGCGATGCCGGGCTGATCACACGCGCCCGCGCGAATGCAGCAGCCAACGGGCTGGCCAATGCGGCCTTCCACGTCGGCAACCTGGCCGGTGAGGATGCGGTACAGCGCTGTCTGGCGCTGGCACAGGGCGGCCGCTATTCGCATGTCCTGGTCGACCCGCCACGTACCGGCGCGATGGATGTGCTGTCTGCCCTGGCGGCATTGAAGCCTCGGCGCCTGGTGTACGTCTCCTGCCATCCGGGCAGCCTGGCCCGCGACCTCGGGATACTGGTAGCGGAGCACGGTTTTTCGCTGCAGGCCGCGGGTATTGTCGATATGTTTCCGCATACCAGTCATGTTGAATCCGTCGCAGTGCTCGACGGGCCGGGGAGCTGAAGGACAATGACGCTGGGTCCGCTGATGGTTGACGTTGCCGGCAAGGTGCTCACGCCTGAGGACCGCGACGTGCTGCGGCACCCGCTGGTGGGCAGCGTCATCCTGTTCACCCGCAACTACGAGAATCCGGAGCAGCTCGCAGCGCTGGTGGACGACATCCGTGCATTGCGCGCACCGCCGTTGCTGGTGGCAGTGGATCATGAAGGCGGTCGGGTACAGCGGTTTCGCAGCGGTTTCTCGGTGTTGCCGCCCGCGCGGCGCATTGGCCTGGAGTTCGATCTGAACGCGCAGCAGGGCATCGCCATGGCGCGCTCCATTGCCTGGCTGATGGCGGCAGAGCTGCGTGCGCTGCATATCGATTTCTCATTCGCGCCCTGCGTCGACCTGGACTACGGCGTGTCGGAGATCATTGGCGACCGGGCCTACCATTCGAATCCCGAGCACGTCGCGCGCCTGGCGCTGGCGGCAGTGCAGGGCATGCGCAAGGCCGGCATGGCGGCGACAGCCAAGCATTTTCCCGGACACGGCGCCGTGGTGGCGGATTCGCATCTGGCCCTGCCGGTGGACCGGCGCGAGTTGGCCGACCTGACTGCCGATCTGTTGCCCTATCGCCGGCTGATTCCCAACGAGCTCGCCGCCGTCATGATGGGGCATGTGCTGTTCCCGGCCGTGGACTCCGTGCCGGCCAGCTTTTCACGCCGCTGGGTGGGCGAGGTGCTGCGTGGTGAGCTGGATTTCCGCGGTGTGGTGTTTGCAGATGACCTGACCATGGAAGGCGCGAGCGTCATGGGTGGCGTGGTGGCGCGCGCCGAAGCGGCACTGGAAGCCGGCTGCGATGTACTGCCGGTCTGCAACCGCCGGGCCAGTGTTGTCGCGGTCATCGATGGCCTGAAATCCCTGCCGGGGCCGGCAAGCCAGCTGCGCATACTGCGCATGCGCGGCAAGGATGCCCCGGATCGCGCGACGCTGCTGGCATCACGCGAGTACAACGAATGCCGTGACTGGCTGGCGCGCTGTGAACGACCCCCGGAACTGACCTTGAGCTGACAGGAAATTCCCCACCATGCAGCAACTGGATGCGGTGTTCATGAGACGGGTTCTGGATTCGGCGCCGGATGGCGTCGCGATCTGCGATGCCATCGCACCGGATCATCCAGTGGTCTATGTCAACGCCGCCTTCGAAGTACTGACGGGTTATCTGGCCGCCGATGTGATCGGCAGCAACCTGCGCCTGTTGCAGGGCGCCGACCGGGAGCAGGAGGGCCTGCGCCGGGTGCGCAACGCCCTGGCGCGCGGCGAAGAATGCCGGGTGCTGTTGCGCAATTACCGCAAGAGCGGCGAATTGCTGTGGAACGAAATGTACCTGCAGCCCATGCGCGACGGCGATGGGGTGCTCACGAACTACGTGGCGTTCTTTCGCGACGCCAGCAGCCGGCTGCGCAGTGTCGAACGTGGTCCGGAGGGGTTGCCCAGCTGGCTGCGCGAGGATCGTGTCACGGGGTTGTCGTCGCGGGCCTGGTTCGACGAGCTGGTGGCGCGGGAGTGGCGCATTGCGCGCCGCGAGTCACAGCCCCTGACGCTGGCGCTGTTCAACATCGATGCACTGAAGAGCTACAGCGAGACCTATGGCAAGTCGGCTGGCGATGCCTGCGTACGGCGCATTGCCGGCAGCATCGCCGGTGTGTTTCGCCGGGGTTCCGACGTAGTGGGAGTATGGAGCGAAGGTTGCATCGGTGTGCTGGCCGTGCATCGTGACGGCATGGGAGTCAGCGGCATCGTGGCCCATGCCACTGCCACCGTTCGCAAGGTGGCCGAGATGCACATCCATCATCCGCGCTCGCCACTGCAGAAATTCGTGACGGTCACGGCCGGCCTTGCGACGGTTACTCCCGAGCGGGATGAAGAGGCACCGATGCGCCTGATCGAGCGGACGCAGACCGCATTGCTGGAGGGCAAACGGGACATGCGTGGCGGCCTGAAACACATGCCGGATTGATCAACCGCCGGCCGTAACCACGGCGATCACGCCGACGGCGGGATGATCGAAATACTGGATATCGTTGGCCTTGACTGGCCGCACTTCGGAAATGTGATAGCGGCGGCCGCCATCGTCGACGGTCAGGTCGACGCCGAGATGCAGGGACTGCGCACCGCGTTTCAGGATGACCTCGCCGGAGATGGCCGAGCGCGCAAGTCCGAGGTGCGCGGCGGAAACCCCGCGGCTCAAGGTCCGGCAATCTGCGCCAGCGCAGCCGGCGGGCGCCTGCGTCCAGGCGGTGTGCGCCAGGACCCGGAAACCGCCGGTTTTCCGCAGGCGGCTGGCTGCACTGGTGAGTTTGCGTGTTGCGACAATGGTGGTTTCCACCTCGTCGTCGCCGGCCAGTTCGCGCGGCGCGCTGTCGGGCAGTGCGCCGGTCTGGCTGGCTGTACGAAACACCACGATTTCCACGGTATAGCGAGTGACTGCCTGCTGCGGAACGGCAGCTGCGCTGGCGAGCAACAGCAGCGCCACCATGCCCTGCCTTGCAATGATCGGGAGCTTGTACATGCCCCGCATTCTACGCCTGGGCCTTGTCGACAGCACGCAGCGGTGCAAGCTGCGCCAGCATGGCGTGGGCCAGGGCAGGGCGTTCAGGACCTTCCGCGCCGTAGCCGATGCGCAGCTTCAGCGCGCCTTCCAGGCGGTAGACGCGCGGTTCGCGCTGGATCAGCTTGATGATGGCGGCCGGATCTACCTTATGCTGCTCTTCGAACACCAGGTAGCTGGAGTGGGCGCCGACATCGAGCCGGCGTATGCCGGCTGCACGGCAGCGCTGCGTGAGCCGGGCGACCTGCAGCAACTGCTGTGCGGCCGCCGGCAGCGCGCCGAAGCGATCGCCGATTTCCGTCTGCAGGTCGTCCAGTGCCTGCGGGTCCGGGGCTGCTGCGATGCGCTTGTACAGGCCGAGTCTGGTCTGTACGTCGCCCACATAGTCCGAAGGCAGCAGCGCGGGCATGTGCAGGTTGACCTCGGTGCTGGTAGCGAGCGGCTGTGCCTGTGCCGGATCCTTGCCGTCCTTGAGCGCGCGCACCGTGGCCTCGAGCATGTCCAGGAACATGGTGAGGCCGACTTCGGTCAGTTCGCCGCTCTGCGCCTCGCCGAGAAATTCACCGGCGCCGCGGATTTCCAGGTCCTGTGTGGCCAGCAGGAAGCCCGCGCCCAGTTCTTCCAGCGACTCGATGGCTTCCAGGCGCCGCTTCGCATCCTGCGTCAGCGCCTTGCGCGACGGCACCATGAGATGCGCGAAGGCGCGATGGTGCGAGCGTCCGACGCGGCCGCGCAGCTGATGCAGCTGCGCCAGGCCCAGGCGATCCGCGTGATTGATCATGATGGTGTTGGCGGTGGGCACGTCGATGCCGCTTTCAATAATCGTCGTGCACAGCAGCACATCGAAACGACGGTGATAGAAATCCACCATCAGCTGTTCGAGCTCGCGTTCGCGCATCTGCCCATGGCCGACGCGGACCTGCGCCTCCGGCACGATGCCGCGCAGTTCCGCAGCGATCTTCTCGATGGTCTGGATCTCGTTGTGCACGAAGTAGATCTGGCCGCCGCGGCGCAGTTCGCGCATCACCGCTTCACGGATGGTCGAAACATTCCATTCGCCCACCGTGGTGCGGATGGCAACCCGTCCCGCCGGCGGGGTGGTGATCAGCGACAGCTCGCGCAGGCCACCGAGAGCCATATTCAAGGTTCGGGGTATGGGGGTGGCCGTGAGCGTCAGCACGTGTACTTCGGCGCGCAGGGTCTTGAGCTTTTCCTTGTCGCGTACCCCGAAGCGGTGTTCTTCATCGACGATGATGAGGCCGAGGCTGCGGAACTGCGCATCCGCATGCAGCAGGCGATGGGTGGCCACCAGGATGTCGATGCGACCTTCCGCCAGCTGCGCCAGGATGTCGCGCGAGCCCGTGGCGGACCGGAACCGCGACAGCGATTCGATGCGCACCGGCAGGTCGGCAAAACGGTCGCGGAAGTTCGCGGCATGTTGTTCCGCCAGCAGCGTGGTTGGCACCAGCACCACCACCTGGCGACCGGCCTGCACGGCCACGAACGCGGCGCGCATGGCGACTTCGGTCTTGCCGAAGCCCACGTCACCGCAGACCACCCGGTCCATCGGCCGTTCGCTGTCCATGTCCTTGAGCACGCTCTCGATGGCGTCATGCTGATCGGCGGTTTCTTCAAAGGGAAACGCCGCGGCGAAGGTGCGGTAGTCCTTTTCGTCGGCTTTCAGTGCGCTGCCCTTGCGCGCCTGTCGTTGCGCGTAGAGGTCGAGCAGATCGGCCGCAACATCGCGCACCTGTTCGCTGGCGCGGCGGCGTGCCTTGTCCCACTGGTCGGTGCCGAGCTTGTGCAGTGGCGCGGCATCGGCAGCAGCGCCGGTGTAGCGGCTGACCAGGTGCAGCGCAGCCACCGGCACGTAGATGCGATCGCCACCGGCGTATTCGATCACCAGGAACTCGCCGTCCTGCCCGGCGATCTGCATGGCCTGCAGGCCGACATAGCGACCCACGCCGTATTGTTCATGCACCACCGGCGCGCCGGCGGCCAGGTCCTGCAGGTCACGCAGGATGGCGGCCGGATCCAGCGTGTTGCGGCGCCGGCGGCGCTCCTGCTGCGCATGGCGCCCGAACATCTCGCCATCGGCAAGCAGCAGCAGTGCGGGGTCGGCGCAGGCCAGTCCACCGACATCCGGCGCGGTGGTCAGGGCCACCCGCGCCTTCGATTCCAGAAACGCCCGCCAGTCCGGCACCGATTCAAACGCGATGCCCGCGCCACGCAGCAGGTCCTGCAGCAACTCGCGGCGTCCGGGCGAATCGGCAGCAATCAACGTGCGGCGGGCCGGGTCCAGTGCCAGTCGTTCGGCCAGTGGTGCCAGCGGCACCTCGGCGCGCGCGTCCAGCGACAGCTGCGGCGCCGGTGCGAGCAGCGGAGTACCGGCATCGCTGCGAAACTCGACGCGCTGATGGCTTGCCAGGTTCGTCAACAGCGGGGCCGGTTCGAAGAACAGCTCGGCCGGATCCAGCACCGGATGTTCGATATCGTGGCGGCGGTCTTCATGGCGGACCACGATGCTCTGCCACACCTGTTCCAGGCTGGGTGCAAGGCCACCATCGGTCACGAACAGGACCTGCTGCGGCAGATAGTCGAGCAGCGACGCGGTGGTATCGAAGAACAGCGGCAGGTAGAACTCGATGCCCGGTGGCGCCGTGTTCTGTCGCAGCCCGCGATAGATCGCGGAGCGGGTTGGATCGCCTTCGAAGCGGGTGCGATAGCGGCGCCGGAACTCGCGGCAGTTGTCTTCGTCCAGCGGAAACTCGCGCGCCGGCAGCAGCTGGAGGCTCTCCACCTTTTCCAGCGAGCGCTGGGTGTCGGGATCGAAGTAGCGGATGCTGTCGATGGCCTCGTCGAACAGGTCGATCCGCAAGGGCTGGTTGCTGCCATGGGGAAGACATCGAACAGCGAGCCGCGCAGCGCAAACTCACCCGGTGCGCTGACCTGTGCCACCAGGCTGTAGCTGGCGCGCGCCAGTTGTTCGCTGACGCGGGCCATTGAAAACCGTTCGCCCACTGCCAGCTGGAAGCTGCGTCCGGCGATGAAGCCAGCGGGAGGCAGGCGCTGCAGCAGGGTTTCGGCGCCAACCAGCAGGATGCCCTGCTGCATCCCCGGCAGACGGGCCAGCGTGGCGATGCGCTCCGACACCAGGTCCGGCAGTGGCGAGAACTGGTCGTACGGCAGCACTTCCCAGTCCGGCAACTGCAGCACCGGCAGGCCCGGGCCGGCGAAGAATTCAATCTCGCGCCGCAGCTGATCCAGGCTGCGCGCGTCATTGGCGAGCACGACCCAGAGCCGCGAGTCGGCCTGTGCGGCGCTGGCGATGGTCAGCGCGCGGGCGCTGGAATGGCAATCGGGCCACACCTGATGTGCGGTGTTGCGATCAGGCAGTGGTGGGACGGGAATCAGGGTCATCAGCGCAGGCAGAAGTGGGACGCGTACGGCCGCGCAGCATAGCCGTCGGGGTCGGGTCTGTGCAGCCTGTTCAGCCGCCGTGCGCGACTGCGTGTATCACGTGCTGGTATTCGAAATAGACGCTGAAGCCGTCGTAATCCCAGCGGGTGATGGGCGGCTTGCCCACCGCTGCGTGCTTTTCACGCGGGGCGCCGAAGCGGGTTTCCACTGTGGCCATGCTGGCGCCGCGCGCTGGCAGCTCCATCGCAGCAGGCTTGACCTGAACCTGGTCGTTCACCAGCAGCGTTTCGGCAGACAGTGGAGTGGCGCAGAGCGCCAGCGTCAATGCCAGCAGGGTTTTCATGCCCCAACTATAGCAGCGAGGCGCCACGATGGAACCCGGCCGACGGTGACCGGCCCGGACAATTCCGTGAATTGCGTCGCCAAATTGCCGGCCCATGCTTAAATGCGCCTCGCCGCATGTTTCACCCATTGCCACTGTTCGTCGGGTTGCGTTACGCCAGGGCGCGTACCCATCGCTATTTCGTCTCGTTCATCACCTGGGTCTCGCTCGCCGGGGTGTGCGTGGGCGTTGCGGCGCTGATCGTCATCCTGTCGGTGATGAACGGCTTCGAGTCCGAGCTGCGGACGCGGCTGCTGGCGCTTTCTGCCCCCGTGCGCGTGACCGCTGCCGGAACCCAGCGCCCGGATTGGGCCGAGGTTCGGCAGCAGGTTGCAGCGGTGGGGGGCAGCCGCGCGGTGGAGCGTTACGCCGAACTGCAGGTGCTGGCCGTGCATCAGCCCGAGACGCTGCCCCTGATGCTGCGCGCCGCCGGGAGCGACACGGCCGCGGAGTTGCAGACGCTACTGGTCGAGGGCGAGCTGGCACCCATGCAGCGGGGCGAGGGCATCATTCTGGGCAAGCTGGTGGCAGAGCAATTGGGCGTCACCGTGGGTGACCAGGTGACCTTGCTGATCCCCCGCGTTACATCCGGCGGCGTGCCTGACTATTCGCTGCGGGAGTTCGGCGTAGTGGGCATGTTTGAAGCGGGGATCCAGGACCATGACGGTACGCTGGCTTACGCAAGCCTCGACGCGCTGGATGCACTGGGTGCCGCACGCAGCGGCGCGGAAGGTCTGGCCGTGCAGCTGCCCGATTCACTGGCAGCGCCTGCATTCGCACAGCGGTTGCGACTGTTGCTGGATGCGCGCTGGCCTGGCCAGCTCACCGTCACCGACTGGACGCAAGAGCATGCGAGCTACTTCCGTGCCATCCGGATCGAGAAGACCATGATGGCGCTGATCCTGCTGCTGATCGTGGCGGTAGCGTCGTTCAACATCGTGGCGATGCTGGTCATGGTGGTCAATGACAAGCGCACCGACATCGCCATCCTGCGCACACTGGGCGCCAGTCCCCGCGCCCTGGCCGCCGTGTTCATCTCGCAGGGTCTGGTGATCGGCTGGCTGGGTGTGCTTGCCGGCGTGGGGCTGGGCGTGCTGATCGCGCATAACGTCGGTGCGATCCTGCAACTGCTGGATCGCGTCGCCGGGTTGCGGGTTTTTGACGCCGATGTCTACTACATCACGCAGGTGCCGTCGGAGCTGCATGGCGCCGACGTGCTGCTGGTTGCCGGTTGCGCGCTGCTGGTGACGGCGCTGGCCACCATCTATCCGGCCATGCGCGCGGCAGCGACTTCACCCGCCGAAGCGCTGCGTTACGAGTAGGCCATGGCGCTGCGTGATCAATACGAATGGCTGATCGGCACGCGCTACCTGCGTTCCGGGCAGCGCCGCGGTTTCCTGTCGTTCATTTCCGCCATCAGCATGGTGGGTCTGATGCTGGGTGTGGCGGTGCTCGTCGTGGTCATGTCGGTCATGAACGGCTTCGAGCATGAACTGCGTGCAAGGATCCTGAGCGTCACTTCCCACGCCACGCTGGAAGGACTGCAGGATGCGCTGCCAAACTGGCGACAGGTGCAGGAGAAAGCCGGACTGATCAGCGGCGTGCAGGCAGCCGTGCCCTACATTGAGGAGCGCGCGATGCTGGCTGCCGGCAAGCGGCTGTCTGGCGTGCAGTTGCGCGGCCTTGATCCCGCGCAGGAGCAGGGTGCAAAGGGTCTGGGACAGTCGGTGCATGAAGGGTCGCTCAGCGACCTCGAACCGGGAGCATTCCGCATCATCCTTGGCGATGCGCTGGCCGCCGAACTGCATGTGACTCTGCACGACAAGGTGGTGCTGATCGCGCCGAAGGGTACCGTGACGTTGACCGGCATCCAGGCGCGCGTACGCAGCTTTGAAGTGGTCGGCTTCTTCCGTTCCGGCATGTATGAATACGATCGCGGCATGGTGCTGATGCACGTTGCCGATGCCGCACGCATATATGGCATGGGTGATGCCATGACGGGTGTGCGCCTGACCCTGGACGATCCGCTGCAGGCGCCCGCCATGGTACGGCGCCTGGCCGAGGAACTCGGCGGCGGCTACTACGTCAGCGACTGGACCCGCATCCACTCCAATTTCTTCCGCTCCATCCAGATGACCAAGTCCATGCTGTTTGTCATCCTGTCGATGATCGTGGCCATTGCCGCATTCAACATCGTGGCGACGCTGGTCATGGTCGTGAAGGACAAGGAAACCGACATTGCCATCCTGCGCACGCTGGGGGCCGGACCGCGGAACATCCTGCGCGTGTTCACGGTGCAGGGCGTGGCCATCGGCATGGCCGGCGTCGCGGCGGGAATTGCGCTTGGTGCACTCGTGTCCGTCAATCTGGAGAGCATCATTCACCTGCTGGAAAAGATTGCCCGCACGCAATTCCTGGATGCGAAGGTCTACTTCATGAGCGACCTGCCGGCACAGGTGCAGCTGGATGATGTGCTCAAGGTGGCGCTGGTGGCATTGCTGCTGTGCCTGCTCGCTACCATTTATCCGGCCTGGCGCGCATCGCGCGTGCTGCCGGCGGAGGCTTTGCGACATGACTGAACCGGTACTGCAGGCGCATTCACTGGTGCGCAGTTTCAGGGAGGGAAGCAATACGCTGCGGGTGCTCGATGGCGCGGGGCTGTCCGTCGCTGCCGGGGAGCGCATCGCCATCGTGGGCGCATCGGGTTCGGGCAAGACCACGCTGCTGCAGTTGCTGGGCGGGCTGGATGTCCCTGATTCGGGCAACGTGCAAGTGGCAGGATTTGACATCCACGCGGCGACTGAACGCGAACGCTGCGAACTGCGCAATCGCAGCCTGGGTTTCGTCTACCAGTTCCATCACCTGCTGCCGGAATTTTCGGCGCTGGAAAACGTGGCGATGCCGCTGCTGGTGCGGCGCGTGCCGGCAAGGATTGCGCAGGAGAGTGCACGACGTGTACTGGAGCGCGTGGGCTTGAGCGCGCGCCTGAGCCATCGTCCGCATCAGCTCTCCGGCGGCGAGCGCCAGCGGGCGGCCGTGGCGCGCGCGCTGGTGACCGAGCCATTGCTGGTGCTGGCCGATGAACCCACCGGCAACCTCGACGGCGCCAACGCGGCGCAGGTTTTCGACCTGATGCTGGAGCTCAATCGCGAGCGCGGCACCAGCCTGGTGGTGGTGACCCATGACACCCGCCTGGCGGCGCGAATGGAGCGGGTGCTGGTTCTGCAGGATGGAAAACTGCACGAACAGCGCGCTAATTCTCCCTGACGCCAGCGCGCTTGGCGTTTAGCCTGTTCACCGTGCTGATGCGCCAGATCAGTTCCAGCAACCGGTAAGCAAGAAAGCCACCCACGATGCTGCACACCAGGCAGCCCACCAGGAACGGTTTCCAGATGGTACCGAGACCGGTCTGCAGCCAGGTCCAGCTCAGTTCGAAGGTGAACTTGCCCACCGGCTGACCCACCACCAACGTGCCTACCCGGTAGGCGGCGTAATAAATGGGCACCGCGGTCAGCGGATTGATCACCAGCAGCGAGGCAAACATCGTCGGCAGGTTGAGCCGCCAGATCATCGCTGCGAGCAGGCCAAACAGCAGGTGCGCCGGCAGCGGGATGAATGAAATGGCAATGGCTGCCCCGAATGCCGTGGTGATGCCGCGGCGGTTCATCGACCACAGGCGCGAGTCGGTGAGTCGCGGACCGAGCAGCCGGAAATACCAGCTCCCGCGCAATTTGGCGGCAGCAGGGCGCAATTTGACAAATAGCCGGCGGGGCATGGTGTGGCGGATTTTAGCAGGGCTCGCGTCTGGCAACAGGCAGCCTGCAGGTCCGTCGTCGAATGATGGGGAGAGACGCCGTTGCGCTGCTTGCTGTTGCTCGGTGGTGTGCTGCTGGCGCTGTGGACGCCTGCGGCCTTCCAGCAGCCGTTGCTGTGGTTGCTGGTTGCGGCGGTGCCATTGCTGCTGTGCAGGGCAGGCTTGCGCATCGGGCTGCTGCTGGTGGCCGGATTCCTGTATGCGCAACAGGTCGCACGTGCCGTGCAGGCACCGGCTGTCACCAGTACCGAGCGCCAGCTGATCCAGGCGCAGATAGTGTCGATTCCTGCTCTGGACAGCGCTGGCTGGCAGTTCGATGCAGAGGTCAGCTTTCCGCGCCAGCCGCCAGCCGCGCGGCAGCGTGTGCGGCTGGCGATGCCGCGTGGCGCGACAGCTCCGGGCCTGGGCGAAACCTGGCAGTTCGCAGCCCAGTTCAGTGCACCACCATCGGCCATGCAGGTGCGTGCGCTGCTGCGCGACCACGTGAGTTCCATGGCGAGAATCATCCCCGGACCGCTCAACCATCGGGAGCAGGGCGCGTCGTGGAGCATCGACCAGCTGCGTGCGAAGGTCGCGGTGCGCATCAATGAGCGGGTAGCCGATCCTTCCGCAGCGGCGTTGCTGGCCGCGCTCGCCGTGGGTGTGACGGGCGAGGTCTCTGCGCTGCAGTGGCGCGTCTTCAATGCGACCGGAATCACGCACCTGGTTGCCATCTCGGGCATGCATGTGACGTTCTTTGCGATGCTCAGCATGGCGCTGGCCCGCATCCTGTGGCGGCGCATCCCGGTGGTTGCCAGGCGGCTGCGCCGCGAGACCTTTGCCGCCGGCACGGGTGTGGTGCTGGCGCTGGCCTACGCCCTGTTGTCGGGGTTCTCGGTGCCGGCGCAGCGCACGGTGGTGATGCTTGCAGCATTCCTGCTGCTGCGTGAATGCGCACGGGCGTCACGGCCGGCGTGGAGTGTGGCCACCGCGCTGACCGTGGTGCTGCTGTATGACCCATTGGCGGCGCTCAGCGCGGGCTTCTGGCTGTCGTTCGCTGCGGTTGCCGCCATCGTGCTGCTGGCGGGCGCGAGACTGCAGCCGGCCGCCGCATTGCCTGCCGCGGCGCAGGTGCAGGGGCTGGTCACCCTGGCGCTGCTGCCGGCGACGCTGGCGATTTTCGGCTCGTTTTCAGCCATAGGCGTGCTGGCGAATGCGCTGGCAATTCCAGCCTTCACCTTCCTGCTGGTGCCGCCTGTACTGCTGGCAACCGCGGGGTACCTGCTGCCGGGCACGGTGGCGCAATGGGGCGCGGACCAGCTCATCGATCTGGCGGCGGCGGTGGCTACGGTGCTCTGGCCGGTGCTGACGCGATGTGCCGAAGTGGCCGGGGCAGTCTGGACGGCGGCGGCACCTGCAGGCTGGTATCTGGTGGCGCTGCCGGCGCTGTTGCTGGCGCTCACGCCGGTTACCCGGGGGCTGCGCTTCGCAGCCCTCGGCGCACTGTGCGGCGTATTCCTGCTGCGCGAACCGCGGCCTGCCCAGGGCGAACTGTGGCTGGATGTGCTGGACGTCGGCGCATCATCCGCGGTGCTGCTGCGAACCAGCCAGCATCTGGTCATCTATGGCACCGGCGAGAAATTCGGCAGTGCCGGCAGGTCATTCGATTCACAGGTCCTGCCGCAATTGCGGCGCAGTGGCTATCGGAGTGTGGATCTGTGGCTGGCTGGCAGCCTGGGTCGCGACGTGCAGGCGGCGCTGCTGCGTGCCGCGGCGCTGCTGCCCCTGCAGCGCATCGAGATGGCGGCTGGATCCGCGCCGCCGCCAGAGCTTGCCGTGTGTGGCCCGCGCAGCTGGCGCTGGGACGGCATCGAGTTCAGCGTGGTGACGCATTCGTCGGCCAGGGGCTGTGTGCTGCGCGCAGCCATCGGCGGCCGGTGGCTGGAACTCGCATCTGAAACCGGCCGCGCCGACGACGCACCGCTACCGCACAGTGATGACACGCAGGTGCTGCTGCTGCCACGCTCGGCAAGCGCGGCTGCACAGCGCAAGCCTGGCCCCGGCACGCTGCTGCTGGCCAGCGTTTCTCCCGCCGAGTGGCAGTCCGCGTCCTGGCTGCGGCTGCGCCGGCAGTGGGCCGATGACGGACTCGCGGTGCTCGCCACCGCCGCCGAGGGCAGCTTGCAGCTGCACATCACCGCCGACGGTCAGGTGCGCAGGCCGCTGACCGCCGGTCGTTTGCTGGAAGTCGTCGCGTCAGTCTTCGGCTATCATTCGCGGCCATGACAGGCATGTGGGAAATTGTGCTAGCCGGTGGGCCCTTCATTTGGCCCATCATCCTGTGTTCCATCGTCGCAGCCGGCATCGTGCTGGAGCGCCTGTGGACCCTGCAGCGGCGCCGCGTGATGCCGCCGGATCTTGCCCGGCGCATCTGGGCGCTGGTGGAAGCAGGGCAGGCCAACGACAAGGTCATCGCCGCCCTCGAAGTCAACTCGCCACTGGGCAAATTGCTTGCCACCGTACTTTCCAACCGCCATCGACCGCGTGCGGTGCTGATGGAGCGGCTGGAGGATGCCGGTCGTCATGTTGCGCATGACCTGGACCGGTTTCTCAACACGCTGGGCACGATCGCGGGCGTAGCGCCGCTGCTGGGTCTGCTGGGCACCGTCTTCGGCATCATCAAGGCCTTTGAAGCCATCTACGCGGGCGGAATGGGCGATCCGCGCACTCTTTCGGGCGGAATTTCCGAAGCACTGCTCACCACTGCGGCGGGTCTGATGGTGGCGATCCCCTCGCAGGTCGCCTACCGCTACCTGCGCGGCCGCGTGGACAGCATCGTGGTGCAGATCGAGAAGGACGTGGTGCGCTTCGCCGATGCGCTGAATGACCGCATGGAGTCTCGCCGGCAGCCGGAGTCCGAGTGAACCTGCGGCCGCGACGTCCCGAGGAACCCGAGATCAACCTGATCTCGCTGATCGATGTGCTGCTGGTGCTGGTCATCTTTTTCATGCTGTCGTCCACCTTCGTGGATGAAGGCCGCCTGCGGGTGCAGTTGCCATCCGCCTCCGAACAGCCGCAGTCTGGCGGCGGTTCCGAACGCATCGTGGTCACCGTCACGCAGACAGGCAGCTATCGCGTGAACGAACGCGAGCTGGTCAACTCCAGTCGCGAGACCCTGCAGCGCGCCATCGTTGCGGTGGCGGGCAAGTCCCGCGATGCGCGCGTGGTGTTGCGCGCCGACGGCCGCGCCACCCACCAGTCGGTGGTCACTGCCATGGATGTGCTGGGTCGCATGGGCTTCGCCCAGCTCGACGTCGCCACCACTCCATCGCCGCCATCGTCGTCGCCCTCGCCCGCACCATGAAGCCGGCTCTGCCGGCAGCGGCAGAAGCCCGCGTCGTTTACGGACGACTGCTGCGCTACGCCCGGCCATGGCGCGGACAGTTCCTGATCGGCGTGCTGGGCATGGCGCTCTATGCGTCGACCGAGACGGGCATAGCCTGGTTTGTCGGCAAGTTCCTGAAAAGCGCCTTTGTAAATCCGGATCCACGCGTGGTGTGGGCAGTGCCGCTGGGCGCAGTGCTGCTGTACTTCGTGCGCGGTGTGGGCGACTACCTTGCCACCTACTACCCGGGTCGTGTCGGGCGGCAGGTGGTGAAGGCCATGCGTCGCGATCTGTTCGAGCAGTATCTGCACCTGCCGGCTGCCGCCCATGATCGCGAGCCCGGCGGCAGGATGCTCTCGCGGCTGGTATTCGATGCCGAGCAGGTGGCTGAGGCTGCCACCAACTCGATCGGCGTCATCGTGCGTGATTCGCTCTCGCTGCTGGGCCTGCTTGGATTCATGTTCTACAAGTCGTGGCAGTTCACGCTGCTGGCGCTGGTGGCCGCGCCCGTCATCGGCTGGGTCCTCAGTGGCATCAATCAGCGCTTCCGGCGCCATAGCGCGCGCATCCAGCAGTCCATGGGTGATTTCACCCGCATTGCCAGGGAATCACTCGATGCGCAGCGACTGATCAAGACCAGCACGGCTGAAGCAAGCCAGCAGCGCCGCTTCGAAGCGGTGAACGAACAGAACCGGCGCAACTACGAGCGGCTGCTCAAGGCGCGTGCGGCGAGCAACCCGGTGGTGCAGATGGTCGCGGCGCTGGGGCTGGCGGCGGTGCTTGCCGTGGCCATCAACAAGGTTGTTGCGGCCGAAGTGACCGTGGATGAGGTCATCGCCTACATCGCTGCCTTGCTGCTGGTGATGTCGCCGCTGCGGCGGTTGGTCAATGTTGGTGGGCCGCTGCAGCAGGGCATTGCCGCCGGCGCGGGCATCTTCGCCGTGCTCGATCAGCCGCGTGAATCGCCGGGTGGGGGACGTCCACTGCAGCGCGCCCGTGGCGAGGTGCAGTTCCGCAATGTGACATTCGCCTATGCAGAAGCCGAAGCCGTGCTGACGCAGATTGATTTCACCGTAGGGCCAGGGCAGACGCTGGCCATCGTCGGCAAGTCCGGTGCAGGCAAGTCGACGCTGGTCGGGTTGTTGCCGCGCCTGTATGAAGTGACGGCAGGCGCGGTGCTGCTGGATGGCGTGGATGTGCGTGAGTATGGCCTGCGCGATCTGCGTCGGCAGATTGCCTATGTCGGCCAGGATGTCACGCTGTTCGACGACAGCATCCGCAACAACATCGCCTTCGGCATGGACGATGCGCCGGCGGCCGCGATCGAAGCGGCGGCAAAGGCGGCGCATGTGCTGGAATTTGCCGCCGCATTGCCACAGGGTCTGGATACGCCCGTGGGCGACCGGGGCGGGCTGCTTTCCGGTGGCCAGCGGCAACGCATCGCCATCGCCAGGGCCATCCTGAAGAATGCGCCGGTGCTGGTGCTGGATGAAGCCACGTCGGCGCTGGATTCCGAATCCGAGCGGCATGTGCAGGATGCCCTGGCGCTGCTGCGGCAGGGGCGCACTACGCTGGTGATTGCGCATCGCCTGGCAACTGTGGAGCAGGCGGACCGCATCGTGGTGTTGCGTGAAGGGCGCATTGCGGAGTCGGGCACCCATGCCCAGCTGCTGGCGCAGGGCACGCTTTACAGCCAGCTGCACCGGTTGCAGTTCAGTGCCTGACAGCCCTGCCATCCGCGGCTGGCTTGCGCGCAGCTGGTATGACGGGCGCGCACAGCCCTGGCTCGCACCGCTGGCATTGATATTCGCTGCAGTCACCGGTGTGCGCCGCTTCGCTTATCGTCACGGCCTGCTCGCCAGCGTGCACCCCGGTGTGCCGGTGGTGGTGGTCGGCAATCTCACGGTCGGTGGCACCGGCAAGACGCCGCTGGTGATCTGGCTCGCCCGGTGCCTGCAGGAGCGTGGCCTGCGTGTCGGCGTGGCGCTGCGCGGCTATGGCGGCAGGGCGACTGCCCCGCAACTGGTGACCTCCGCCAGCGACCCGGTCGAGGTGGGTGACGAAGCAGTGCTGATTGCCGGCCGCGCGCAATGCCCTGTGGCGGTCGGACGGCGGCGCGCCGCGGCGGCCGGTCTGCTGGTGTCCAGCGGCTGCGAACTGGTGCTCAGTGACGATGGCCTGCAGCACCTGGCGCTGCGGCGGGACCTGGAAATCGTCGTGGTCGATGGCCTGCGCGGGCTGGGCAACCGGGCGCTGCTGCCGCAGGGTCCACTGCGCGAAGCGCCGGGCAGGTTGCGCAGCGTGGCGGCCGTGGTGATCAATGGCAGCGATGCAACCGGCCTTGCTGCCAGCATCGCCGCACCGTTGTCGATGACGATTGCAGCCGATGAGCTGCTCTCGGTGGCCTCCGACATGCCCGGGCAACTGGCTGCGCTGCGCGGTGCCGAGGTGCACGCCGTGGCGGCCACCGGCAACCCGGGGCGGTTCTTTGCGCTGCTGCGGTCGCTGGGCTGCCGACCGGTGGAGCACGCCTTTGCCGATCACTATGCTTTCGGGGCGGCGGATCTCGCTTTTCCGGATGAGTTGCCGATCATCATGACGGAAAAGGATGCCGTAAAATGCCGTGCCCTTGCCACGGACCGCATGCAGTACCTGAAGGTGTCGGCAAGATTGCCCGCTGACGATGCTGCGCGGTTGCTGCAGCTGGTGCAGGGCTGCATTACGAAGGGAGCGCGCATACATGCTTGATTCAAGGCTGCTGGATATCCTGGCCTGCCCGTTGTGCAAGGGGCCGGTGGTCTTCCAGCGGGAAGCCGCGGTGCTGGTATGCCGCGCCGACCGGCTGGCATTCCCCGTGGCCGATGGCGTGCCGGTCATGCTGGAAGTGGAGGCGCGGGTACTGGCCAGCGACGATCCGCTGCTGGACCGCTAGCGCCGTGTTCCGCGTAGTCATACCGGCCCGCTATGCATCGACGCGCCTGCCCGGCAAGCCGCTGCTGCTGCTCAAGGGCAAGCCACTGCTGCAGTGGGTGCATGAAGCCGCCGTGGCCTCAGGTGCACACGAGATCATGGTTGCCACCGATGATGAACGCATACTCGAGGCCGCTGCGGCCTTTGGGGCGCAGGCACAGCTTACATCGCTGACGCATGTTTCCGGCACTGATCGTGTTGCCGAAGTCGCAGCGCAGGCCGGCTGGGGCGAGCGCGATATCGTGGTGAATCTGCAGGGCGACGAGCCGTTGATGCCCCCCGGACTGATTCGCCAGGTGGCGCAGCTGCTGCAGGAACACGAGTCTGCCGCCATTGCCACGCTCGCGGCGCGCATCACCGGCATCACGGCATTCATGGACACCAACGCGGTGAAGGTAGTCACCGACAACACCGGCCGTGCGCTGTATTTCAGCCGCGCGCCGATTCCCTGGGGTCGTGACACGGCTGCCGCCAGCCTCGCCAGCCAGCGCGGCTTCAGCGGTGCACGGCGCCACATCGGTCTGTATGCGTACCGTGTGGCGGCGCTGCGGCAGCTGTCGATGCTGCCGACCGGCAGGCTCGAGCAGCTGGAGAAGCTCGAGCAGTTGCGCGCGCTCGAAAACGGCCTGGAAATCCGCGTGGCGAACGCCACGGCCCAGCCAGGTCCGGACGTGAACACGGCGGAAGACCTGGCGCGGATTACCCTGTTGATGAACCAGACTGCGGAGCCTGCACCATGACTCTGCCGGGCCTGGATCTGTCGCAGCTGGCCGTGGGCGACGTGACACATGCCATGCAGCTTGCGCTCGGTCCGGTGTTCCTTCTCAACGGCGTGGGTGTGATGCTCGCCATGCTCACCACCCGCCTGTCGCGCATCGTTGATCGCGCCCGGGGTCTCGAGGCAAGGCTGCCCAGTGCCGCTGAGGACGAACGGAGCGAGATTCATCGCGTGCTACTGGTTATCAGCCGGCGCGCGCGCCTGATGAACCGCGCGATCACCCTGGGCACCGTGGCGGCGCTGCTGGTGGCGATGGTGGTGGCGTTGCTGTTTACGGCCGCCTTTGTCACATTCCCGATCGGCCCGACCATCGCGTTGCTGTTCGTCAGCTGCATGGCGGCGTTGTTCGGATCGCTGTGGTGTTTTCTGGTCGAGGTGCGGGTGGCTACCGCGGCACTGCGCATCGGGCCGCCGCGCAACTAGCACGACAGGGAGGGGGACGCTGATGAAAACCAAAGCTGCAGTGGCAGTCGGAGCCGGCAAGCCGCTTGAAATCCATGAAGTGGACCTGGCAGGTCCCGGTGCCAGCGAGGTGCTGGTGGAGATCAAGGCCACCGGCATCTGCCATACCGACTCCTACACTCTGTCGGGCAAGGATTCCGAAGGGCTGTTTCCTTCCATTCTCGGGCACGAAGGCGCAGGCATAGTTCGTGATGTGGGCAAGGCGGTCACCACATTGAAGCCCGGCGACCACGTCATTCCCCTCTATACCCCCGAATGCCGGCAGTGCAAGACCTGCCTGTCGCGCAAGTCGAATCTGTGCACCGCCATCCGCGCGACCCAGGGCAAGGGGCTCATGCCGGATGGCACCAGCCGTTTCTCGCTCGGCGGCCAGCCGCTGCATCACTACATGGGTTGTTCCACGTTCTCCAACTTCACCGTGTTGCCTGAGATCGCGCTGGCAAAGATCCGGCCGGACGCGCCATTCGACAAGGTCTGCTACATCGGCTGCGGGGTGACCACCGGCATCGGTGCCGTCATCTACACGGCGAAGGTCGAGGCCGGTGCCAGCGTGGTGGTGTTCGGGCTGGGCGGCATCGGGCTGAACGTGGTCCAGGGCGCGAAGATGGTGGGCGCCGATCGCATCATCGGCGTCGACATCAATCCGGCCAGGCGGGCCATGGCCGAAAAGTTCGGCATGACCCATTTCATCGATCCGCAGGAAACCGGCAGCGACAAGGTCGTGCAGGCGGTGATCGACGCCACGGACGGCGGCGCGGACTATTCCTTCGACTGCACCGGCAACACCCAGGTGATGCGGCAGGCACTGGAATGCTGTCATCGCGGCTGGGGCCAGTCGATCATCATCGGCGTGGCCGAGGCAGGGCAGGAGATCGCGACGCGTCCGTTCCAGCTGGTCACCGGGCGGGTATGGAAGGGGTCGGCCTTCGGCGGCGCACGCGGACGCACGGATGTGCCGAAGATCGTCGACTGGTACATGGACGGCAAGATCCGTATCGACGAGCTGCTCACGCACACCATGCCGCTGGCGAAAATAAACGACGCCTTCCACCTGATGCACGCGGGGGAGTCCATCCTCTCGGTGGCAGTGTACTGACGCGCCGCGAGTGGCCCAAATCGCGCTGCCGTGGTG
>JAATEY010000244.1 GCA_015655465.1 Gammaproteobacteria bacterium | reverse complement strand
CTGCGCCACAACGGGCAGCGCCGTCATCGTGCGGCTCTTCGCATGCGGCTGGATGTCGTTACGCCAGTTTATGATGCCACGGCGCAGCTGGTGGACCTTCGCCTTGGCCAGAAACAGCAACGCAGTCCAGCGCGTCGGCTCGGGATGCGTATGCAGCGGCGGACGTACGTCTGCGGCATTCATGGCCGCAATTTCTCACAAACCGCCGGGATGATCCACAAAGTATCGAGGGATACGGAAACCAGCGGTGCCTGGAGCACCGCCGCGGTCAGCCGCCGATGTAGTCGCGCTTGCCGATGTCCAGGCCATTGTGGCGCAGCAGCGCATAGACGATCGAGTAGTGGAAATACACGTTGGGTGTGCCGAAGCCCTGCAGGTAGTTCAGGCCGACAAATTCGAGCACTTTCTGCTGTCCTGGCGGGCCCAGCTTCAGTGTGATCGCGCGGTCTTCTGCGCCCGCGAATGCAGCCACTGGCAGGCTCTCCAGGTAGGCGATGGTCTTCTCCACGCGCGCCTTGAGTTCCGCAAAGGTGGTCTCGGTGTCTGCATAGCCTGGCGGGTCCTGACCGGCCAGACGCGCGGACGTGCCTTTGGCCATGTCCGTCGCGATCTGCACCTGGCGCGTGAAGGTGAACATGTCCGGTGCAAGCCGCGACTGCAGGATGGCGTTCGGATCGAGTTTGCGTTCTGCCACCCACTTCTCGGCCTTGTCGAGAATGATGCCGAGATTCTTCAGCAGCTGCACGTATACGCCGACAGATGCATTGTGCATCGAGATAGTCATACATCACCTCGCAAAGGGGTTGCGCATGATAGCGCTAGTAATCGTCGGGCTGCTGGCAGGCTTTGCACTGCACCTGCACGGGCCTGGCGTCGGGGTCGTCCATGTCCACGGCGGTGAGTGCGCCGCCCCAGACGCAGCCTGTATCCAGCGCCAGCAGGTTGCGTCGCTGCAGCAGACCCAGTGTAGACCAGTGGCCGAAAATCACGCGCTGGCCCGCATCCCGGCGGGAAGCATGCTCAAACCATGGCAGCCAGCCGCCAGCGGTATTCTGGGGCGCGCCTTTCAGCTTGAGATCGATGCTGCCGTCGGCCCGGCAGTAGCGCATCCGCGTCAGCACATTGATGGTGAAACGGTGCCGGTCAGCGGCGGAGCGTGCGTTGCTCCAGCGGTCCGGCTTGTTGCCGTACATCTGCGCCAGGAACTCGCGCGGACTGGCGCGCAGGGCTGTGGCGGCCGCCGTGGCGTTGCTCACGGCGGTGGCAACCGTCCATTCCGGCACCAGTCCCGCATGCACAAGCACATTGCCGTGGTCCGTGTCATCGATGATCAGGGGCTGCGCGATCAGCCAGTCCAGCAGCTGATCGCAGTCCGGCGCTGCAAGTACCTCCTGCAGGGTGTCGCCTGATCGCAGTTTGCGCTGCGGGTCGTGGTGTGCAGCCAGCAGGTGCAGGTCGTGATTGCCCAGCACGGTTCGCGCGGCAGCGTCCAGCGCCCGCACGAACCGCAGCACTTCCAGGGATTGCGGGCCGCGGTTGACCAGGTCGCCCACCAGATAAAGCTGGTCACGGTCGGCAGAAAAATCCAGTTTGCGCAGCAGTTCGCGCAGCGGTTCGTAACAGCCCTGGATGTCGCCGATGGCGTAGCGTGGCAAGGTATTGCGGTCGCTGGAGGGCGGTCAGTGCAGGATGCCGGGCATGGCCAGGCGAAACGGCGCGATGGGCGCATCGAAGTGTGCACCCTCGTCCGTTTCCATGTGATAGCTGCCCTGCATGGTCCCCACCGGTGTTTCCAGGATGGCGGCACTGGAATAGCGGAAACCCTGTCCGGGTTGCAGGTGCGGCTGCTCGCCTACCACACCGTCCCCGCGTACTTCCTGCACCTTGCCGTTGGCATCGGTGATCAGCCAGTGTCGCCGCAACAGGCGCGCGGGCTCGCTGCCTTCGTTGAGAATGGTGATGGTGTACGAAAATACGTAGCGCTGGATGCCTGGGTCCGACTGATCCGGCACATAGCTGGTTTCCACATCGACGCGGATGGGCCGCATCATGCCGGCTGTTCAGCTTGCGTGAGCCGCACTGCGAGTACGTCGCAGGGTGCAGCGTGCAACACGGTGTCTTCGGTCAGGTTGACCAGTATCGACAGCCCGTGCCGCTCATGACTGCCGATCACGATCAGGTCGAAGCCGCCCGCCCGGGCAAAGCGCAGGACTTCCGCCTTGACGTTGCCGGAGCCCACTTCCCACACTGGTGCGGGTGATCCAAGAGTGGCGGCAAGCGCAGTCATCCGCTGCCGGGCCGTCTGCAGCAGATCTGCTTCGATCTGCACCGTCGGCAGCAGCGAGTCGCTCAGCGGTTCCACCGGCATGAATTCCACGACATGCAGCAGGGTAAGTGTTGCACCGCTCGCGGCGTCGGCGAACTGCCGGGCTCGTGCCGCAACCCGGGCACTGTGTGCAGACAGATCGACGATGGCCAGGACGCGTGAATAGATGTTCATGTGGCAAAGAAATCACAGCTGGCCGGGTACTGCAAGCCTTGCCAGTGCTGCGAACTGCTCCGGCGCCAGGGTTTCCGGTCTGGCAGTGGGGTCAACCCCCGCTGACTGCCAGTCGCTGTCCTTGATGCGCCCCCGCAGGCTGTTGCGCAGCGTCTTGCGCCGCTGCGAGAATGCCTGGGCGACGACGGAAGCGTATTGATCAGGCACGGTGAACCGGGGCACGGTCAGAACAGCGAGACGGGCCACCGCGGACCACACCCGCGGCGGTGGCGTAAACGCCCCGGGTCCCACGTCGAACAGCTTCTCCACCCTCAGCCACGGTGCCAGCATCACGGTCAGTCGTCCATAGTCGTCCGTGCCGGG
>JAATEY010000064.1 GCA_015655465.1 Gammaproteobacteria bacterium | reverse complement strand
AGCCCGGTGCCGCCGGAGACGCCGGACTGGATGGAGTTGAGCCATCCGGTCACTGCATCGAAGCTGCGGTTGGTCACGACGCCGTTGCCGAGCGTCTCCTGGGTGGTCTGGCCGCGCGGATTCTGGGCATTGGCCGTCCAGTAGACCGTGCCGGCGGAGCCAGTGGTCCAGTCGGTCACCGACTGAAGGTGTCCGTAGTAATAGCCGTACTTGACCTTCACGCGGGTGGAGGAGGTGCTCTGCGGATACGTCAGCGTGTCGATGAATCCCTGGTTGTTGTAGGCGTAGTCGATGTCGTAGGTCTGGTCCGTCGTGATGCTGCGGGTGCTGGGCCTTCCCACACTGTCATAGGTCAGGGACTCGCTGTAGCCAGTCATGGAGATGCCAGCCAGGCTGCCGATGTTGTGGCTGCCTGCAGTAGTCCCCCAGGTCCAGGTGGTCGTGCCCTCGGCCTCGGTCCGGGAGGTCACGCGCGAGAGTGCGTCGTAGGTCTGGCTGAATGACTGGCTCTTGGCATCGGTCCAGGAAACCAGCTCACCCAGCGAGTTGTGACTGTAGGTCGTGCCGCCCAGGTCCATGTCAGTGCTGGAGTCCTGGAACGCCTGGATGCCGTAACTGTAGCTCGCGCTAAAAAGTGGATTGGAAAGCGGGTCGGTTACCGCTTTGAGGCTACCGGCTCCGTCGTAACTGAACGTCTGGTAGTAGCCATCATGATCCTGAGAGCGCCGCATCCAGCCGTTCACGTCCAAGATCTTGGTCGTGACCTTGCTGTTGGGGTCTGTGACTGTCTGCGTGCGGCCGGCATAGGTATAGGTCGTGGTGACCGGCGTCGAGACGCTCTGACTCTGCGGCCGCGATTGAGCGGTAACGCGACCGAGCAGATCATAGGTATTGGTGGTCCAGTAGGCTGTGCCCCCAATATGAGTAGTTGGGGCATGCTCCCTGTACAGCCGGCCCATGGCATCATACTCACGACCAACACGGCTGTAACTACCTGGGCTGACTTCGGTATGTTGCAAGAATGGACGATCGAATTGGTCGAAATGCGTCCCGATCAAGCGTATGTGACTGTCGCCTGTATCACGCTCCCAGGCAATCATGAAGTACCTGTCCAAACTCCCGCCGGTACCCGGAGCTCCATTCTCACAATTGGGTGCACAAAGTTCGTAGGAGTAGAAAGTGGAGGTACCATCGGCTCTTGTGGTGCGACTGACTCGACCAAACGCATCATAGGTATTATTCGCGACCACAATCCCGTTCGGGTCAGTCTCCGTCAGAAGGCTTCCAAATGTGGGGTGGAACGTACGGGTGGTCGTCTGGCTGAGCGCATTGGTCTCGGCAACCGCAAACTGCCCCGTCGTGCCCCAACTGATGCCAGATGAACGCGCGGTCATACTGCTGCCGTTCGGGTTGCGGCCGGTCACCGAGACGGAGTTGATATTGCCGAACGCGTCGAACCCGTAAGCCGTCTGCACACGCCGATTGCCGCCTGACGGCTCCACATCTTCGGCGGTGTGGCGGCAGTAGGCGTAATCCGGTGTAAACGACTTGCTTCGCGTGATACTGGTCTCTCCGGACACCGACGACGAAGATGTGACTGACACATCCGTGGGCAGCCCGAGACACCAGTATGTGGTATTCGGAGAGAAGGTCTGCGAAGTCGCCTGCGTCCAATAGTCGTTATAGAACGGGTTGATGCCGTCGTTGTCTTTGTCAGTGACCGTGCGGGTGGAAGCGGTAAGGTTCCCCCAATAGTCATAGGTGTTGCTCGTGGCACTCTGCTGGATCAGCACACCGTTCTTGGTCCCGCCGACCTCATAGCTGTCCTCGGTGGAAGCAGACATGTAAGGGAAAAAGCGCTCGTTGTAGGCAGTGCTATCCAGCGTGTAGTACGACGCCGTAACGGTCCGCGAGCCCATCGGCGTTCCGCCAGACTGATAGGAAGAATCCTCGTACGGCATCCCGCCGTACGGAAACACCCGTTTGAACTTCTGTGCGCGCTTGACACTATTGCGCGAATCCACTGCTTCGATCTTGTCAAACCCCTGAAAACCGCGCCCTTGAACGTTGTCCCAACCACCGAAATATGAATAGGTCGTGGTGTAGGTTCCGCCGATGCCGTCGGAGGCGGTGGTACTGCCCACCACGGCACGGTCACCCGTCATGTCTCGATAAGGATAGGTTGCATCTGTGTAAGGCGTGTAGGTGCTACTTGCGATCGACGTGTAGCTTGGGCTGTAGGTGACACCAAATCCGTCTGCGATGCTCGCCACCAGATCTGGCACGACATTCGTGCCGTTGTGTTTGTAAAGGGTGAGGCTTGAACCGGAGACCAGGCAGCCGAAGTCATCGAGGCCATCGCCATTGCCGTCGGTAGTAATCAGCTGACAAGCGGATGTAGCCGGAATGGTCGTATTCACCGCCGACCCTGGGCCGGTGCCCAGAAATGGCTCAACGTACAGGGTAGAGCCGCTCTGATAGACGAGATCCTTCATCCCGTCGCCCGTATAGTCAGCCCCGCCCAGATAGCCCGAACCGATGGTCGTATAGAGCCTGTCGTAGCAATTGGAGAGCCCAATGGCGCCAGACGGAAGCATGTAATCGTAACAACCGTCGCGGTTGAAATCATTCGAAGTGACGCGCGCGTTAGAGGGGAACCAGCTCGCATCCAGGATGGGAGTCAAGAAGAGGTAGGAGCCACTGTCGGCCCACGCGGTAAGTGTCGCCGCGGCGTAGTTACAGGAATATCCATAAGAGGGGCCGTAATAGCACCAGTAGTAAGAGACATCGAGATTGAGTTCCTGCCGCCGATCCCCATTCAAGTCGCCGCCCTTGGTCAAAGAGTACGCATAGATCGCCTCATGGATTTGCGTGCCCGGCGGAACCTCCCATTCGTTTGGAGTGTGCGGCAACCAATACAGACCTTGCCCCCCATCGACAGCTGAAGCGAAAGAGATTGATCCCCCTGTGGAGGTATTGAGCCTCACGCTGATCCCCACGTAGGGATACAGATCGTAAGGATTGATCGCGGTGACAGTGGTGACCGTCTTGACATACGCGAGGTCATCACGCCCATCTCCGTTAACATCAGAGACAACCGCATCTGGTGCATTGGCAGTCGCAATGCCGGTGCTCGTGCCGCTGAACGAACCGCTGATCAGGTCATAGACGTACCAGGTGCCGCTGTAATCGCCCAGCAACTGATCGGCACGGTTACCACGAAGTTTGCCTGCACGCAGGGCGCTCAGCCCCGTGCTGATCTCAGTTCCATAGCCCCCGCTGAATGAACCCAGCCGCACGTACCAGATGCCAGAACGCTGGTAGGCGATATCCTTGGTTCCATCGCCATTGAAGTCATAACTGCCATCCGCCGCCGTAATGTTGCCGGTCTCACTTAGAATCGGGCTGCTGACATCCATGCCAGCGCTCCCGTTCTGATAAGTGATTGCCGTGGGGGACAGGCAGTCGGTTGGACTGGGGCCGCTGTCGGCGCACTCCTTCACTTCGGTCAAGCGCTTGGCGCCGCTGGTCGGCGAGGTGTCGTACGTCAACATGTAGTTGCGCTTGAGCGTCCCAGATACACTCACGGTGATGGCGGTAAGCAGATCCGCCTCCAGAATGGGGGATTCGAAGACCACTGCGCTGTAAGTGCTCGCCGCTGCGTTGCCGCCTGCGCTGTAGCTGAAGTCCATGCTATAGACGTAGCTACCGCTGCCGGCCGAGGTCTGTGTCCACTCGACCTTCGTCGGGTGAGTGATGCCGTAGGTAGTGCCGTCGGCTGTCTTGTAAGTAAAGACGACCTTGTTGCCAGAGCGGTCGCTGATCTGACTCACCATCCACTGGGTCGCGGTGCTCGTGCTGTACGCGTAGCCGTACGCCCGGGAGTCGCTGGTACCACCATAGGTGTATGTCAGGCCGTCCTTGCGCTCAACGGTCCAATACTGAGGCCCGGAGCCGGCGGAATTGACGGCCGTAATGCGCGAGAAGTCGGCGATTTCGGTGGCATAGACCGAACCGCTCGTGCCGTATGTGCCACTCTGCAACCTCAGGCGATTGCCGTCCAGGCAATAGCCATCGGACACCAGAAGGGAGATTGGTGAGCCTGCGCCGTCCTGGGCCACAGTCCGGTTGCAACGCGTGATCGAGGAGAAGCCGGCAAGTGACCAGCCGCGACCTAGATACCCGACGCGAGCGTTGCTGCTATAGACCAGTGCGACAGAAGGCTGGACGCCACGCGGGCCGGGCGGGGTAAAGATCGGAATGCTGTATGTCGCCGCACCGCTGGAACTGACATTGAAGTTGCCGGCGGTGCGACCGACCGCGGCGTGGACCGGTGGAGCAGTGAGACAGCACCACACGCCGGATAGAACGAGCACGAGCGTGCTCCACGAGAACAGAACCGACCCACGAGTCCGCTTGACCATGAGATCTCCCTGCACTTGGAGTTCACGCTACGCCGGCATGAACTGCTGCGATGCTTTGCTTATTCGTTCCCTGAATCGCGTACTGAAATCATTTCGCCACTCAAGTTCCTGTGTCAACGTTGCGTAGCGACAACGACGGTGCGTCCGCCCACCGTCAGCTCAACAGATCAACGTGCTGGTGGCGGGCCACTGCCACCAGGACCTCCGGGAAAGCTCGGAACACCAACAGCCGGGACGCGTACGGGCCGTGCCGCTGCCTGCACTGCTTCCCAAGTCTTGCGCTGCGAATCATCGAGCACTTTGATCACCGCTGCAGTGAACTGCTCGCGCAACTTTGCCCTTGCGACCGTAACCTCCGCGCTCGGAGGCGCACCCGGGGTCATCGGATACTTCTCGCCAAGCGCATTCTGCTCGGCCATGTACCCATCGAAGAGCGTATCAATCTGGGTCTTCTGCACACCGCTAAGCTTTAGCGCAGGGTCGTCTAGCCCTTGACGCTGGAGCGTCGTCGGGCGACCGGCCGAAGCAGCAATGCCAGCGTCCACTGCGACACCGCCCGGACCGCGCTGCGGCCCCCCAACTGGCGCCTGCGCCAATGACGTCCCCGATGCCAGCGCCAACACGGCAATTATCGATGTCATCCGTTCCCGGAAGTTCATGATGTCTGTCTCCAGTAGTTTCAGAAACGCCTGCGCCAATCCCTGGCGACATCTGAAATCATCAGCCATCCGCGCCGATCCGAATGGGTGCGGTAATCATTCAGCCACTCAAGTGCATGTGTCAACGCTATCACCTCGTCCTTCATCGAACGTTCACAACAACAGCGTGTGTTGTATTCCAACAACTGGCCCGGCCTTGTACTCATTCAGCGAGAAACGTCAGCGCGAAACTATCTGCGAATACACTGGGATGTGGCGGCCCAGGCAATGGTGACGCGCTGTAAATCGCTTTCACCAGCGAATCCATCCACTCAAATGACCCTTGGCAATTCTCCAGTTTGACGTCGTCGATCCGACCGTCTCTTTGCTGCCGGATCTTCACCCGACATGAATAGTGCGATTGATCGAGTGCTTCCCTGGGCGGGGTCCACGCGCGCTCGATGCGGGCCCGGATCTGGCTCTCGTACATGCCGGCCATCTTCGTGCGGGCAACAAGGTCTGCATCGGAGGCTTCGGTGGGTTCGCCTTCTTCATCGAACACCAGCGGCGGTGGCGCAAGGGCATCCGGGCCCGTGATTTCCAGCATGGAATCTTTCAGCAGCGTTTCTGTCAGCTGCGGCGTCGTGGAGGGTTCGGGGTTCGTGCTGGCGATGTCCGGCGAAAGCCGGATGATGATCATGCGCTCGTCCGAATCGCCCTCTGGTCTTCCGGAGTTGGCGCCTGCCCCAATGGCGTCAGGCAGGCGCGCAATCTGCGTGACGCCATCACCCCAGATGGCCACCGCAAACAGCAGTGAGTGCAGCAGCACGGTGGCCACCACGCCCAACACGCCCGCGGCTGTGCGCTGTACCGATCTCAAGGGTGATCCTTGCCAGGAGTACCGTGGGGGATTCTGCTCCTGATCGTGGGCTGATGAACAGGATCAGGCGAGTTCAGTCACCGCGCTTGCGTCGCGAGCCGATAGCGCAGCTGCCGCTTCGAGTCGGTGGTGCTGTCCAGCTGCAGCCACTCGCCTGCCTTCGAGTACCACAGGTCGATGACGAATCTTTCGCTGCGCAACCGATAGCGGTTCGCGCGCACCGATGCCCCGCGGATCACGAGCACTTCTTCACCCTGCGGTTCGATCTGCACCGGATCCAGTGCGCCGGTCTGGGGATTCAGCAACTCGCGTTGACCCAGCAGGCGCTGCGGGTCCCAGTAGGCATAGCTGCTGACGCAGCCGTCGTGCATGACGCGGGCGACCTGCAAGCGCCGGCCATTGTCATCGGTGCTGGAGTCCATCTGCGCCAGGCAACCCCGCGCCCACCGCTCCCGGGCCTGGTGCCGGTAGCGGTAAACCACCAGGCCGAGGAACTTCACGTCGAAGGCCGCCACGCTGCTGACCTGCTGCGTGCCATCGGCGGCGCGCTGGATATCGAAGCGGTGTGTGCCCACAGGCCGGGAGTCGAGCAGCACTTCGAATTCGATGCGGCTGTCGCTGTCACCGGCTGCGGCAACACCGGATATCAGCAGCAGGACTGACAGGATTGTGATGGCCGGAATACTCACGCCTGCACCTTGCCAGCGATACCTCACCGGTACTGTAACTTTCTGCAACAGCCGCCGGCGGCCGGGCATTCAGGGCAGCGGGATGAACTCCGTCTCGCCGGGCACTGCGGCGAACCGGCCCGCTGCCCAGTCCGCTTTGGCCTGCTCCAGCCGCTCGCGACTGGATGCCACGAAATTCCACCACAGATGGCGCGGGCCATCCACCGGCTCACCGCCCAGCAGCATGCAGCGTGCGGCACTGAGCGCCCGCACGGTGACCGCCATGCCGGGCTTCAGCACCAGCAGCTGCGATGGTCCGAAACGCTCGCCGCCGATTTCGAGCTCTCCCGCCACGGTGTAGATGGCACGTTCGGCATAGCGCGCCTCGAACAGCAGCGAGGCGCCTGCGGTGAATTCAGCGTCGGCATAGATCATCGCCATCGGCGTCGTGACCGGCGAACGCGCGCCCTGCGCTTCGCCTGCAATCAGACGCAGTGTCAGCCCGCCTTCGCTGAGCACCGGCAGCTGCGATGCATCGAAATGCGCGAACGCGGGTTCGCATTCCTCGTGGCTGCGCGGCAGCGCCACCCATGCCTGGATGCCATGCAATGCATGCCCGGCCGCACGCACATCCGGCGGGGTGCGCTCGGAATGCACGATGCCGCGCCCGGCGGTCATCAGGTTCATCTCGCCCGGCCGGATCGGAATCACCGTGCCGAGGGAATCGCGGTGCATGATCTGGCCGCTGAACAGGTAGGTGACGGTGGCAAGGCCGATATGCGGGTGCGGGCGCACATCGATGCCCGCGCCGGGCGCAAACTGCGCCAGCCCCATCTCATCCCAGAAGACGAAGGGGCCAACCATGCGCCGCTGCATGCTGGGCAGCGCGCGCCGCACATCGAAGCCGCCGATGTCACGCGCCTGCGGCACGATGCGTGTTTCGACCGCCGGGCCGGCGATGCTGCCGGGAACGGGTTCGTCACATTCTTGCCAGCTCATTGCAGCCTCCTTCAGGAAATGGCGCGAAACCGGCGCCGCGCCAGCAGCGGATCGACGCGGGCCAGCAGCAGGTACGCGAGCTGCGACCGCAGGCGCCGCCAGGTGTTGCGTGCGGCGCGCCAGGGCGCAGGATCCACCGCCGGCGCATGCTGCAGCGCCTGCTCGAACCACTGGCGCGCGTCGGCGGCAAGCTCCGGCCAGTGCAGCCGCAGCAGCAGCTCATAGTTGATGTGCAGGCTGCGCCGGTCGAGGTTGCAGGAACCAACGTAGACCACGTCATCCATGATCACGAGCTTCGCATGCAGGATCTGCGGCTGGTACTCGTGGATGGTCACCTTGCGATGGAACAGCCTGGGATAGAAGCGCTCGGCGGCGTAGCGGGCCAGCGGTACGTCGGTGTTGCCGGCCAGCAGGATGCGCACGCGTCCGGCGCCCTGGGCAACGCGATACAGCATGCGGCGAATGCGCGAGGAAGGCAGGAAATACGCCGAGGCGATGGCGACCTCACGGGCCTTGCGCAGATCGTGGCGCAAGGCCCGGCGCAACAGGCGGCGCGGAATGGCGGGACCACTGGTCAGCAGCTCCACCGGACCGGTGCCGGTGACGTGATGCGGCTGGCCACTAGCAGCCGCAAGGCGACGCACCTGCCGGCGAAAGCGGCGGATCCGCCGCACATTGAAGGGCGCGAGCCCGAACATCGCATCGAAGCTCTGTTCCAGCGCTGCGGCGATGGGGCCGTGGATGAGAACGCCGGTATCGCACCAGCCGCGGGTGACGCCATCGCCGGCATATTCCGGACCGATGTTGAATCCGCCCACGATGGCGGCCGCCCTGTCGACGACCAGCAGTTTGCGGTGATTGCGGAACGACAGGCGCAGCAGGCGCTTGGGATTGAATACCGCGACGCGCACTCCGGCGTCGCGCAATGACGCGAGGAACGGCTGGTGCACATCTTCGGAGCCGAAGGCATCGAGCAGCAGCCTGACGCGAACTCCCCGCGTGCGTGCGCGCAGCAATGCCGCACGCAGCCGCGTTGCCGGGCCGGCTTCGCGCATGATGTAGGTTTCCAGGCGGATGCTGCGGGTGGCGCCGTCGATGCAGCGCTCCATTTCGGCATAGGCTTCGTCCACCGTGGCCAGCCAGCGCGCGCGGTGCCCTTCCAGCTGGCGTTCCGGAAATGGCTGCTGCCCGGCTGTCAGTCGTCGCTCGACGGCCGGAACTCCACGCCCAGCGAGCGCAGCTTGCGATACAGGTGGGTGCGCTCCATGCCGACGCGCTTGGCCAGCGCCCCGACCTTGCCATTGCACAGCAGCAGCTGCTGCTGCAGGTAGGCGCGCTCGAACTGCTCGCGCGCCTCGCGCAGCGGCAGGGCCAGCAGGTCCTGCTTCACCAGCGGTTCGTTGGGCGTGGTGTGCGTGGCGATCTCGCTTTCGATTTCGTCGAGCGGAATCTCTTCCGGGCCGCCACGCGCCAGCATGCGGCGCACATGGCCGCGCAGCTCGCGCAGGTTGCCGGGCCAGGGATAGTTGCGCAGCCGGTTCTGCGCCGCCACCGAGAAGCGCCGCAGCGGCAGTTTCTCGGCATCGGCGATGCGCTCCACGTGGAAGCGCAGCAGGTCCGGCACGTCTTCGGCGTATTCGCGCAGCGGCGGCACGCGCACCAGCACGCCGGACAGATGCGTGAGCAGGTCGCGACGCAGACCGGTGGCGCTGCCGGCGCGCACTTCCACGCCGGGCTGCGCCGTGGCCACGATGCGCGCGTTGAAAGCAATCGCCGCATCGCTGGCAGCGCCCACGCGATGGAAACGGCCGGTTTCGATCACTCCCAGCAGCAGGCGCTGCACGCCGGGTGCCAGGTCTTCGACTTCCTGGATGTAGAGCGTGCCGCCCTGCGCCTGGTCGAGGATGCCCGGAACAAAACCGTCGGCGGTGGCCGTGCCGAACAGATAACCGTCCGCCGCGGCGGGAATGGAACTTGCCACCAGGCTGACGAAGCCGTTGGCAGCGCGCGGCCCGGATTCATGCGCGAATCGCGCCAGCGCTTCGCGGCCGCTGCCGGATTCGCCCACCAGCAGCAGCGAGGCATTGAGCGCGGCGACGCGGGTGAGTTCATCGCGCAACTGTTGGGCGACGCGACTCTTGCCGAAGGTGGTCAGGATGGAAGACTGCTGCGGACGGCTGGCAATGCGGCGGCGCTTGCCGGCATCCATGGCACGCTCGACGGTGCGCAGCAGCTTGGCCAGCGACAGCGGCTTCTCGACGAAATCGAAGGCGCCGAGGCGCGTGGCTTCGACGGCGGT
>JAATEY010000230.1 GCA_015655465.1 Gammaproteobacteria bacterium | reverse complement strand
TCGACGCCAGGGCGGCTCTCCAACCAGTTACAACTGTCAAATTTAGTGTGGCGGCAGCGCCAACGCAATTTCTTTGCAACACGAATGTGATGGACAGCCAACCTGCCCGATTAACAATCCCGAATCATACCTGTTCCAGACCCCAATAAAGAGGGGGTCAAGCGTCTTTGGGTATCGCTACCCCCTGCCAGGGGGCCTCTGCCCCGGGTCTATGTGCACTCCCCAACCAATTTGACATTACTCCCGGTTAGCGTCGCAAAAATACCACAAGGGCCATCATACCCATCGCGGGACGGGGAAATCGCCCGCTTCCCTACCCCCGGGACCTGCCCGAACCGTGAAGCGCGACACGCATCCGTGGCCCGCTGACGCAGCCGTGCCGGAATCACGTGATCAAGGCGGGTATTCACCGATCAGACCACGCACCAGCTCCAGGTCGGCCACTTTGTCCACGTCGATGGCTGCGCGTCCGTCGGTCAGGATGACTGCCCTGAGGCGGGCTCCGGACAGGCTTCCCAATCGCCGTAATGCGCGATCCAGGCGCAGCCAGCCACAGCGGTAGCGCAGCGCATACCCGAAACCCAGGCGCTGCAGCAGCGCCAGTGGTCGCTTGCGATCAGCCTCCAGCTGCTGCCAGAGCGCGACGATCCCCAGGGCAGCAGTCGTGCGCAACAGGAACAGGTTGCAGCCGGAGTAGTCTCCGTCGGCGAACCGCAACCAGGTACGTTGTGTCCGGGGCACCGCGGCCTGCACCGCTTCACGTCGCGCCAACGCCACAAGCACATCGTCGTTGCCATCGTCCGCGGCCAGGAACTGCAGCACCCACGACGACTGCAGCAGTGCGTGATCGGCTGTGGTCACCAGCATGGGTGCGCCCAGGACCGCGAGCGCATGAGCCACGCTGGCACTGGGTCCGCTTCGAGCTGGCAGCACTGTCACTGGCTTGCCGCAGGCCGGCAATGCCGCAACCAGCTCGGGACGATCTATCGCAACCACGATGCGCGCGATGGCCGGCACGCCTGCCAATGCCAGCAGCACCCGCTGCAGCATTGGCAGGCCGCCGATGTCGATCAGCGCCTTGTGCGAGACGCCGGCATGCTCTGCCAGCGGATCGCCGCCGGGTCTTACGCCGGCGAGCACCAGGGCGGTAAGTCCCGGCGACGCAATCACTGCAGGGTTTTTTCAAACACGCGGTAGGTCTTGTAGGCAACGCCACCGAGTTCCTCGATGATGTGCCGCATCGGCCGGTTGTCTTCGAGAATCCACGACAGCTCCACGCTCTTGATGCCTTTCTGCGCGGCACCCTTGTACAGGCTGTCGATGATCAGGAATGGCACCAGCCCACCGGCAAGTCCGGCGCTGAAGCTGCGCCGCACACCCATGAGCGGCACGCGCCCCGTGCTCGTGCCCTTCTTCAGGCGCAGCAGCAGCTTGAACCAGTTGAACGGCAGCAGCCGGCTGTCGAAGTCGCGGATGGCCTCGTTGAGGTTGGGCAGCATGATGCCGAAGCCCACGGCCCGCCCGCCGTGCTCGACGACGGCGGTCAGGCGCGGATCCAGCAGCGGCTTGAGTCCCTTCGCCATGTGCTTGAGTTCCGCATCCGTGAATGGCACGAAACTCCAGTTCTGGCTCCACGCGTCATTGAAGATTTCCATGACCATGGTGAACTCGGTCTCGAAGCGGGACATGTCGATCTGTCGCAGCGTCACGCCTGTGGCACCGAATCGCTCCGCCACTTTGCGGATGCGCGGGGGAAATCCCGCAGCCATGTCGAACAGGTAGGCAATCACGTCCTTGGCCTTGCCATATCCCAGCGCTTCGATCCTTGCGGCTGCGTAAGGCGGGTCGTGCGCCATGAAGATCATCGGCGGCGTATCGAAGCCCGAGATCAGCAGTCCTGTCTCCTCGTTGATGGACAGATTGAACGGGCCAAGCACCTGCGACCGGCCCCGCTCCCGCAGCCAGGACTCGGCTGCACCCAGCAGCGCCGCGAAAATGGCGGGATCATCTTCGGCTGCGATCAGGCCGAAGTGGCCAATAGCCGGATCCTTCACCAGTCGATCGATCTGCGCACTGACGCGACCGACATCACGTCCGTTCCTTGCCGCCAGGAAGAACTGTGCTTCGGCGTGCTCGAACCAGGGATTCCGGCCAGCCGGCAGCGCATCCAGCCGCTCCATCTCCAGTGCCGGAATGAAGTTCGGATCCTGCGCATACAGCCGTGCCGGGAGGCGAATGAACCGCTTCAGTTCGGCCTTGGTGCGCACCGGCACGATCACGATGTTGTCCACTCTGACTCCTCTGTTTGCCTGGGTGGGGTGGACTGGATGATAGCGGCATCCGCCGGGTCGCAGATTAATTGCAGATTAATCAGGAACGCTCGCAGCTGCGTAACTGCAGGAAGCCCAGCACTGCGAACACCAGCGGTGCTGCCAGAGCCGCTATCGCCGGCGAGAGTCGGCCGCTGGTTCCAAACGCCGACAGTATCCCGTCGACCAGCAGGAAGCCCAGGCCCAGCGCGAGTGCCAGCAGCACGCGACCGCCGCCACCGCCGCGCTCCGATACGATCGCTGCCGGCATCGCCAGCAGCATCATGATGAGCACCGTGAATGGCGCGGTAAATGATTTCAGCCACCCTGTCTCGTAGAAACTGCGCGGCTTCGTGCCGATCCTTTCCCCACCGATCACATCTGCCATTGCCATGCTGGAAAGGTGCGGCTCGGCTGCATCGAGCTGCACCACATCTTCGGGGCGAAGATTGGACTGCCATGTCCGCATTGCCTCGCGCACGGGTGCAGTGCCGGGCTCGACCCCCATGTCACGCACATCGGTCAGCTGCCAGCTGCCGCCGTCCCACCTCGCGCGGTCTGCCCGCGTGCGCAGAATGAGCAGGCCCTGTTCATCACGCGCATAGATCCGCACGTCGAGCAGTTGCGTACCATCTGCACTGTTGCGCTCGAACAGCAATACGCCATTCCTGGTCCGCACCCACTGCGGGTCCGGCGGCTTGCTCTCGAGCGCTATCGTGGAATCCCACCAGGCCTTGAGGCTTGCTTCCGCTGCGGGCACCAGTTTCTGGGAGAGCCCGAACTGCACCACGGCAAACAGGAACGGCACCGGCAACAGGTGCAGCAACACCCGCGTCAGACCCACACCCGCCGAACGCAATGCCGTGATTTCCCGGCTGCGTGCCATGGCAAAGAGCGCGGCCATGGAGCCCAGCAGACCGGCCAGCGGCAGCGCCAGCACCAGTTCGCTGGGTACGCGCAGGATCGCGTAGTGCAGCAACCCCGGGATACCCAGATCGCGGTCCAGCACCTCGGTGGTGACATCCAGCAACTCCAGCAGCTGCATCAGACCGGTCAACGCCAGCAGCAACCCGAAGATCTGTCCGGCAACGCGACCTCGCAGGTAGGGCCCCAGTACGCGCTTCATTTCCTTGCGGCCTTGTTCTTGCGCTGCAGCCCTTCGAACCCGGCTTCGATGGCGCCGACTGCGCGCATCACCGGGTTGTCACCCGGCCATTGCAGGCTGCTGCGGAACAGCCAGATGCCGAACACACCGAATACCAGCACCGGCAACCAGACCGACAGCCACGCGGCTGCGCGACCGGCTTCAGCCAGGCTCTCGCCGAACTGCAGGGACTGGTTGAGCGCCAGCAGGGCCAGCGTGGCAAACACCGTGCCCGGTGCGCGGCGCCCGCGTTTTGCCGCCATTCCCAGCGGCAGCGCCAGCAGTGGCAGCAGCAGCGGCAGCAGCATTCGCGCCAGCCGGCCATGAAATTCTCCGGCCACCTCTGCCGCGGTCAGGGAAGCGCGCAACACCGGTGCGGATCCGGTGCGCAATTCCGGCAGGGTCAGTTCCCTTACATCCCCACCACGATCCCGGAACGGCGGCGGGACGGCGGTGAAGTCCTCATTGATGCGCCCCTGCGCGAACTTCACCACGCGCACGGTGCCATCAGGGTAGTCCCGCGCGATCATGCCATTGGTGAGCTCGAGCAGCAGGCGCTTGTTGTCGACCGACGGCACCAGGCGACCATGTTCCGCCGTGATGATTTCCTCGCCGGCAGTGTCGCGCCGTTCGACGAATACCCTGGACAGCTGCCTGCCATCGACGCCCACGGAATCCGCGCCAAGCGTGAAGCCCTGCTTCACGGTGACGAAGCGGTTGTCTTCCATCCGCGCATTCCAGCCGGTCTGGCGCGCGTCATGCACATTCAGCTGGTACCCGTACCGGGTCAGCGGCTGCAGATAGCCGAACAGGTAATAGTTGAATCCGCACAGTGCAATCGCCACCAGGAAATACGGGACGGCCATCCGCGTGATGGAGCGGCCGGTTGCCAGCATGGCATCCAGCTCGTTGTCGTCGCCGATTCTCGCCACGGCCATGAAGATGGCGGCGAAGAATGCGGCGGGCATCGCCATGCCGAGATAATGCGGCACCAGCGTCGCCGCCATCTTCAGGACCAGCAGCGAGCTGGCGCCTGTGGCAGCGGCCATGTCGAACAGGCGCAGCAGGCGCTCCAGCAACTGCGCCAGCAACAGCACACACAAACACAGTACCAGCGGACCAAGCAGCGAACGCAAGGCATACCAGTCAAGGCGGTCGGGCAGCCGGTGGCGCAATGCGGGTGCCGGCAACACTTTGGGATCGACCATCGTCAGCAGCATGTACGCATTATCCCATGTCCGGAAGGCGCAGCTCGTAGCTGGCCGCATCCACGAAATTTCCGGCCGCGAGCGACCACTGCCGAACCTGCACATGGGCCCAGCGTTGCTGGCCGGGCGGCGGCAGGGTTACCTGATGCCAGCGCGCGGCTTCATCGCGGGGATTGGGCAGGGCTGACGAGGAGGGGACGCAAAGAACCGGAACTGGCCCGCGGGGGCCTGGCACCGATTCAAGCCGGGCATTGCGTGCATGGCCATGCAGCACCAGTTCGGCGCCCACCCGTCGCAGCACGGCACGCAGAGCGACCCGGTCCGCCAGCGCCTTGCGGCGGCGGACCGCGCCATCGGCAATCGGATGGTGCATCAACACCACACGTGTCCGGCCCGCCTGCTCTTCCTCGCGCAACACGATTTCAAGCTGCTGCAGCTGCGCCTGGCCCAATCGACCCCATGCGAGCAGCGGCGCTGTCGGCAGCGCCGTACACAGACCGATGAAAGCCACCGACGCATGACGCGTCACGTAAGGCCACCCTTCCGCCCCGCCCATCCAGCTGGCCCATTGCCCAAGCCCATCAGCCCGGGACACGGGGACCAGTGCATCATGATTGCCCGGCACCACGCTGAGCTGCGTTTCGCCGGCAAATGTGCGCAACCAGTCGGCGGCACGGCGATATTCGTCGGGCAGGGAAAAATTGGTGACGTCTCCCGTCACCACGATATGTGCGGGCTGCCGGGCGTGTACGTCGCCATGCAGGGCAGCGAGAATTTCCGGTCGCTGTATGGCGCGCCGGCGCTGCCACGACCACACACTGAGCTGCCGTTTGGAGAACCGCTGCGCCCAGGTCAGCTGCGGCTCGTACGGCAGATGCAGGTCCGAGACATGCGCAAACACGAAGGCGTTCGCAGATAATGCCCGGCCTGATGCAGACTCCATAGGTTTCAGATCATGCCACAGCGACCAGCCGCCCGACCTGACATTGCCGGCCAGATCGTCGGTGAGTCAACGTTGCGCAGCTGCGGTCCACTGCGCTCCCGGCCGGCATGACGCGAGCTGCACTGGAATCCTGGATCAGCGGCGAGCTGGGCGGGGTCACACCTCCTGCCGTGCAGTCATTGGCGCGGGAACTGGCGCAGCGCGGCGGCCCTGCGACTGCCGCCGTGCTGTACTACGGTTCCGCCCTGCGTGCCGAATCCCTGGAAGGCGTGCTTGATTTCTACGTCCTGCTCGACGATGTCGGCGCGTGGCCCGGCTCGTTCATGGCACGACTCGCAAATCGCCTGCTGCCGCCGAACGTCGGGTATCTGGAACTGCCGCATCAAGGACAGCTGCTGCGCGCGAAGTACGCAGTGCTGGGCAGCAGCCAGTTCCGGCAGAGGCTGCGCGAGCGGTCGTTCGATACCACGGTCTGGGCCCGGTTCTGCCAACCAGTGTCATGCGTCTGGGTCCGCTCGCCGCAGGATCTTGCGGCAGTTGCCGGCTCGATCAGCGACGCAGTGACCACGGCGGCCTGCTGGGCAGCGAAGCTGGGACCGGAAGAGGCGCCTGCGGAGGAATTCTGGCGTGGACTGTTTGCGCACACCTACGCTGCCGAACTGCGCGTGGAAAAAGCCGGACGTGCCCTGGATATCGTGGGCAAGTATCCCGAACGCTACAAGGCCCTGCTGCCACTGGCGCTGCGCGCTGCGGGTCTGCAGTTCGAAACCAATGGTCGGGGCGCAGTGATGCCGCTGCTGGACGAGGGACAGCGCCGCCGCGCGCGCCGCCGCTGGGCGCGACGCAGCCGCATCGGTCGCCCGTTGAACATCCTGCGCCTGCTCAAGGCCGCGTTCACTTTCGAGGGTGCGATGGACTACGTGGTGTGGAAGATCGAACGACACCGCGGCGTACGCATTGCAGTATC
>JAATEY010000321.1 GCA_015655465.1 Gammaproteobacteria bacterium | reverse complement strand
TTCGTCGGCCTTCTTGATCAGGCCGCCGGCACCGACGCCGATTTCGCACTGGCCACCCGTGGCCACTTACTGCTGGTGCACTTCGACTTCCAGACCCATCTCTTCCAGCGCATTGCACATGGCGCTGCGGATGTCCTGGTAGGCATCAACCGGCGGCACCGGGAAGTAGCCGCCCTTCACGCCCGGGCGATGACCCAGGTTTGGCTGGTTGGGGAACTCGGTGTTCGAGTTCCATGCGCCGGTGTAGGAGTCGATCGTGTAGCCGGTGCTGTTCATGGCACTGTGCGACTTCACGCTGTCGAAGATGAAGAACTCGTTCTCGGGACCGAACAGCGCGCCGTCCGCGATGCCGGTGGACTTCAGATAGGCCTCTGCGCGGCGCGCGAGCGAACGCGGATCACGCTCGTAGCCCTGCATCGTGGCTGGCTCGATGATGTCGCAGCGCAGGTTGAGGGTGGTGTCTTCGAAGAAGGGATCGAGGATCGCGGTGGACGGATCCGGCATCAGGATCATGTCGGATTCATTGATGCCCTTCCAGCCGCCAATCGAGGAGCCGTCGAACATCTTGCCTTCAGTGAAGAGGCTTTCCTTGACCTGATGGGAGGGAACCGTGACGTGTTGTTCCTTGCCGCGTGTATCGCAGAAACGAAAATCAACGTACTTGACCTCCTTGTCTTTGATCAGCTGCAGTACGTCACTCGATGTCGTCATAGCTCCTCCGGATATAAGTTTTGGTCTTGGACGGCAGGCTTCTGTGCGTTGCAGGCAATGTGCCAACCGCGTCACGCTTTGCAATCAATGGGTTAGCGGTGAACAGCTGGCTGCAGACCCGCGCTTCGCACCATGATAGTGCATTGCATCGCACGCCGCATTATTACGGTGCAAAACCAGGCCCCGTTCTGGAGCTCTGCGCACCGGGATTGAGCCGATATACTGCCGCGCTCCACTGCCGACCCTGACTGCGCTAACACCCCATGGCCACAAGAAAAATCGGCCTCCGGCCTGCCACATTCCAGGACCTGATCATTGCGCTGCAGCAATACTGGGCAGCACAGGGCTGCGTGCTCCTGCAGCCACATGACATGGAGGTGGGCGCCGGCACATTTCACACCGCCACTTTTCTGCGCTCGATCGGGCCGGAACCCTGGAGCGCGGCCTATGTGCAGCCGTCACGGCGCCCGGCCGACGGGCGTTATGGCGACAACCCGTTTCGCCTGCAGCATTACTACCAGTTCCAGGTGGTGATCAAACCTTCGCCCAGGGACATCCTCGACCTTTATATCGACTCGCTCAGGCACATCGGCTTCGATCCGCTGGTGCATGACCTGCGTTTCGTCGAGGACAACTGGGAATCCCCCACGCTGGGTGCCTGGGGGCTGGGCTGGGAAGTCTAGCTCAACGGCATGGAAGTCACGCAGTTCACCTATTTCCAGCAGGTGGGCGGACTGGACTGCCGGCCGGTGACGGGCGAGATCACCTACGGACTCGAACGCCTGGCGATGTACCTGCAAGGTGTCGAGAGCGTGTATGACCTGGTGTGGGCCGATGGTCCGCTGGGCCGCGTCACCTATCGCGACGTGTTTCACCAGAATGAAGTGGAGCAGTCGGCCTACAACTTCGAGCACGCGGATGTGGCGGTGCTGCTGCGCCACTTCGACGAACACGAGAAGGCCTGCAACGAACTGCTGGCCGCGAAGCTCGCCCTGCCTGCCTATGAGCAGGTGCTGAAGGCCTCGCATACCTTCAACCTGCTGGATGCGCGGCGCGCCATCTCGGTGACCGAACGGCAGCGTTACATCCTGCGCGTGCGCACGCTGTCGCGGGCCGTGGCGCAGAGCTATTACGCCAGCCGCGAAGCGCTGGGCTTTCCGATGCTGCAGAAGGTGCAGGCATGAGTGCGCACGCCGACTTCCTGGTGGAGCTGGGCACGGAAGAGCTGCCGCCGAAGGCATTGTTGTCGCTGTCGGAGGCATTTCGCGACGGGCTGTCGTCGCGCATCGATGCGGCGGGTCTCGGCCATGGCAAGGTCGAAGCCTTCGCCACACCGCGCCGTCTCGCGGTGCGCGTGCAGCGCCTGGCCCTGCAGGCGCCGGAACAGAAGATCCAGCGTCGCGGCCCGCCCGTGTCTGCCGCATTCGACAAGGCTGGCGCACCCACGCGCGCTGCGACGGCATTTGCACAGACCTGCGGCGTGGCGCTCGAGGCATTGGGACGGGAAACCGATCCGAAGGGCAATGAGTGCCTGAGTTTCACCGGCGTTAAGGCCGGCGCTGCGGCGCGTGAGCTGCTGCCTTCCTTCGTGACTGAAGCGCTGGATGCGCTGCCGATTCCGAAGCGCATGCGCTGGGGTGCGGGCGAAGCGCAGTTCGTGCGCCCCGCGCACTGGCTGGTCATGCTGCTGGGACGCGAGATCGTCCCCGCTGCGGTGCTCGGCATTGCCGCGGGCAATGAAACGCGCGGCCATCGCTTCCATGCCGCCAGGGCGCTGCGCCTGGCAACGCCTGCCAGCTATGAACGCACGCTCGAACAGCGCGGCAAGGTCGTTGCAGACTTCGCCACCCGGCGCGAACGCATCCGCAATGGCGTCGCGGCACTGGCAACGCAGCAGGGTGGCAGAGCACTTGTCCCTGATGCGCTGCTGGATGAAGTCACCTCGCTGGTGGAATGGCCCGTGCCGCTGGCCGGACGTTTCGAAGAACGCTTTCTCGCATTGCCGCGCGAGCTGCTGATCTCGGTGCTGCAGGATCATCAGCGTTATTTCCCGGTCGAGGATGCCAGCGGCAAGCTGCTGCCCTGGTTCATCACCGTCAGCAATATCGACAGCACCGACATCGGCGTGGTGCGCGGCGGCAACGAACGCGTGGTGCGCCCGCGTCTCTCCGACGCGGCGTTCTTCTGGGAACAGGATCGCCGGCAACCGCTGGCCGCACGCCTGCCGCTGCTCGATGCCGTGACCTTCCAGAACCAGCTCGGATCCATCGGCGACAAGGTCAGGCGCGTCACCCATCTTGCCCGCGAGATCGCGGCGCGCATCGATGGCGATGGCGCACTCGCGGCGCGCGCGGCGCTACTTGCCAAGTGCGACCTGGTGACGAACCTCGTGGGTGAGTTCCCGGAACTGCAGGGCATCATGGGCCGCTACTACGCGGCAGCCGATGGCGAGCCTGCGGAAGTCGCTGCTGCAATCGCGGAGCACTATCAGCCGCGCGGCGCAGGCGATGCGCTGCCGACCACGAAGGCGGGACTTGCGGTGGCGCTGGCCGACCGGCTGGATACACTCACCGGCATCTTCGCCATCGGGCAGAAGCCCAGTGGCACGAAGGATCCTTTCGCGCTGCGGCGCGCGGCGATCGGCATCGGCCGCATGATCTACGAGAAACGGCTGCCGCTCGATCTGATCGATCTCGTCGATGCGGCCTTGCGCACGCACACGGTGTTCGACGCACCTGTGCCCGCTGGCGGCAAGCCATTGCAGGCACGCGACGCTGTAGCGGTCCAGGTTTATGAATACCTGATGGAGCGGCAGCGCAACGCCTGGCTGGAACCTCCCGATGGCGGGCCGCCAATTGCGGGCATCACACCCGAGGTGTGCGACGCCGTGCTCGCCACGCGACCTCGTTCGCCGCTGGACTTCGACGCGCGCGCGCGCGCGCTGATTGGCTTCCTCAGGCTACCGGAGGCTGCCAGCCTCACCGCGGCCAACAAGCGCATCGCGAACCTCCTCAAGAAGTCCGCCGGCGGCGATACGGGCAGTGCGCCCATCGACGCCACGCGCCTGAAGTTCGACGCCGAGCGCATGCTCTTCACGGCCCTGCAGGGCGTGATGCATTCAGTGCCCGGCCATATCGCCACCGGCGACTATGCCGCGGCCCTGGCCGAGCTTGCGCGCCTGCGCCCCGCTGTGGACACATTCTTCGATGAAGTGATGGTGATGGATCCGGACCCTGCGCTGCGCGCCAACCGGCTTGCGATGCTCGGCACGCTGCGCGAGCTGTTCACCGGCATCGCGGATCTGTCGCGCCTGCCTGGTTGAATGCATCCAACGCAACAAGGAGCCCAGATGATTCTGTTCGGTGCCAGTGTTTCCCCGTTCGTGCGCAAGGTATTGGTCGTTGCCGCTGAAAAGGGCATTGCGCTGGAGAACCGGCCCATCAATCCCACGACCAGCGATGACGCCGGGTTCCTGGCGGCAAGCCCCTTCCGCAAGATCCCCGCGTTCCGGGACGGCGACTACACGCTGGCCGATTCCACGGCGATAGTGAGCTACCTGGAAGCGAAGTTTCCGGCGCCGGCGCTCATTCCCCAGGAGGCGCGCGCGCGCGGCAAGGCCATCTGGTTCGAGGAAATGGCCGATACCATCCTGTACGGCGTGGAGTTCAAGATCTTCTTCAATCGCATCATTGCGCCCGGATTCCTGAATATGCCGGGCGACCAGAAAGAGGCCAACGAGGCGCAGACCACCCTGCTGCCACCCCTGTACGCCTATCTGGAAACAGTCGCGCCTGCCGCCGGATTCCTGGCCGGTGACGACTTCAGCATCGCCGACATTGCGGTCACCAGCATGATCGTCAACATGACTTACGCCAATGCGGCAGTGGACCCGGCAAAGTATCCGCAACTTGCCGCGTACCACGCGCGCATCTCGGCACGGCCATCCTTCGTGAAGCTCATTGCTGCGGACCGCGCGATGATGGGGCTGTAGTCGCGCGCAGGCTTCAGGCCTCTGGCCGGCGCGCAGCGTGCACGGCAATCGTCAGCCACGCCTGCAACGACTTCCCCGGCGCCAGAAAGCGCAGACCGGTTTCCCGTACGCCGGTGCGGTGATTCATGGCATCGGGCATCTGGCTCATCGGTTCGGCGCAGAACCAGCTCTTGCCGGGCGGCAGGTAGAGCTGCAGGAAATTCATTCCGGGCGATGCGTGCAACTCCACCGCGAGTTCACCGCCAGTGCCTGCGTTTTCAATGCGCAGGTCGCGCGACCAGGCCGTGAAGCAGTGATCGACCAGTGTGTTGCGCAGTGCGGTCACATCGCCGGGCAGCTCAAGAAGTACTTCACCCGCAGGCACGTGCGACGCTGGCAGGCTGTCGGCATCGATCAGCCATACACCCTCGAACTGCGTGCGCAAGGTGGTGGATGCGCATGCCGCAAACGCCGGATGAAATCCCACACCCATCGGGGCAGGCTCGGGCGCTTCATTGGTTACATGCAGTTCGAAGCGGATTGCGTCGGCCAGCAGGCCGATGCGTTGCCGCGCCGAAAAAGCCCAGGGCCAGTGCGCGTCCGGTGTGTGCTGCAATCGCAGCTCGATGAAATCCGCCTGCTGCCCCGCAACGGACCAGGGTCGCTTCCAGCCCGTGCCGTGCAGTGGATGCGCGTGATCACCGAAGTTCCGCGGCAGCGTCCACTGCCGGCCATCGAGACTCACGCGCCCCTGCGCGATGCGGTTGGCGTATGGCACCAGCACGAAACACGCCGCACCCATCGCATCCACCGACGCGGGGTCGGGCGAAACCAGCACCGGCCTGCCGCCATGCCGCAGCGCCGTCACCGCGCCACCGCGGCCCGGCTGCACTTCCAGTTCCCATGTACCTGAAGCAAGATGCAGCAGTTCGCTGTCGCCCATCATTCAATGACAAATCGCAGGGAGTCCGGCATGCATCATATCGCCACCCTCAACTGGTTCGGCATCCTGGTTGCGGCGCTGTCCGGCTTTGTCATCGGCAGCATCTGGTACGGGCCCCTGTTCCAGAAGCCCTGGATGCAGCTGACGGGAATGAGCAAGGAGAAGGGCGCCGAGGCCAGCATGGCCCTGACCTTCGGCGGCGCCTACGTGCTGAATGCGCTCGGCGCCACGGGCCTGGCCATACTGCTGGGTGACCATGGCGGCTGGGGCACCGGTCTGCACACGGGTGCATTCACCGGCTTCTTCTTCATTGCCACGGCGCTGGGCGTCATCTACCTGTTCGAGCAACGGCCGTTCAAGCTGTGGTGCATCAATGCCGCCTATCAGGTGGTCAATTTTGCGGCAATGGGAACCATTCTCGGCGCCTGGCCGCGGTAGCAGCGGTCACGCGCAGGCGGCTCGCCGCCTGCCGCCGATTCTGCGAAACTTGGGAACACAGCGAAACCGGGGGATGTCATGAACGGCAAGGGCACAGACACGACTGAAATCGGCAGCAGCGATTCGATGGCGGCCGTTGATCGGCGTCAATTCATGGGCGGTGCGCTGGGCACGGCTGCCGGAATCGGTGCCGCGCTCACTGCCGGTGCCGCTGCGGCCCAGCAGGCTCCGGCCCCTGCCATGGGTGCAGCTCCGCCAACCGACATTGCGCAGCGCTATGCTCCATCGGCGGCTCGCGGGCCACAGCTGTTCCGCGTCGAGATGGACATCGCCGACTGCGAAGTGGACGGCAAGATTCCCACGGACCTCGCCGGCGGCTTCTATCGCACCGGACCCGATCCGCAATTCCAGCTGCGCGCAGGCAACATTCCCTTCGATGGCGAGGGACATGTAAGCATGTTCCGCTTCGACAACGGCCACGTCAGCTACAAGAGCCGCTTCGTGCGCAATGAACGCTATGTGGCGCAGGAAAAGGCCGGCAAGCTGCTGTTCCCGATGTACCGCAATCCCTACCTCGACGATCCCGGCGTCAAGGGCAAGAGCCGCGGCACCCACAACACCCACATCATCCATCACAACGGCGTGCTGCTGGCCATGAAGGAAGACAGCCCGCCAGCCGCGATGGACCTGAACACACTCGCCACGCTGGACCCGGTCTACCGCTTCAACGACCAGCTCAAGAGCAAGACCTTCACCGCGCATCCCAAGCTCGACGCGAAGACCGGCAATCTCATCGCTTTCGGCTACGAGGCCATGGGCCC
>JAATEY010000195.1 GCA_015655465.1 Gammaproteobacteria bacterium | reverse complement strand
TTGATCCAGGCGGTATCCAGATGCGCGGGCCGCGTGTTGGCCATGCGAAAGCCGCGCACGCCATTGTTCCTGACCATGTCGGTAAACCGGCCCGGCGTCGCCGGATCCTGCGTGTCGAGCATGACAACCGGCAGCAGCCGGTCGGGGTACTTCTGCCACGAGTCGATGATGTAGCTGTTGTCGTAACCGTAAACATGCAGGCGCTGCACCGCGAGAGCCGTCGGTACGTTGTGCTTGTCCATCAGGTCGATCAGGGCTTCCGCAGTAACGGTGTAGTCCGTACGTCGCGTCGGCAGGCCGGGTCGCACTGCCAGTGGAGGATAGCGTTCCCAATCGTCGCCGATCAGATGCGCATGCGTATCGAACAAGGGAAGGTCCATGCTCTGCCTTCAGTCCACGGAAAAGAAACTGCGCGCGATGAAGCGCACGCCGCCCGCGCCCCACAGCGACGTACCCACCGGCTTGATCTGCAACGGGTCGTCCTTGCTGTTGTAGTAGTAGATCACTCCGATCCTGCCGGGCGATGCCTCCCAGGCGCGCGGATAGCCGATATCCCAGCTGCCACCATCATCGCGCACGATGATCTCGGGCCCCCAGGTGCGGCCTTCGTCCTCGCTGACCGCCGCGTGGATGCCGGAGGGCGCAAAGCGCGCGCCCCAGGTCATCACCAGCCGACCGTCCCGCAGCAGCAGCGGTGCGCTCGGCGCACCGAAGTCATTGACGCGCGACAGGAACCCCCAGGTGCGACCGCCATCGTCGCTGGCATAGAGCTCGGTCCACATGTCGCCGTCCCAGTTGCGGTCGAGCCGCAGCGTGCACAGCAGGCGACCGCTGGGCAGCATCAGGCCGCGCGGATACATCAGGTTGAGGCCCCCATAGCGCGACTCGTCCTTCGGCGTGACGAAGGACAGGAAATGAAAGCTCGTGCCGTCATCCATGCTGCGGTAGACCACCGGTCGACTGCCCGCGCCCTGCTTCGTGACACCGCTGAGGAACAGCAGGCAGCGGCCATCGGGCCGCACCGTGGCCGATTCTGTCGCCGCCAGGGAATAGAAACCGTCGTTCGGCACCAGTGCGGAACGTGACCAGCTGCTGCCCCCATCCTTCGACACGCGGAAGAAAACCTGGCGGTCGGGCGCATCGACGGTGGCGCGCAGGCTGTTGTAGTACTCCCTGATCAGCGGGTCGTTCGGCATGTACTGGTGATTGAAGTTCGAGACCAGCACATTCCGGTCGAGGAAATCGACCGGTCCGATCTCTGCGAGCGGCCCGGGCCTGCCGTCGATGCCGGGCCGGGGCGCCATCACGTCATTGTTGGGGCGTTTCGGGTCTTCGTTGGTGACCTTCCATGTTCGCCCGCGGTCTTCGGAGCGGATGGTCGCGGCGCGCCTGCCACCCGGACCACTGACGAGGCCGGTGTGCGCCAGCCGGTTCGGATCGCCGTGGTAATCCACAGTGGCCACCGAAAAATTGCAGATCAGGTGCCCCGCTGCGTTCTCCCAGAATCCGCGCACATAGGGATGGCTGGCGAACTCGTTCTCGCGCCGATAGACGACGGCATGCTCGACATTCTTCGCCATGCGCGAGGCGCGCACTTTGCGGATCGGACCAGCGCTTGCATCCATGATGTACTCCAGAATCCTCTGCACTGACTCGAGAAGCGGTCGCCACTATACCGGGGTTGGCGCGCGGGGCCAGTTGTCTACAGTGCGGCGATGTAGCCGCCATCCAGCGGAATCGTTGCCCCGTTGACGTAAGCGCCGGCGCGCGACGCCAGGAACACCACCAGCCCTTCGATGTCCGCAGGCTCGCCGGAGCGGCCCAGCGGGATGTAGGTCTGCACGCTCTTCTTCACCGCGGCGGAGTCCGTATCGGTCAGCCGCGAGGGGAACGGACCGGGTGCGATGGCATTGGCCACGATGTGATCCCGGCCAAGGCGTTTCGCCAGGGCGCGCGTCAGGTGATGCAGCGCCGCCTTCGATGCGCCATAGGGAAAGGCATCCCAGTTCGGGATGTGCAGGCCGCCGATCGAGCCGATGTTGATGATGCGCGCCGGATCCTGCGCCGTGGCAGCGGCGCGCAGTTGTGGCAGCAGCTGCTGGACCAGGAAGAAGCCCGCCCGCAGGTTCACGTTCAGCACCTTGTCCCAGTCCGCGACCGACAGGGAGTCGATGGTGCCGGTTTCGTTGGCACCGGCGTTGTTGACCAGGAGGTGCAGCTGCGGCTCGCGCTGTGCCAGCTGCGCGGCGAGTCGCTGCGGGCCTTCGGCTTCGGCAAGATCGGCGACCAGGCCTGAGCAATGGCCACCGCCGGCCAGCCCGGCTGCGGTTTCCTGGACCTGTGCACCATCCCTGCCGGCGATATACGTGCTGACACCACGACGCACCAATGCGCGCGCGATCATCAGGCCAATGCCGCTGGTGCCGCCGGTGACCAGCGCGACTTTTCCCCGAATATCGAACAACTCATCGGTCACGATGTCTCCGCTGCTGCCAGGTCCGCAAGCTAGATACCGGTGCGCCGCCGTGTTTGGCAAGTTGCGCAAGGGACTGTGCCGCTTCAGGCAAGTTGAGGCGGCAGGGCGCCCCTAGCTTCCACCACCGTGTCAAACACAACAACAATAGACAGTGGCCGCATCGGCGGCCGCCAGGCACTTACCGTCGCGCTGTGCGTACTGATTACCCTGATCGAGGGCACCGACCTGACGCTGCTCCCGGTGCTGGCATCGCGGTTCCGCGACGCATGGTCGGTGACGCAGGAAACCTGGGGTTCAATCCTGACCTGCGGAGTCGTCGGCACCATCGTCGGCGGCCTGCTGATGGGCTGGCTGGGCGATCGCATCGGCCGGCGCACTTCGCTGATCACGGCGATGCTGCTGATGACGGCTGTGACATTTGCGACCACCTTCTGCACCACCGTGCCGCAACTGATGGTGGCACGTTTCATAGGGGGCATCTCCTTCGGTGGCGTGATTCCGGCTGCCGTCGCGCTGGTTGCCGAGGCCCTGCCCGCGCGCGTGCGCGGCAATGTCGTGGCCCTGGTATTCCTGGGGCAGGCCGGTGGCGGTGTGCTGGCGCCGAAGCTGGTGAGGCTGCCGATGATGGCCGGTCCCTGGCAGACACCGGTGCTGTGGGTGGCAGGCGGTTGCGCGCTGGTGATGATACTGGTGGTGCTGTTTTTGCCCGAATCGCCGCGCTACATCGACACGCGCTCCGCGGCAGCAGGTGGTCCGCGCCGACCCTGGTTCGAGCAGTTCGCCGAGCTGTTCACGCAGGGACGGGCAACCGGCACCGTGCTGCTGTGGGTGACCTTTGTCGGCATCTGCTTCGCAGTCAGCTACTTCACCAATTCGCTCACGGCGACCTTCAACGGCGCCGGCAAGCCGGATGATGTCGGCATCGACGCAACCATGTACTACTCGCTGGGCGCCATGGCGGGCGGCCTGATATTGCCGCTGTTCGCGCGCCGCTGGCGGGGCACCATGGTGCTGCTGGCGGCCATCGTCGGCGCAGTGGCCAGCTGCATCACGATCGCCCTGCTCCTGCCTGCGGGCTACGCGGTGAACATGAGCGCGGCGTTTGCCTGCGGAGTGTTCGTCTCCGGCGCCTTCTTCCTGCTGTATCCGCCCGCAGTGCAGTTCTATCCCACGCATATCCGCGCCACGGGCATCGGCGCGGCGATTGCCTGCGGACGCATGTTCGGAAACGTGCCCAGCCCCAAGGTTGCCGGCTACATGCTCGGCGGCGGGGGATACACGGCAAGCTCGGTGTTCTTCGTGGTTGCCGCACCGATGGTCGTGTCCTGTATCACGCTGATCATCTTCGATCGTCACACGCGGCGTTCGCCCGCGGTCGCAGGAGAAAGTCGATGAAATTCCGGATTGCCCACTCTCTCGCCGCACTGGTTCTGCTCTCCGGAACATGGCTCTCCGCCACTGCTGCAGATGCGCCCGCTCCCGTGCCCGCGGTAACTGCAACGCCGGCGATCGCCGGTGTCGTCAATGCCGGCACACCAATCCAGCTGGTCAAGGACGGCTTCGAGGCAGTCGAAGGGCCGATGCGCGATACCGACGGCAGCGTGCTGTTCACCAACAACCAGGCCGGCCGCGTGCTGCGGGCGGCTGCGGATGGCACGGTATCCACCTGGTTCGAAGGTCCCTTCGGCGCCAATGCGCTGGCCCGCACCACCAGCGGCGAGATCGTGGCGACCTTGCAGAAGACCCCGGTCATCGGCGTGCTGCAGCCCGGTGCGCCACCGCGGGTGCTGGCGGACAAATACGACGGCAAGCCCTTCAACCGCCCCAACGACCTGGTAGCGGACAAGCGCGGCAACATCTACTTCACCGACTCGATACCGATCGGCTCGACCGCGCCGGTGATCCTGCCTTCCTCGCTGTACCAGATCGCGGCGGATGGCAAGCTGGTGCTGATCACCGCCGACATTCCCCGCCCCAACGGCGTCGCGCTGAGCACGGACGAGCGCACGCTGTACGTGGCCAATACCAGCGGCGAGTGGGTTTACGCCTTCGAGCTGGACAGCAAGGGCACCGCAGGCAAGCGCCGCGATTTCGCGAAGCTTGCGACACCACCAGCGCAGGGCAGCGCGGCCCCGTCGGGCGGTGCCGATGGCCTCGCCGTCGACGAGAAGGGGCGTCTGTACGTCGCCACCACTCTCGGCGTGCAGGTGTTCTCGCCCGAGGGCAATGCGCTGGGCATCATCGCGATGCCCAAACAGGCGCAGAACCTGGCATTCGCGGGAGCGGACCGCAGCGCGCTGTACGTGGTGGGCAGGGGCTCGGTGTACCGCATCGCCACGCTGACGCATGGGCCGGACCGCGCAGGCAAGTAGACGCAGCCGCACGCCGAGGAACTGCCCGCCGGGTCACGAACCGGACCCACTCCCTACCTGAAGAGTCCGGGCGACCACTTTGGTGGTGGCTGATCAGCCCTACAGGATTCCGGACAGGTCCACCGCCACGCCGGACAGCCCCGCCAGCAACATGACGCCAGGCTCCTGCGCGGCGTGCTGGTCCAGGTATTTCCCGCTTTCCGGCTTGCGGTAGACATGCAGTGCGCCGTTCTGCAGATCCACGATCCAGACTTCCGGGATGCCATGACGGGCGTAGAGCGGAACCTTCACCTCGCGGTCGTAGCGCAACGTGCTGTCGCTGACTTCAATCAGCAGCAGCACGTCCTGCGGCGAGGGATGCGCGCTGCGGTAGAAGTCCTTGCGCGGCGCGAGCACAACGAGACCGGGCTGTGGCTCGGAGGCACGGTCCAGCCGGACCACGCCCTGTGTCTGGACGATGCCCTGCTCGCCCACAGCCTTGTTGAACAGGTGACTGGGCTGGTTCACCCAACTCGACCCGCGCATCGGGCGCGAGCAGGCCCACCTGCGCCATCCGGTGGTAGTCATCGACCGTGATACGGTGCCGCCGCGGCCAGCTTTCCATGAGTGAGTTCATCGGGGATTGCCTGGAACCTCGGCAGTGTACTGCGGAAGGCGCGGAACCAGCGAGGCAGGAACTGGTGACCCCCTGCGCAGGGAATGCGCCGGATGCGCTCTCTAGAGCGCGGGTGGCCAGGACCGGTAGGGCAAGGGTTCGAAAGGATGCGAACCCTTGGCCTGCATGCGCGCCGCGAGTGCTTCGCGGCGCGCAGCCGATGCCGGATGCGTGGACAACAGCGCGGGCGGCGCACCGCCAGCCTTGTCGAGTGTGGCGAAGAAAGCCGGCATGCCCGCAGGGTCGATGCCGGCGCGCAACAGGGCATCGAGGCCTGCTGAATCCGCCTCGCGCTCGGCATCGCGCGAGAATTTCAATTCCATCATGTGCTGTGCTGCCTTGCCGGTCATCGCGCCGGCAAGATCGCCGCTTGCCATGGCCCACACCGCCGACAGGCCCAGCTGCTTCATGATCGACTTGAGGCTGTGGCGCAACTCGACATGCTGCACCTCATGCGCGAGCACACCGGCCAGTTCCTCCGGGCTGCGCGTGGCGGCGAGCAGACCACTGTGCACGACCACGATGCCGCCGGGCACGGCAAAGGCATTGATCGATTTGTCCTCCACCAGGTGGAAGCGGTAGGTATAGACCGATCCCCTGGTGAGGCGCGCGCCCAGTTCGCGCAGCACGGCAGCAGCCTCGCCATCATCGCGCAGCGCCAGCCGTGGCTTCATCGCAGCAAAACTGGCGTCGCCCAGCGCCACTTCCTGTTTCACCGATACGCGACTGGCCGCCCAGCCAGCCAGATCGTCTGCCAGCAGGAAGAAGCCCAGCACCAGCAGCAGCGGCAACGCCAGAAACAGCAGCAGGGCTGACCAACCCAGCGCCAGCCTGCCGCGCCGCGCACGGCGGCCGCCCGCAAGCTTTGCGAACACTTCGTGCCAACCTGCTGGTGGCGCAGCGCGCACGCGCGCCGCCTCCCCGGCTGCCAGCACCTGCAGAGCCCAGCGCCCCTGCGCGCCTGCGCCACTCCTGGCGTCCTGCCAGGCCAGTTCGATGCCCTGCAGGTCAAAGCCTGCAACGCGCACTTCTCCCGCGGTGGCAGGCAAACGCGTGCGTCCCTCCGCCCAGCTGATCAGGCCGCTGTCGCGCTGCCAGGTGCAGGTCTGCCCCGCTGGCGGCAACCCCGGCCCGAACAGGCGTGCGTTGATTGCCTCCATGCGGGCTCAGTCGTTGTCGCCATCCAGCAGACCGCCAAGTCCACCCAGCAGCGAGCCCTCGTCGCGCCTGGATCCACCGGCGGCCGGTGCAGCCATCACGATGCGATTGGCCAGGCGCGACAGCGGCAGGGACTGCAGCCACACACGGCCCGGTCCACGCAGCGTGGCGAAGAACAGTCCCTCGCCGCCGAACAGCGCGCTCTTGAGCTTGCCCACGTACTGGATGTCGAAATCCACGCTGGGCTGGAACGCCACCACGCAACCCGTATCGACCCGCAGCGTTTCGCCGGGGGCGAGATCCTTCACCGCCAGCGTGCCGCCGGCATGCACGAAGGCCAGGCCATCGCCATCCAGCTTCTGCATGATGAAGCCTTCGCCACCGAACAGGCCCACGCCCAGCTTGCGGTTGAAAGCGATGCCCAGCGATACACCACGCGCTGCACACAGGAAGGAATCCTTCTGGCAGATCAGCGTGCCGCCAATGGTGGAGAGATCCACGGGAATGATCTTGCCGGGATACAGCGCCGCGAATGCGACGCGGGCCTTGCTCCGGCCTTCATTGTGGAAGATGGTGGTGAACAACGACTCGCCCGTCACCAGGCGCTTGCCGGCGCCCAGCAGCTTGCCGAACAGCCCACCCTGTTGCGCGGAACCGTCACCGAAAATGGTGTCCATCTGGATACCGTCCTGCATCATCATCATGGCGCCGGCCTCGCCGATGGCAGCCTCGCCCGGATCGAGCTCGACCTCGACGTACTGCATTTCGTTGCCAAAGATTTCGTAGTCGACGACGTCCATCGCCATGATCGGGCTCCTGCGTGAAACAAGGTTGGGCGACCGGATTGTCGCGCCAATCGTGCGACCAGTGCCAGCAAACGTTCATGACGGTCAGTCTTCCCGCAACAGCGGCGCGGGCTGCGTGCGCCGGGCGAGGCGCGCAGGGCCGAGACTCGCGACGAGCAGCAGCAGCACCAGCCCGAGCACAACGGCGAGCGTGACGGCCAGTGGTGAGATCGCGCGCGAAACGTAGTCGTCGCGCAGCCATGCTACCAGGATGAAGGCAAGCGGCGCACCAAGCACCAGACCAGGCATGCCCAGCAGCATGCCGCGCGTGAACACGAGCCGGCCCAAGGCGCGTGGACCGGCGCCAAGCGACGCACGGATCGCGTACTCGCGGCGGCCGGCTGCAACCAGATAACGCTGTATGCCGTAGAAGCCGAAGGCCGCGAGCAGCGCGACGAGCGCCGCGGCGCCGATGGTGAGGAAGCCGCGGGCGCGGTCCGGCGCGAGGAAATCGCGGCGCGCCCTGTCCAGCGGAACGAGGTTGCCGGTCATGTTCAGCTCCAGCTTCCGCGCCACCTCCCGGAACTCGTCCTGGAATGCGCGCAGCGGCAGCGTGCTTTGGACGAGCACCACGCCGCCCATCGCGGAGCCCGCGGTCGCGAACACCATCGGGTCGATGGTGGCCAGCGGATGTTCGAAGGAGAAGTCCTGCAGCACACCGACGATCTGCGTGGCCTCGGCAGACGTGTAGGCGCCCGCGGACCTGGACTGCGCCGGCATGGGTTCGCCGGCCACGTCGTCGCGCCCGAAGAAGCGGCGCGCAAAGGTCTGGTTCACCAGCGCTCCCCCGATGTCGTTGTCGGTGAGATTCCGGCCGTGCAGCACCTTTAGTCCCAGCATGCCGACATAGCGGCCGTCGATCGCCGTCGTGCGGACGCGAACGGGCAGCTCCGGGTGCTGCGGATCCGGCACCGTGCTCACGCCGGTACCACCGCCAGGGGACTGCACACCCGGCGCCGCACCCGCGAGGGAAACAGCCGTGAGCCCTGGCACGGCAGCGAAGGCATCGCGCTTGCGCGCGTTGTCGACCACTCCCTGCTCGGTGAGCATCCGGCCGTTCTCCATGTGCGCGCGAACCAGCATTGCATACGGCGCGGCATAGAGATTCTTCGTCCTGTATCCCGGATACGCCAGCAGCATCGAGGCCAGGTACCAGGTGAACGCCATCGCAGCGCCGCCCAGCACTGCAGCGATGGCAACCTGGGCCGTGCCGGCGATGCGCTGCGCGACGGTGGCACGTGCCGCGACCTGCCGGCTGCTCGCGGCGATGCCCATTTTTTTCAGGCCAAGGATCGGCGCCAGCGACACCAGCAGGGTCACCGCCAGCAGCACGACACCGACCAGGCTCAGCACGCGCCAGTCCAGCACCGTGACATCGCGCCACTGCGCCTGCCGCAGGAAAGGCAACACGCGCAGGAATCCGGCAAGCCAGGTGCTCAACATCAGGCCCACCGGTACTGCAGCGAGAACGAGCACAGCCGCCTCGGTAGCCAGCTGCCGTCCAAGCCTTCCGGGCGGCGCGCCAACAGCCATGCGAATGCCCAGTTCGCGGCGACGGCCCGGTGCGCGCGCCAGCAGGAACAGGCTCACGTTCGAAGCCGCCACCAGTGCGAGCAGCACGCTCGCGCCCAGGAACAGCCGCAGCTGTCGCTCGGTCGCGCGCTGGATGAAGACGTCCTGCACGATGCGACCGATCACCTCGTAGCGCGCGCCGGGCCGCTTGTTGATGAACTCCTCATCCGCAAAACGGCCTTGCAGCTCGCGCAGCACCGCCTCATTGCCCACGCCCTGCGCGCGGCGCGCGATGCAACGCAGCGTCATGCTGCGCTTCATCTGCTCCCTGGCCTGCGCCGGCTGGATCGAAAGGCCGCGCTCCACCGGCATCCAGAACGCCGAGGTGATCCGGGCCGCTGGCGGGGCGATACCCGCGAAATCGCGGGCCATGACGCCCACGATGCGGAAATCCTTCGGCGGTTCCTCCTCATCGATGGCCCGCCGTGGCGCAAACGGGGTGATCATCCTTTCGATCTGGAGGGTCTTGCCGAGCACTGCAGGGCTGCCGTCGTAGTGCTCCTGCCAGTAACGCCAGGAAATCACGACCACCGGCTCGCCCTGCGCATCGTGCTCCTCCGCCGTGAATCCGCGCCCGAGCGCAAGTTTCGGTCTGATGCCCGGGAAGAAATCACTGGTGACCAGTTCGCCGATGCCGTATTCCCTGCTGGCACCGACAGCGAACACCTGTCCCGCCGCGACGCCGGCCACGTGCGCGAGCGTCGACGACTCCGTTGCAATGCGCTCGATGAGTTCGAGCGGTAGTCCACCCGCCCTGCGGCCGTCGTTCCAGCCGACCGAAACGATCCGCGCGCCCGGCTCGAAGCCGGCCTCCGGCCGCAGGACCAGGTCGGAGTACAGTGACAGGAAGGCGGCGACGAAGGCCATGCCGATGGCGACCACGACGATGACCATCACGCTCGCGCCGGGCGTGCGCCGGTACAGTCGCAGCGCGTGCCTGACGTCCTCGAAGAGTCCTTTCATGCCTGCTCCCGCAGGCGGCCGTCCAGCATGTGGATGCGACGGCTCGCGCGCTCGGCATAGAACGGATTGTGCGTCACGGTTATCAGCGTCGCGCCCTCGGCATGCAGCTGGTCGAACAGCTCCATGAGCTGATCGCCATTCGCGACATCGAGGTTGCCCGTGGGTTCATCGGCGAGGATCAACGATGGATTGCCGACCAGCGCGCGCGCCACGGCGACACGCTGCTGCTGACCACCCGACAGCTGCGCCGGCAGGTGTCCGGCGCGATGTCCCATATTCACCCGCTCCAGCGCGGTGGCAACGGCCTGCTTCGAGCCGGCAGCACCGACGCCACTGCGATAGGTCAGCGGCAGGCCGACGTTTTCGGCCACCGTCATTTCGGGAATCAGGTTGAAACTCTGGAAGACGAACCCGATCTCGCGGTTCCGCAGGCGCGCACGCTCTTCTGCATCGATGCGACTGACCGGAACACCCGCCAGCACGTATTCGCCGGAGGTCGGCTCATCGAGCAGTCCGAGCACCGTCAGCAACGTCGACTTGCCGCAGCCGGAGGGTCCCTCGATCGTGACGTACTCGCCACGCCCGATCGCAAGATCGATGCCGCCGAGCGCGTGTGTCTCGACCTCCTCGGTGGTGTACACACGACGCAACTGCTGGAGCTCGATGAGTGGTGTTGCTTTGGTCACGTTCAGGTCCCTCTGGTTATGCGGCGCCGCCTGTTGCAGTCAGCGAATCCGGATCTCCGGCTCGTCAAGCCATTCGGTCATGTCTGCGAGGATCACGCGGTCGCCGGCCTTCAACCCCGAGGCGATCTCGACCTGCCGCGAGGAAATCCGCCCGATCCCCACGCTGACGCGCCTGGCATGCCTGCCGGAACCATCGAGGCGGAAGAGATTCAACGACTTCTGGTCGTCCCGCAGGCCGGCCGGCCGGTCGAGCACGAGCGTCTGTGCGGCGCGGTCAATCTCGATACGCGCAGTCACCGACAGGTCCGGTCGCAGACCGGTGTGGCCGGCACCCGCGAGCGCGATGTCCACCGTGACGAGGCGGTCATGGACCACTGGCTCGACGCGCGTAACCTGACCTTCGAGTGTCTGGCGGCCCATCTCCAGCCGCGCAACCTGCCCCACCTGCACCAGCGCTGCGTCGCGCTCGGAAACGCGCACGCGGGCAATGAGGTTGTCCGGATTCACGATGCGCGCCACCTGTTTGCCGGAGGTCACGCGCTCACCTTCTTCCACATCGATGCTCTGCACGGTGCCCGCAAGGCCGCTGCGCACCTTGAGGTCTGCGATCTGCTGCCCGAGGCGCGCGAAGTCGCGGCGTTGCTGCGTGAGCTTTGCGGCTGTCGCCGCATCCTCCGCCGCACGGGTCTGCGGATAGCGCTCGAACTGCGCCCTGGCGGCCTCATAGCGGCGCTTCTGCGTCCCGGCCTTGCTGACTGCGGTCCGCAGGTCGAGCTCGGAGGTGGCATTGATCCTGGCGAGCTTCTGCTGTGCGTCGCTCTGGAACTGCGCCGCCGCATAGTCCGCCTCGATGCCAGCCAGCGTCACCTGCTGGTTCAGGTAGTCGTCCTCGGCCCTGGAGCGCTGCAACCGGGCTTCTGCCTCTGCAGCGTCGAGCGCAGTGCGGGCTTTCTGCAGATCATCGTGCAGCGTCGTGCTGCTCAACTCCATCAAGACGTCGTCCGGACCGACGACGTGTCCCGCCAGCACATGCACACGCTCGACGGTGCCGTCGCTGCGACTCGTGATGGAACGGATCTGCGGCGCGAACAGGCTGCCGGCAGCCGTGACCTCATGGATGAACTCGCCCCTTTTCACTTCGCCGCTCCACGCAAGGTCTGCGCCCACAGCGGCCGGCCGGCCAGCCAGGCTGAATGCGAACCCCCCAAGCAGCAACACGCCCAGCGTCGCCGCACCGGCGAGCCCGAAGCGCCGGTAGCGACCACTGCGACCTGCTGACCGTTGAATGTCCATGTTCTCGTTATCGGACCGTCGGGACCTGGCAACCAAAATACCGGGACTACTTGACTACACGTGTAGTCAATAATACAGTGACTACCTGTGTAGTCAACATCCGGACAGTGACATATGCGACGCAGGAGCATCGGTGATCGGGAACTGGCATTGCTTCACTACGTCGGCCAGCAGGGCGAAATTTCCGTCGGCGAAGTGGCTGCGGAGTTCGCGGAGTCGCGCGGTCTGGCGCGATCGACCGTGCTGACGATGATGGAGCGCCTGCGTGCCAAGGGCTACCTCAAGCGGCGTCGTTCGAACGGCGTCTTCCGCTACTCCACCACCCCTGGCGAGGAAGACGCGGTGCAGGGCGCAGTGGCTTCGTTCGTGGAAAAAACCCTGCAGGGATCAGTCAGTCCTTTCGTGGCCTTCATGTCCCGACGCGGCAAGGTCAGCGACGAGGAACTTGCTGCGCTCGAGGCACTGGTGGAAAAACTGCAATCCACAAGGAAGGGGGATTGACCAATGGACGCTTTCATCTCGTCGCTGCTGGAACGGCTGTTGGCAACCAGTGTGCAGACGGCCCTGTTGACCATCGTTGTATGGGCCATTTGCCGTTACGTACGCCGACTCGCGCCTGCGTCGCAGTGCTGGCTCTGGTGGCTGGTCGCCCTGCAGGCCCTCGTCGGGCTCACCGCAAATCCAGTGCAACTGCCATGGTTGCCGCCGACACCCACCATCATTGCCGAAGCCGTACCTTCGCCGGCCTTGATCCTGACCGGAACTGGCGCTGTCGAGAAAATGCCTGCTGCGGATGCGTCCGTGCAACCGGTTTGGCCGCTGGCCTTCTTCATGCTGTGGATGGTCGGGATCCTGGCCATGTGCTGGTCGACGCTGCGCGGCTGGCGACGCGGACGCAAATTGCTGCGGACTTCCCTGCCCTGCACCGACGGGAATCTCTTGCACGCGCTGGCCTGCGCCTGCGAAGCCTGTGGATTGCGTGCTGCGCCCCGATTGCATCTGTCGAAAGAAGTCGACTCGCCGCTGCTGATCGGCCACCTTCGTCCCACACTGTTGCTGCCAGCCTGCGCGCGACTGGACGACGCAGAACTGACGATGGTCCTCGCGCACGAACTGGCGCACCTGCGCCGCGGGGATCTGTGGTGGGGATGCATTCCGGCACTCGCCCGACACTGTTTCTTCTTCCATCCGCTCGCGCATCTGGCGGAGCGCGAATACGGCATCGCCCGTGAGGCGGCCTGCGATGCGGCCGCCGTGCACGCAGGTGCCCGTTCCCGCCGGGACTATGGACGCCTGCTGCTTCGTCTCGGGACTGCGCCGGACTCCGGGACCGGACTTGCCAGTGCCTCTCCAACCTTCCGTAGCCTCGAAAAGAGATTGAACATGCTGCAGAACACCTCCTTCCTGCCACGGACCGGTTCAATTGCGTTGTTGATCGTCGTGGCTGCGGTGGGTGTCATGCCGCTGCGGCTGGTGGCGGCTGCGGGAACTGCTGCGAAGGCTCGCGTTGCGACCGATCCCAGGGATCAGGTGTCCGCGATGCAACGGTCCGCCAGCAATATTCCGGACGACGACTTGCCGGAAAGCATGCCTGTCGCCGACAACGTCGCGCATCTGCAGCGGCTCGTGACGCAGGGGGATCGGGCGGCGAGCCAGTCTGATGCTGATCGCCGCCTGCAGACCGAGCGCTTCCTGCAATCCGTCATGAGGACGATGTCTGCCCAGAAGCCCGCTGCCGAACGGCTGCAACAGGCGGAAGTGCGACAGGCACTCGAAGCTGCGCTGGCGGAGCAGCCCGAAGCAGATCGCCGCGCATTGACCGGGCGTTTCTGGGCAGCACTGGTCGCACGTCAACAGTCGGCACCGGCCAATGCAGCAAACCCTGGTGCGATCTTCAGGAGTCAGGCGGCAGCGCACGCCGGCCAGTCCGATTCAGCCCGACGCGACAGCGTATTGAGGGCCCTCCTGGAAGCGGCGGCTGCAACGAAAGACAGGGGGCGCGCAGCAGGCACACCGGACAAGCCGGATCCGCTCGGCTTTGTGGATGCAACCAGGGCCGACTTCGAAAAGGAAGCCGTTGATCCGTCCTGGGGTCCCGCGGCGGAGACCGCAATCCTGCGCGATATTTCCAGGCTGGCGTCCGACGGTCAGCTGGCTTTGACGGGTCAGGAGATCAGTTGTCGGGCACAAACCTGCCGGGTGCTGTTGACCCATCTGGATCAGCCGACCAGCTGGGACGAATTCATGCGTCTGAGTGGGCGTGTTGCAGAAATAGCGCGCAGGATCACCACAGAGGGTTCAACGGTCATCGGCGTCATGCCAATTTATCGAGGCGGATTCACCGGCGAACCCATGACCAGCGAACTGTTTTTCTTCCGGTCCAGATCGTGGAGCTACGGTGTGGTGGTCAAGACGCCGTTCAAGTTCCCCTGGCAGCAGCCCATCCAGGGAGCACAGAACCAGTGACTACTGCTGCTTGTCCTGCGTCTTCGTCAGGAAGTCGCTTGCATCGTGCCGCTCGTGCAGCTGGCCCGCAGGATCGCCAAAAGTCCGGTTGACCATGCGTCCCCGCTGCACGGCCGGACGTGCGCCGATGCTGTCGGCCCAGCGACGCACATGCGTGTACTCGTGCACCTGCAGGAACTCGGCCGCATCGTAGACCGTGCCCTGCGCCAGCGCGCCGTACCAGGGCCAGACGGCCATGTCCGCAATGGTGTAGTCGTCGCCAGCGAGATACGGGTGATCGGCCAGGCGCCTGTCGAGCACGTCGAGCTGGCGCTTTGCCTCCATCGCGAAGCGGTCGATGGCGTATTCGATCCTGGTGGGTGCGTAAACATAGAAGTGCCCGAAGCCACCGCCGAGATACGGCGCACTGCCCACCTGCCAGAACAGCCACGACAGGCATTCGGCACGCCCCACAGCATCGCGCGGCAGGAAGGCCGCGAACTTCTCCGCGAGGTGCAGCAGGATGGCGCCGGATTCGAACACGCGGATGGGCTCGGGGCCGCTGCGATCCATCAGTGCGGGGATCTTCGAATTGGGATTCACTCCGACGAAGCCGCTGCCGAACTGGTCGCCCTGGCCGATGCGGATCAGCCAGGCGTCGTACTCCGCATCAGTGTGTCCGCGCGCCAGCAGTTCCTCCAGCAGGATCGTCACCTTCACGCCGTTCGGCGTGGCCAGCGAGTAGAGCTGCAGGGGATGGCGCCCGACTGGCAGCTCCTTTTCGTGAGTGGCGCCCGCAATGGGACGATTGGTACTGGCAAAGGTGCCGCCATTGGGCTTGTTCCACTGCCAGACCCTGGGCGGTACATAGGTGGCTGCAGGCTGCTGTTCGGACACGGGTGCTCTCCTTTCGCTGGCATGGCTCGCATGTAGACGGCGAACCATCCCCATCTTCGCCTGTTTCACTCGTCCGTGGACCCGCGTACGGGCTACCCCCAATTGCGCGCCCATCTCCCCGCGCTATCTTCGCATAGAGAACAACAAAAACATGCTCTTGGAGGAGCGCGCTGTGGACAACAAGACTTCACCTGACCGGCTCCGCGTCGGCATCGTCCTGCATGATATTTCGCTGGGTGGTACCGAGCGCATCGCCTTGCGCCTCGCCAACCATTGGGCCGGGCAAGGCGCTGCCGTTACGGTGTTCTGCGGCGCGCGCGAAGGTGCGCTGAGTGCCCTGCTGGGCCCGCGGCTGCATGTGGTCGAGGCAGCCGGGCCGATCCGGCGCGGCCCGGGCTCCCGTGCCCGGCTCGCGCGAGCTGCGGTACGGTACTTTCACCGCTGGCCGGTCGACGTATGCTTCATACCCGGCAACTTCCACTGGCCGGTAGTGCCGGCACTGGCGCAATTGCCGCCGGACAAGCGGCCGCTGATCGTCGCGCAGGTCAGCGCGGCGCTCGACAAACCCCAGCGCGGATTCCTGCGCCAGGCGCTGTTCAATTTGCGCATGCGACACCTGCTGCGCAACGTCGATGGCCTGGTCTGCCTGTCGCGCCGCGCCTGCGAGCAGGCGAACCACATCCTGGGCCGGAACATCGCCATCACGATTCCGCTGCCCGCGCTCGACGACGACGTGGCAGACCCGGTTCCCGTGGCTCCCAACTGCCGCACCTTCGTCGCTGCAGGAAGGCTGGTGCGGGAAAAAGGATTCGACACGCTGATCGACGCATTCGCCCAACTCGACGATCCGCAGGCGCGGCTCGTGATCATCGGCACCGGCCCGGAAGAAGACAACCTGCGGCAGCGCATATCCCGGCACGGGCTGCTGGAGCGCATATCGCTGCCCGGCTTCGTCCCTGGCATCCGGCCATGGCTCGACCAGGCCCGCGCGTTCGTGCTGTCGTCGCACTACGAGGGATTTCCCGCCGTGCTGATCGAGGCGCTCGCGGCCGGGCGGCAGACCATTGCGACACGCTGCAGTCACGCCGTCGAAGAGCTCTCGAGCAGTGGCCAGATCGGGCGCGTGGTGCCGATCGACGACCCGGCTGCCATGGCAAAGGCGCTGCGCAGCGTGCTCGAAAGCGCGCCTGCCGAACCGTCACTGCTGGCGGCCACCGTGGCTGGCTACTGCATCGGTCCGATCGCGCGCGGCTATCTGCAGGTATTCGACCGCTGGCGAAAGACCGGTCACGGTAACCGGATCGCGCCGGTGCTGTATCTAACGCGCCGCCCGACGCTGTCTCCATCGCCGCCGCGCCTTCACCACTCCGTGCCGGATCTCGACGCCGAGTCCGTGCAACGAGAGTTCGGTGCGCTTCATGTCGATGAGGGTCACCTCGCCCGCCGCTGACAGCGTGTGCAGGCCTTCGGTGTACGGCGCAAAGGATGACGGGATGGGGAGCCGGGAGCCCGCTGTGGTTTCCACCCGCCCGGGCGTCAGTACATCGAACCACAGCGGCAGGATGCCGCCACCGTAGGTGTGCGTGCAGTCCTGCACGGGGAGCATCACGCGACCGTCGATCACCGCTGGCGTGCCGCCGGGACGCGCGCTCCCCACATCGAATCGCACCGGATTCTGCGGCAGCGGATGCCACGGCCCGGCGAGCCGCTCGGCCCAGGCCAGGTGCAGCGCCCCGACCTTGTCGATCTCGCGCGCGCAGGCCGTGTAGAACAGCCACCAGCGCCCCTCATGAAACAACGGCGTGGCATCGATCGCAACGCAATCCAGTTCAATGCGGTGTGCCGGCTCCCAGCGGGTCGGAAAGCCAGCCGCGCGATACAGTGTGAGCGCACGCGAACGATGCGCCTCGGGCAGCATCCAGGTCTCGCCTTCGGCATCGAACACAAAGGGATAGGACAGATGCCAGGGCTCGGCAAGCGCCGGCTGCCGGTCCACGAGGTTCAGCGCGGCGTCGTAGACCAGCACCTCGATGCGGCCGATGCGCACGCGGTAGTCGTAGGTCTCGACGAATACGTGGAGCCGGCTGTCGCGCCAATAGCCGAAGGGATCGGCCAGGAACTGGAACGACGGCATCGGCGGCAGCCATGCCAGCGGCAGATCCTCGAATGAACCCCGCGCCAGAATCGCCGGCAGCGGCGCGGCGACGATGGCCGGCCGCCAGATGTCCTTCCTCAGCCCCATATTGCCTGCACCGTGGTCAAACCATACCCAGCCGCAGCTTCACCGCATCGGCGATGTTCCGGCACTGCAGCTTCTCCATGATTCGCGCCTTGTAGACCTCGACCGTGCGCGGGCTGATGCCCAGACGCTGTGCCACGGCGCGGTTCTGCAGGCCATCGGTAAGGAAGTCGAACACCTCGCGCTCGCGCGGGGTCAGCCGCTCGATCAGCGAAGCGTTCGCGATGCGGGCGGCGGTGGCCCCATGGCGTACCTGGTCGATGTGGATGGCGTTGCGCAGCACCTCGATGAGCAACTCCTCGTCGAACGGCTTTTCGAGGAAGTCGAGCGCGCCGGCCTTGAGCGCCGCGCGCGTGGTCGCAACGTCGCCGTGCGCCGTCAGCATGACCACGGGCAGCATGATGCCGCGCTCGCGCAGCATCATCTGCAGGTCGAGGCCCGAAAGGCCCGGCATGCGCAGATCCGTGAGCAGGCATCCCCGCCAGCCGGGCTGGTAGGTTTCGAGAAAGCTCTCGGCGCTTGCGAACACCTGCGCACGCAGGCCGCGCAGCGAGAGCAGCAGGCTCAGCGAATCGCGGACCGAGGCGTCGTCGTCGACCAGGAATACCGTGGCAGTGTCCATGGCCTCGTGCTACGGCGCGAGCTGCGCAGCCGCAGCCATTGGCAGGCGCACGACGAAGCGCGCACCACCGAGCATGCTGCGCTCCGCCAGCAGGTCACCACCCTGGCTGCGCAGCAGTGAACGGCTGATTGCAAGACCGAGCCCCATGCCATCCGCCTTCGTGGTCACGAAGGGGTTGAAGAGCTGCGCGGTGATTTCGGAGGACACGCCCTGCCCGGAATCCTCGACGGTGAGCAGCACGTCCGACCCCGCACGCACCGCGCCGATATGGATCTCGCGCCTGGCACCGCCGCCGGCGACGACGGCGTCCAGGGCATTGGTGAGCAGGTTGTGCACCACCATCTCCAGCTGGGTGCGGTCGCAGCTGAGCGGCGGCAATCCCGGGCGCAGCGTATCGTGCAACCGCACGCCGTGCTGGCGCAGCCGCTCCTCGTGACCGCTCAGTGCGGAGGCGGTGATGTCCTCGAGGCGTACCACCGCGAGCTGCGGCGGTGCGCCCTGGTAGAAATCGCGCAGCCCGCGCAGGATGTCGCTGGTGCGGATCGCCTCCTGCGCGGCCTTGTTCAGCGTGCCGAGCAGGCGCGGATCGCGTCCGGCCAGCGGTTCGGCCAGGATCTGCGCAGAGCGCAGGTACGACACCAGCGCGGTGATCGGCTGGTTCAGCTCATGCGTGATCGCGGAGGCGAACTCACCCAGGGCCGCGAACCGCATCGCCCGCGCCAATGCCTTGTCCCGCTCGCGCAGGCGCACCTCGCTGGCGCGGCGCTCGGCCACCACCGAGGCGAGCAGCAGCCCCGTGGCCGCGAGCGTGAGCAGCAGCAATTGTGGTCCCGCGAGCGTCGGCGCTTCGCCGCGCAGCGCCATCAGCAGCCCGATCTCGCTCACCAGCGTGTAGAACGCGGTCGCGGCGACGCCCCAGCGGAATGCGATCCAGACCATCGGCGCGAACATCGGATAGAGAACACGCAGCTTGACGTCCATCCACAGCCACACCAGCAGTGCGAGCGCTGCGACCACCACCAGCGCCTGTGCCAGCACTTCCCTGCGACGCCGCGCGATCGCCGCCAGCGCGCTGCGCCAGTGCGGCGCGGCGAGCAGCAGCGGCGTCACGGTGAGCACACCGTTGAGATCGCCGATCCAGCGCTGGCTGAAACCCTGCAGCATCGCGTCGGCCGGCCAGTGCGGCGCCGCCTCGAACGGCCATGTGAGTCCGGCCGATACCAGCAGCGCGACGCCGACGCCGACGCCGATCAGGCGGAAGACATAGCGTGAGGAATCGATGGGAGCATCCAGCGGCAGGCGATGCGTCCACGAGCCCGGCTGCGGCCGCAACAGCCACGCGGCCGCCGCGTAACCGCCCGGGATCAGCGTGACGGGAACGAGCATCCCGCCCCAGGACAGCGTTGTGCCGCTGGTCAATGCCGCAGCGAGCACCACTGCAATGGCGGTGAGCCAAGCCCGGGCAGGTCCGTAGTAGATGAGGAATGCGAGCGTGAGTCCCGCCTGCGGATTCCATGGCGCGATGCCGAGCTTGAGCACCGGCTGGATGTCGTCGAGGCCGTCGAGCAGCACGTACGCGATGACATAAAACGACGCGACCAGCCACAGCGCCGGAATTCCCGGCGCGCGGTGCTGTACGCTCTCGCCATCGCCCGTACGGGCCAGCCCGTATCCCCGGCGCAAGAGTCCTTTGGCAAACATCATCGACAACGCCACCTGAACCCCCGGATAGTCGCGACTGCGCATGGTGACAGGATTGGGGGCACCGCGTCGATGGTGACACCCTCGCCAAGCCATCACGCTGCGGTAGAGAATATCAGGCGACCGGTGGCTGGCGTCGAAAAACACCACCGGCTGGCCGCGACAGATTCACACACCGGAAACATGCAACCGCGAGTCCTGTTCATCACCCTGCTGCTCGGCTTCTGCATCGGCGCGGCGCACGCCGCGGACTGGCAGGTCGTGCTGCTGAAGCCCCGCGGCTGCGACCTCTGCGTATTCGTCGAGGAAATCCTCAAGCGCAGTTCGCAATTGCAGCGGGCGGTGCTGGAAGATGGCGCCGGCGGCCAGGTCACGGCACCGATCCTGCGCCGCAACTCCGCGGACCTCACCGCGCAGGAATGGAAGGAGCTGCGCGCGCTGCCCTGGTTCGACGAATCGCTCTGGCAGCGGCAGGTTGCGGCAAGATCGGCACAGGTGCTGCTGAAGCGCGATGGGGTGATCGTATCGGCAGGAGACTTCACCGACTCGGCGGACCTGCGCAGCGCGCGTTATCCCGCGGATCTGGTGACCCCGGACATCGGCCGCGATCTGCAGGCCGTGCGCCAATCGCAATCCGGGTTCATCACGAACCTGCAGCTGCGCTCCTGGAATCTCAAGTGGTTTTATCGCCTTGCGCTGGACCCGACCATCCTGCGTTCGCGCAGCACCGCCGCGTGGATCGCCGGAAATCCGGCAACGCTCGCGAAGCCATTGGGCACAGCCAACGTGCTGCTGATGTCCACTGCCTCCGGTGCGGCGGACAACGAAATCTTCAACGCACTGCGCATCGAAGAGATCCGCGACATACTCTCGCCGTCACTGGTGCCAGGCCCGACGCAGCTGCGCATCTTCTACGGCAGCGGCAACGCGCCGGGTGCCAATGCGCTGGAAGTGCGCGACGGAAGCCTCGGTCTCGTCCGGCGGAACGTCGCCGACGCAAGCCCCTTCACCCCCGACGCGGCATTGCAGATATTCCAGTCGATCCGTGCGCAGCCCGGCAGCCGCAACCTGCTGGTACTGGTCGGACACGGCAACCCGGACGGTGCGGGCATGTGGAGCAGCCCCACGCCGCTCTCTCCCGCCAGCCTGCGCGCGCTGCACGAACACAGCGGCGGTGACAATGTGCTGGTCAGTGGCAACTGCTTCGGCGGCGTCATGGCGCGCGCGACGAGCTGCGGTTTCTTCGGTGCGCGCCCGGACGTCATCGCCACCGGCTGCCAGGCCGACTCCGCCGAAGTGGCACAGAGCCGCGATTACCTGCATATGTTCTTCTCGAGCCTCAAACCCGCAGCCCGCGACGCAGCGGATGCAGACGGCGATGGCGTGATCTCGTTCGCGGAAGCCCATTGGTACGCCAGCACCCTGGGCGATCCGCGCAACGTCACCTACACCAGCATCGATGCACTGGCCGATGCGTACTTCGACGCGCATCCCGATGCGCTGCCGCGCAGCCTCACCGTGCGCGAGATCCAGGCACTGACGACAGCCGCGCCACCCGCTGAAGCGCGGGCGTTGCACAGCCTGCTCGCAGGTCATGACGACAGTCTGGCACTGCCACTCGAGGATCTTGCCGGGCAGGCGACGCGCTGGAACCCGGCCAGTGGCCAGCCGCGCCCCATGGCCGGACAGTTGACGCGCCGCCTGCTGTTCCTGAAGAACACGGAATACGAACCTGCCGAACTGGCGCGGCTTCAATCCTGCGAAAGCCGCCCGGTGGCCGCATTCCTCCAGCCCTGAGCAACGTTGCCGCAGCGGCCCGCCCGAGGATGTGCTGCTGCACAGACCATTCAGCGCGGGTAGAACACCGGCAGCCTGGCGTCGACATTCACCCACACCGATTTCGGTTCGGTGTATTCGTGCATCGCGAAGTGGCCCATCTCGCGACCGTAGCCCGAATCCTTGATGCCGCCGAACGGCGAGCCGGGATGAAAACGCTTGTAGCAGTTGATCCAGACCATGCCGGCTTCCATGTTCCGCGCCATCACGTGGGCGCGTTGCAGGTTGCTGGTCCACAGACCGCCGCCAAGACCATAGGTGGTGTTGTTGGCCATTGCGAGCACTTCGGCATCGTCCTTGAACGTCGTGACCGTGACAAAAGGTCCGAACACTTCTTCCTGGCACACGCGGTCGGTGAGTTTCGCGCGCACCACGGTGGGTTCGACGAAGCACCCTGCCTGCAGTTCGGCAGCAGCCGGCGCCTTGCCACCCAGCAGGATCTCACCGCCTTCCGCCTGGGCCACCTTGCAGAAATTCAGCACCCGCTCCTGGTGCATCTTCGAGGTCAGCGGACCCATCTCGGTTTTCGGATCGAGCGGATCGCCAAGCCGGATCGACGCGGCCAGTTTCAGGAAATGCTCCAGGAAACGATCGGCGATCTTCTCGTGCAGCATCAGGCGTGACCCGGCGATGCAGGCCTGGCCCTGGTTGTGGAAGATCGCGAAGGCGGAACCATTCACCGCATTGGTGATGTCGGCATCGTCGAATACGATGTTGGCGCCCTTGCCGCCCAGTTCCAGCTGCACGCGCTTGAGATTGCCGGCGGAGGCCTGCACGATCTTGCGGCCGGTCACCGTCGAGCCGGTGAACGAGATCTTGTCGACACCCTTGTGCTCGGCCAGGTACTGGCCGGCGATGTGGCCATATCCCGGCACCACGTTGATGACGCCCGGCGGGAAGCCCACTTCGCGCGCCAGTTCGGCAACGCGCAGGGTCGACAGCGGCGTCAGCTCCGCCTGCTTCATGACCACGCAGTTGCCCGCTGCCAGCGCCGGACCCAGTTTCCAGCTGGTGAACATCAGCGGGAAATGCCACGGCACCACCTGCCCGACCACACCCACCGGCACACGTGTAACGGAGTTCAGGAAACCGG
>JAATEY010000315.1 GCA_015655465.1 Gammaproteobacteria bacterium | reverse complement strand
CTCAGGGATCATTCACCCAGGATCTTGTCGATTCTGGCAAAGACCTCTTTGGCAGGAATGCATGCAACGGCGCCGCTGTCGATCTCGTGACTGCGGCGCCCGATTTCCTCAAGCCATGCGGCCTCAGCACCCGCATCGGGCGGCCCATCGAGTTCCTCGATGAGTGTGGCGAGCGCCTCTTCCTTCTCCGCGTTCGTAAGTTCGCGAATTTCCTGCTGAATTGCGCTGACTGGCTTGGCCATGAGACGCACCGTATCAGCCATTTTCCAGAGTCGCAACGCCGATAATTCCCGCGATCGCAGACAAATTGAAGGGCCGTCGGCTGGACGCAAGCGTGCCTAGATCCCGTTATTCGGCTTGAATCCCTTGGCCTCATACAACCGGTCGAAATCCGTCTTCTCCCGATAATTCGGCACCGAGTACAGATAAGCCTTGATCTGCTGAATCTTCCCCTCCCGCACCTTGAACACCTCGGCGATCTGGAAGGTGAAGGGCTTGGCGAAGGTGCCGGTCGTGGTCTTCGGGCTGCCCACGCCGGAGTGATCGAAGAACCCGAAGCCGAACACCAGCTGTCGCTCCGTGTCGGCCACCCAGATGCGGCGGTCGCGGATGTCGGTGACGATGGTCTGGAAGCCCGTGTCGAACTGCTGCTTGCAGGCCAGGTTCGCCATCGAGCCTTTCGCGGCCTGCGGGTTGTTCGCCGTGATGGTGCCGTTCTCGCGCCGCTGGCAGTCGTCCCAGAATGGCGTGAGATGGGAGTCGACGGCCGTGTCGATGCCTTCGAAGTAGGAATCCGCGATGCGCACCAGCTCCTTGCGGCTCACGCGCTGTTCGGCCGGCACGGCGGCGAGCAGGCGCGGGTCAGGGCTCTCTTGCGGCTTCGTGACGATGGTTGCGCCGCCCGCGCTGCCGCTTGCCGGCGTGCCCGTGCGCCGCACGATCATCTGTTCGGCCTCGGCGATCTTGCCGCCGCGCGCCTTGATGCGCAGCGTCGTCAGCTCCCAGTCGCCACGCTCATACATCACGGTGAGCACCGCGGCCTGGCCGGCCGCCTCGTCGGTGATCGGCAGCCAGTAGGTCCCACGGCGATCCATGGTCTTCCAGGAAGCATCGCCGAACGGCTGGATGACGCCGTTCTCGGAGAAGATCACGTCGGTAGTGACCGGTGCGGCGGCAGGATTGCGCGCGGCCAGCGCGTCGAGGTACTTCTGCATCAGGTCTTCGAGGCAGGCGCTCTTGCAGGACGTGTCCGCGTCCTTCAGCGGCGCCTCATCCATCGAGCCCAAGGAGACGGCCTGGGTGCCGGTTTTGGTCTCGGCCTGAGGCGCCTTCGCGCAGGCGGCGATCAAGGCGAGCAGGCTGGCAGCAATGGCGATCCTGCAAAGGTGTGCGGTCGTGGTCTTCAAGGTGTTCTCCCCCGTTTTTTATCCATGGTTGCGGTTTCTGGGCCGCAGCGCGGCGGGTATCATGACCGGTAAGCACCCCGACGCCAACATCCTGCCCATCTCCTCCCGGTGGATCTACCGGGACACTAGACCGCAGCCACCACAAGTTTGATCGACAGCACAAACAATGCAACGTGAACGAGCAGGAAGTACGTGCGCTCTGGAATGACCCGCACCAACCAGACTCCAGCGAATGTTCCTGCGACTGCAATCGGCATCAGCAGCACCGAGATCTTCAGATTGGCCAGGTCCAGCTGTCCCAGCTGCCAGTAGGGCAACAATTTCACCAGGTTGATCGCGGCAAAAGTGATGGTCGTGGTGCCGGCAAACACGGTCCTGGACAGCCTTTGCGGCAGCACGTAGACCTGATACGGCGGACCACCGGAATGCGACACGAAACTGGTGAAGCCTGCAACCGCGCCCCAGAACAAGCCGCGGGGAATATCTGCCGGCTTCGGCACCGGGGGATGGTTTCGCAACCGCCAGGCATTCAGACAAAACGCAATGCCGACGATTCCGATGAGCAATCCGACCATGCGGTCGGACACCACGGCAGCCGACAGCCAGCCGATTCCTATTCCCGCAATGCCTGCGGGAATCAGGATCATCAGGTTGCGTTTGTCGAACTCGCTTCGATAGGCATAGAGCCCGAACCAGTCGCTCACCACGAAAATCGGCAGCAGCAGTGCCGCGGCCTTCACCGGAGATATCACCAGCGCCAGCAAGGGTGTGCCGAGAGACCCTGCCATCGACAGGCCTCCCTTGGACAGGCCCACGAGCAGTGCCGCAAGGCCAGCAACCAGGAAGAACGCGACGCCTGGCTCAGCCATGCGCCGCGCTACGGCTGGGCGTCAATCGCCACCGACAATTGCACGGCCGGGGTCGAACCGCGGTTCTCCACCCAGTGCGTGGTGTCGTGATCCTCCACCCAGCTCGTGCCCGGGCCGTATTCCTTCGTCACGCCGTTGCGATGTTCGGTGAAGGTTCCCTGCAGCACATAGGCTATACCCGGCCGGCCCTTGTGACTGTGCTCCGGACTGCGAGCGCCAGGCGCGAAGGTGACCGTGCGCATGCGCAGGTGCTTGCCCTGCATACCGTCGAACTCGGCGGCCAGATCGACCTGGTTGAGATCCTTGGCGACCAGGCCGCTCGCACCCGCAGTTGCCGGTGCCGGGGCCGGGGCAGGTGCCGGTGTGTTCTGCGCCAGCGCGAACAGCGAAGCCCCGACGAGCATGGACATCGTCACGATGCCGGTTGCTACACGCATTGCTGTCTCCTCGATCCTCAGTGTTGCGGGATCATGCGTCAGCTGGGAGCCGGAGTCATCCTCGAGGACGTTGGCGGAACAGCGATATGGTCAGGCGACAATTTCCGCCGTCACCGCCTCCAGCAATGCGGCGATATCGCGCGGCGCCAGCCTCACCTGCAAGCCGCGCTGCCCGCCATTCACATAGACCAGTTCTTCCGCCAGCGCGCCGGCTTCCAGCGCCACCGGCACCCGCTTCATCTGTCCGAACGGACTGATGCCACCGACCTTGTAGCCCGTGAGCCGCTCCGCGTCCGCCGGCGTCATCATCTGCGCCGACTTGCCGCCTAGCGCCTGCGCGAGCTTCTTCATCGACAGCTCGCGGTCCGAAGGCAGGATGGCGCAGGCCGGTTTGCCGTCGATGCGTGTCATCAGCGTCTTCAGCACGCGGGCGGGTGATTCGCCCAGCGCGGCGGCTGCGGCAAGCCCGACACTGTCCGCATCAGGGTCGTAGTCATACTCGTGGATGGTGAAGGCGACGCCGGCCTGCGAGAGCAGACGGGTGGCGCGGGTAGCTTTGGACATGGATGGATGATAACGGGCTCAGCCCGGCAACACCGCTGGCCGTCTGACTGACACACCAAAGCACGGTGGCCCCCCATTGATCCGTCGCAGCGACAGAACATCGCATCTCGTTGACGCCGCGCCGAGGCCGGCCTATATCCATCCATATGGGTGAAGTGTCCACCACATCCCCGGATCTTCACCAGCTTGCGCCGCCCGACCGCGCCGACACGGATGGTCAGTTATCCCAGACCCAGTGGCCGCGCGGCTTCGCGTTCTGGTAGCCATCCAGTCCGGCCTTCTTCAGAAAGGTGTCGAGCAGCGCGGCAACCCTGTCGTTATCCATGTCGGCAAAGGGAATATGCGTGCTGCCCTTGAGGCCCGCGTCGTCGCCCAGCATCAGCACTTCAGCGTGCCCGCCATACTTGTTGATGAGTTTCGCGCACAGGCGGGACTGCTCGACGTAGGCCGAGACGCGTCCATCCGGGCCGCTTCTGTGGTCGCCCCACACGAACTGGATCGACTTCAGCTTCGCCAGCTTTTTGAAGTCCTCGAGCGGAACACCGACGGGTCCGAAGCCGCAGGCATCCGGGTTCGTGCAGGGTTCGGGACTCTCGGGGTCGCCGATGGGAAAGACATAGCCGATGCTTTCATAGGTAACCATGCCCGCGATGTTGTCTTTGCCTGCCTTGGTGGTGGTCACCATGGCGCGCAGTCCGCCCGCGGAGTTGGTGAGATAGACGATGCTGTTGCCCAGCCGGCCGGAGTCTGCCGCCACGGCTGCCGCGTCTGTCTCGAGCTGGATATTCCTCAGGGAATCGAACTCGACATAGCGGGAGGCAGTAGCCGCCTGCCAGCTGTTGCCGTCACTGGTTGGAAACTGCACATCAGGCCACCAGTTCCCGAAGGAAGGGCCGAAATTCCAGCCGGTGAAATTCCCCTCATCCCGGTAGCGGGGCGAGTAATCGATCGGCTCGCAACTCCAGTTGGCGCGGCCGACCCGCGGGCCGTCCCACAGGTAAACGGGATAGCTGCGGCGCAGGAACATGTCCTTGTAGCCTTCGCCGCCATCCCAGCGGTTCTGCCACACCTGCGCACTGGAGCTGTGCCACATGACGAGGCTGGTGCTGCGCGGGTTCACCGGCAGGAAATACTCGACATACCCGTGATCGCAGGAGAGGTGCTGGTTCGCGCTCTGGGGACTTTCGATGGTCTTGCCGCCGATGACGAACCCGCCTGATTGCGCGAGCACGATGGGTACCTGACGGTCCCGAACCTGACCCTCATCGCCTTCGGCCAATGCGCTGCCCGTGGCGACCATCAGCAGTGCTGCCAGCAAGCCTTGTTTTCCCGGATTCATGGAGTCCACTCAGGGAGAATATCCCAAGGCCATGGTCAGGCGCAGATCTGCGCTGTTCACGCCGTGGCGCTGGATGGCAGCATCTGCCCATGACTACCACCACGATCAGCAGCAGCCAGATTGAAAAAAGGATTTGGCGCCCCGGCCACCGCCGGTTTGGTAATCTCACTGCAACTCACAGGGATACGGAGCGTGTCTGATGTCCGGCAAACTCGTCCTCTTGCGCCACGGCCAAAGCACGTGGAATGTCGCCAACCTGTTCACCGGCTGGACCGACGTCGATCTCTCCGACCAGGGTCGCGATGAAGCCCGCCAGGCGGGACGGGAGCTGGCAGCCACCGGCATCCGCTTCGACTACGCCTATACATCGGTGCTCAAGCGCGCCATCCGCACCTTGTGGCTGGCGCTCGACGAAATGGACCGCATGTGGCTGCCGGTGGAAAAGAGCTGGCGCCTGAACGAGCGCCACTATGGCGCGCTGCAGGGCCTCGACAAGGCGCAGACCGTCGAGAAACATGGCGAGGCGCAGGTGAAGATCTGGCGCCGCAGCTATGACATCCCGCCACCACCGCTGACTGAAAGCGACGAACGCCATCCCGGGCACGACCCGCGCTACGCGGACCTGGACCCTCTCCTGCTGCCGGCGACGGAATCACTGAAAGACACGCTTGCCCGCGTATTGCCGCTGTGGAATGAAGAAATCGCGCCAAAGTTGCGGTCCGGCAAGAACGTGCTGGTTGCCGCGCATGGCAACAGCATCCGCGCCATGGTGAAGATGCTCGACAACGTCCCCGAGAGCGAGATCGTCGAACTGAATATTCCGACCGGCGTGCCGCTGCTGTATGAACTGGATGCGGCGCTGAAACCCACCGGCCACCGCTACCTGGGCGATGCGGCAGCGATCGCGGCCGCCGCGGAGGCGGTGCGCCGCCAGACCGAAAAACGCTGAGGACTACTTCGTCGCCACGGCCCAGTTGTCGTAGGTGGCGCCGTAGCGGGCGGCAAGCTCGGCAAAACGGACCCTGAGGGCCTGCATCTCCGGCACTGCCAGACGCATGCTGCGCTGGGCGTCCAGGCTGAAATCACCGCTGCCTGGATTCTGCCTGATGTCGATGGAATAGCCGTCGGCGCGCAGCACTGCAGCGAGCTGTTCACAGGCCGTGCGGCCTGGCACCGTGAAAAAGAATTCGACGGCATGGTCTTCGAAGGCGCTCACGCCGGCCTTGCGCAGCTGCTGGATGAAATGCTCGTCCCAGTCGATGCCGCGACGCCTGCGCGACATGCCGCGCCACTGCGAAATGATCCGCAGCAGTGAAAACGCCGCAACGGCAACCAGCAGCAGGGCGATGGTGCGGGAATCCATGCGCTAGTCCTCTACCTTGCCGGCATCGCCGGGCGTTTCGTTCACCGATACCACGGTGGCGCGCGGGAAGAAATTGAACTCGCTGGCCTACGCCCAGGTGTAGGCACCCATGGCCCTGCCCACCAGCAGGTCGCCCATCTTGAGCCGGGGCAGCAGGATGTTCTCGGCGATGACATCGATGCTGTCGCAGGTGGGACCAGCCAGCACCGACGGCTTCAGGTCTTCCCCGCCGCGCAGGCTCTCGATCGGATAGCTGGCGTGGTCGTAAAGCTGGCCGCTGTAGGAGCCGTAGACGCCATCATCCAGGTAGTACCACCACAGGCCGCCACGCTCGGCGCGACCCATCACGCTGGCAACGCCCACGGCGCAGGGGCCGGCAATGAACCGGCCCGGCTCGGCAATGATGCGCACGCTCTTCGGCACCGCGGCCAGGGCTTTGCGGATGGGCGCGCAGAAACGCACGATGTCCGGCACCCGTTTGGCATAGTCGATGGGAAACCCGCCCCCGATATCGAGCACGTCGAAGCGGCCGAGTTTTTCGCGTCGCGCCTGCTTGAGCAGCGCGACGCAGGCCTCGATGGCCTCGACATGCTTGAGCGGATTGGGCGCCTGAGAACCCACGTGGAACGAAAACCCTCGCACCTGGATGCCCTGCTTCGACGCCAGGCGCGCGAGATCGAGCGCACCTTCCGGATCGCAGCCGAACTTGCGCGACAGATCACTGACCGCGCCCGGGCTGCGGAATGACACGCGCAGCAGCATCTCGGCCTCGGCACGATGCCGGCTGAACTTGCGCAAATCGTCCGGATGGTCGGCCACGAACACCCGCACGCCGGCATGTAGTGCATTGCGGATGTGCTTGTCGCGCTTGATGTAGTCGATGGGGAAACCACCGCCAATATCCAGCACATCGAAACGGCCGAGCTTCTCGCGTCGCGCCTGCTTGAGCAGCGCCACGCAGGCCTCGATGGCCTCGACATGCTTGAGCGGATTG
>JAATEY010000336.1 GCA_015655465.1 Gammaproteobacteria bacterium | reverse complement strand
TTGCCCAGCACGCCACCTTTCTTGTTCTGCTCGTCGATCATCATCAGAACCGTGTCCTTCAGCGTGGTTTCGCTGATGGCCATGGTTCCCGAGAGCGAGTGCAGAACGCCGACCTTGATCGTTTCGACGGGCGCTGCAGCAGCAGGGGCTGCCGCTTCCGGGCTCTTCTTCGAGCAGCCCGTGAGCAACACCGCTGCAGCGACCACGCCCGTGGCCGCGACCTTGACAAACATGCGTCTTGAGTTCACTAGGTTCTCCGTAGGTTTGGTAAGGGCGGGTTACATCTGGACTTGCAGGCCGAGTCCGTAGTACTTGCCGGGAGCTCCGGTAAGCAGCGGGCCGCCGGTCTCGGTGTCGAGGTAGAACAGCTGCAGGCGCAGGTTCTGGTCCTTGATGATGTAGTTGACGTTCAGTTCCAGGGTGTCCCCGTCGGTTCCGCCCTTGGGTGAATAGGTACCGTACTTGCCGAGGAGCTGGAATTTGCCCGGCCCCACCATCTGCGGGAACAGGTAGGCGACAAGGCCATAGTAGCCATCGCTGTCACCTGCAATCCTGTCGGCGGTGTAGTACTCGGCTTCGAAGGTCACGACGCCGCCACCCCCCACCTTTTTCTCCAGCAGGGCATCCAGGGACATGATGCTGTCACCACCAGCGAACTGACCCGCGAGGCCGAATGCCAGCAGATCCTTGCCGCCATAGTAGCCGCCGTTGAGATAGTAGCCGCCTTCCGGATCCCACAGGTCCAGCTGCAGGCGGGCCGCACCCTTCAGGTCGCCGCCGTCGGTGAGAGGGGCGTTGGCGCCCGTGAAATTGTTGAAGATGCCCGCGGCAAACTTCGTGATGCCGAACTGGCCCCAGTACATCACGCCCTCATCGCGGCCAAAGGTGTGCTGCGGGTAGGGGTCCTGGACGCCGTCCGAGAGGAAGGCCCAGCTGTTCTGGTAAAAGGCACCATACAGGTTGGAGCGGCTGCTGGGGGCCAGGAAGCGGCCGGCCCAGATATGGGAGGTGTCCGAGAAATTGAACGTCGCGGCCGCATCCATGACCTGGAAAGCGCCTACTGCGTTGTTGGAAGTGAAATTCGTGTTGAACATGAAACCGACTTCATCGGTCACCTTGCCACTCAGATAGACGCGGGCGTCGTCAACCGCGAAGCTGCTGGTTTTCCCTCCGCCGCTATCGGGGTCGGCGACCATAAAGCTGGTGCGCAGGCCCGCTCCAACCGAGACTTCAGCGGCCATTGTGGCCGCAATGGGCGCCGACAGCAGACCGAGGCCCAACAGTGATCCGGCAACGGTTCTGGCGGAACGTGAGACCAATTCATAACCCATGGGAGTGTCCTTTTGTCAGTTGTAAAATGCGCTTCCAGCGGGAAATCGGCCCGCGGCGTGCATGGATGAAGTTATGAGAACCGCATCACGGGCGATACGCGTCGATTGACGTAGTCCGGATGGGGCATTTGACGTAGGCGGGGGCTGTATAGTGACCACCTACAACCATTTTTCACGCAGTTCCGCACCACGAGGTTGCATGGGTCCGCGACAGCGCATCATCAGGGAGCGTCGGCAATACAACCAGTGGGTTGCAAGCCAGACGCTGGAGGATTACGCGCTGCGCTATACCGCCGCTGACGCACGCAAGTCCGCGTTCCGGGTTGGCAATACCGCCTTCGGTCCGATCGCCTTCCTGGCCTGCGAGGCAATAGGTGGTGCCATCACCCTTTCCTACGGGTTCACCAACGCGGCGAGCGCGATCGTGTCGTTCTGCGTGCTGATGTTCATGATCGGGGTGCCGATCTGCGTCTACGCAACCCGCTATGGGGTGGATATCGACCTGCTGACCCGGGGGGCAGGGTTCGGGTACATCGGCTCCACCATCACTTCGCTCATCTACGCCTCATTCACCTTCCTGCTGTTCGCCATCGAAGCCAGCATCATGTCCACGGCCCTGATGCTGCTGTTCGACATTCCCATCGGCATAGCCCATCTGATCAGCGCCTTGGTGGTCATCCCGATCGCGCTGTACGGCATCAGCCTGATCAGCCGCTTCCAGATGATTACGCAGCCGGTCTGGCTGGTGCTGCAATTGCTGCCGCTGGCATATATTGCCTGGCAAAATCCCGCCAACGTGGCAGGCTGGACGCAGTTTGCCGGTGCCCAGGGCAGCGGCGGCGGGCATCTGGACTGGCTGCTGTTTGCTGCTGCGGCTTCGGTGCTGCTGTCGCTGCTGCCGCAAATCGGCGAGCAGGTCGACTACCTGCGCTTCCTGCCGGTCCGCAAGCCAGGCAACGGGCTCGCCTGGTGGACTGCCGTGATCGGCACCGGCCCGGGCTGGGTGCTGATGGGCGGGCTGAAATTGCTCGCCGGCTCCTTCCTGGCCTGGATGCTGATTCATGCGGGCGTGGGCGCGGACCAGGCCGAAGACCCCACCACCATGTATCACCACGTGTTCGGCCTGGTGTTCAGCTCACCCACGCTGGCGCTGGTGGTCACCGGCGTATTCGTGGTGGTCTGCCAGATCAAGATCAACGTCACCAACGCCTACGCGGGCTCCATCGCCTGGTCCAATTTCTTCTCGCGCGTAACCCATGCGCACCCTGGACGCGTGGTGTGGCTGATTTTCAACGTGCTGCTGGCATTGCTGCTGATGGAACTGGGCATCTTCGCCGCCATCGAAAGTGTGCTCAGCATCTACGCCAACTTTGCGGCCGGCTGGATCGGCGCCATCACCGCCGATCTGGTGATCAACAAGCCACTGGGCCTGAGTCCCCCCGGCATCGAGTTCAAGCGCGCGCATCTCTACGACATCAATCCGGTCGGCGTCGGCGCACTGGCCGTGTCGGTGATCCTTTCCAGCGTGGCGCATCTGGGTGTCATGGGTGAGGCGGCGCAGGTGCTTTCGCCATTCATTGCCCTGGTCTCGGCCATGATCGTGGCACCGGCCATCGCCTGGTGGACCAGGGGGCGCTACTACCTGGCGCGCAAGCCGGAGAGCCGCAACATCGGCGGGGTCTGCAGCATCTGCGAGAACCGCTTCGATACGGAAGACATGGCCCTGTGTCCCGCCTACGGCGGTTCCATCTGTTCGCTGTGCTGCTCGCTGGATGCACGCTGCAGGGACCAGTGCAAGGAAGGAGCGCGTGTCACCGAACAGGTCGACAGATGGCTGAGCCAGATCCTGCCCCCGCGTCTCGCGGCACTGGCGGCCACGCGGGGCGGGCGATTCTGCAGCCTGATGCTGGTCGCCAACCTGCTGGTGGCGATGATCCTGGCGTTCATCTACACGCACATGGCTCCACCGGGTGATCCCGCGCGTGAAGCCACCAGCGCCGCGTTGTGGCTGGTCTACGTCAGTTTTTTCGTGCTGTCGGCGGTAGCCATCTGGGTGATCGTGCTGGCGCTCGAGAACCGGCATGCCGCAGAGAGCGAATCGGCACGGCAGACCGCGATGCTGATGGAGGAGATCGCCGCGCACAATCGCACCGACGCCGCCCTGCAGCGCGCGAAGGAATCCGCGGAAGCCGCCAACCTTGCCAAGTCACGCTACATCATCGGCCTGAGCCATGAGATCCGTACGCCCCTGAACTCCATGTACGGTTACGCACAGCTGATGGAACGCTCCGCATCGGAGCCGCCGCCGAATGCCGTGCGGGTGATCCGGCGC
>JAATEY010000084.1 GCA_015655465.1 Gammaproteobacteria bacterium | reverse complement strand
GAGAATAGACGGGTGGGCTGCTAGCCGCAATCTGGCCGTTGGCCTGGAGCGCAAGCGCGGGCGCCAGGTAGGGGGCAAGCTGGAGACAAAAAAGAAAACCACGCCGCGCTTCGCGCCGGTCATCGACCAACCGGCGCCCGCGGTCGAGAAGAGCGAACGCGCCGAGCAGGAACGTCAGGTGCCGCTGTTCGATCCACCCACGGTCGGCGAACTGCCGCCCATGCAGTTGCTGGACGATCCACCGGAGCGCGTCGCGGCCTATTCGGCCGAGGCGCTCGAGGCCATGTCGCGCCTGGTCGAAATCAAGCTGAAGGATTTCGGCGTCGAGGTGGAAGTGGTGGCGGTGCATCCAGGCCCCGTGGTCACCCGCTTCGAGATGCAGCCGGCGCCCGGCGTGAAGGTCAGCCAGGTATCGGGCCTCGCCAAGGACCTGGCGCGAGCGCTGTCGGCGATCTCGGTGCGCGTGGTCGAGGTCATTCCCGGCAAGTCCGTCATGGGCCTCGAGATCCCGAATGAAAAACGCGAGATGGTCACGCTGGGCGAGATCATCAAGTCGAAGTCCTACGAGGAAGTGAACTCACCGCTGACGCTGGCGCTGGGCAAGGACATCGGCGGTCATTCCATGGTGGCGGACCTTGGCAAGATGCCGCACCTGCTGATCGCCGGCACCACCGGCTCGGGCAAGTCGGTGGGCATCAATGCCATGGTGCTGTCGCTGCTCTACAAGAGCACGGCCGAGCATGTGCGGCTGATCATGATCGACCCGAAGATGCTGGAGCTGTCCGTCTACGAGGGCATTCCGCATCTGCTCGCGCCGGTGGTCACCGACATGAAGCAGGCCGCCAATGCGCTGCGCTGGTCGGTGGCCGAGATGGAGCGGCGCTACAAGCTGATGTCGGCACTGGGCGTGCGCAACATCGCCGGCTACAACCGCAAGGTGCGCGATGCCAACACCGCCGGCAAGCCGATCAAGGATCCGGTGATGATGCAGTACGCATCCAACGATCCGACCTTCGACCAGAAGCTGATTCCGGACCTGATGCCGCTGCCTTACATCGTCGTCATCATCGACGAGCTGGCCGACCTGATGATGATCGTCGGCAAGAAGGTGGAAGAGCTCATCGCGCGGCTGGCGCAGAAGGCGCGCGCCTCCGGCATTCATCTGATCCTCGCCACGCAGCGGCCGTCGGTGGACGTGATTACCGGCCTGATCAAGGCCAACATTCCGACCCGCATTGCATTCCAGGTTTCGGCCAAGGTGGATTCGCGCACCATTCTCGACCAGGGCGGCGCGGAGTCGCTGCTCGGCCACGGCGACATGCTCTATCTGCCACCGGGTACCTCCGTGCCCATCCGCATCCATGGCGCCTTCGTTTCGGACGAAGAAGTGCATCGCGTGGTCAATGCCCTGAAGACAGCGGACCCTCCCAACTACATCGAGGAAGTTCTTTCCGGTCCTTCGCAGGCGATTCCAGGCATCAGCGGTGAGGAAGACATGCCCGGCATGGGCGGTGACCCCGAGCAGGATGCCCTGTACGACGAAGCGGTCAAGATCGTGATCAGCGAGCGCAAGCCCTCCATCTCCTATGTGCAGCGACGGCTCAAGATTGGCTACAACCGCTCGGCACGCCTGCTGGAAGCCATGGAAGCGGCAGGTGTGGTCGGGCCATTGCAGTCCAATGGTTCGCGCGAAGTGCTGGCGCCGGGAGGCAAGGGTGAGGAATAAGCCGTGGCGCCTGCTGATCGCATTGCTCGCCTGTGTCGCAGGCGGGCCTGTGCTGGCTGCGGCGAACGAGACGGCGCTGGATGGTTACCTTGCGGGGCTCACCACCTGGTCCGCGGATTTCACCCAGACCATCCAGGATGCACGTGGCAAGCAGTCGGGTGCCGGGCGCGGTCGGCTGGTCATCGTCCGGCCCGGGCGCTTCCGCTGGGAGTCGGCGCCTGAAGGTGCTGCCGATGCCGTGCAGCTGCTGGTGGCCGATGGCCGCAACCTGTGGTTCCTCGACCGCGATCTCGAGCAGGCGACCGTCAAGCCGCTGCAGGACGCATTGCCGCAGTCGCCAGCCATGCTGCTCGCCGGTGGAGCCGACCTGCGCGCGGCATTCAGCATCCAGTCCAATGGCAGGCGCGATGGCCTGAACTGGGCGCGGGTGCTGCCGAAGGATGCGCAGTCCGATTTCCGCGAGGCGCTGTTTGGCTTCAAGGGCAAGGAGCTGCTGCGGCTCGTCATCACCGACAAGCTGGGGCAGCGTTCCACGCTGGTGTTCACGGGCGTGCGGCGCAATGCGCCGGTCGATGCGCAGCTCACGCAGTTCACGTTGCCCAAGGGTGTGGATCTCATCGGGACGCCGGTGCCGCCGTGAAGTCCGTGGTTTCGCCCGAACTGCGCTTCCGGCGCTTCTGGATGCTGTCCGGCCTGTGCGTTGCACTGCTCATTGCAATCCTGAGCCTGGTGCCGAACAACAAGCTGCCCGATGTGAATATGTCCGACAAGGTCGAACACATCCTGGCGTATGTACTGCTGGCATTCTGGTTTGGCAGCATCGTGGTGCGCCGGGACTACTTCTGGATCGCACTGGCCCTGCTGGGATTTGGCGCGCTGATCGAGCTGTTTCAGGGATGGATGGGCTGGGGTCGCCATGCCGACCTGATGGACCTGCGTGCGGATGCCATCGGCATTGCGCTGGGCCTGGTGCTGGCCTTCACGCCCGCAGGCCGCTGGGCGTGCTGGCTGGAATCCCTGGTTCGCAAGGCTGTTTCGTGACCACGTTGTTGCGGCCGCTGGCAGATCGCATGCGGCCGCGATCGGTGGATGAATTCGTCGGGCAGCAGCATCTGCTCGCACCAGGTCGGGCACTGCGCGCCGCACTGGATCGCGGGCAATTGCATTCGATGATCCTGTGGGGGCCACCGGGCACCGGCAAGACCACGCTGGCGCGCATGTTTGCAGTGGCCATGGACGCCGAGTTCATCGCCCTGTCCGCCGTCATGGCCGGGGTCAAGGACATCCGCGCAGCGGTCGACGAAGCCCGGCGCTGGCGCAGCCAGGGTCGCGCGACCATCCTGTTCCTCGACGAGGTGCATCGCTTCAACAAGGCACAGCAGGACCTGTTCCTGCCGTTTGTCGAAGACGGCACCATCGTGTTCATCGGTGCCACCACCCAGAACCCTTCATTCGAAGTGGTCAGCGCATTGCTGTCGCGCGCCCGGGTCTATGTGCTGAAGCCGCTGGGCGTGGCCGATATCCAGCTGCTGTTGCAGCGGGCACTGAACGATGTGGAGCACGGGCTGGGCGCGCGCCGGTTGCAGATCGAAGGCACCGCCTTGCAGGCCCTGGCTGCCGCTGCAGATGGGGATGCGCGGCGCGCACTGGGCCTGCTCGAAACCGTGGCTGACCTTGCCACCGATGGCGTCATCGACGAAGCGCAGATCGCAGAGCTGGCCAGCGGCACGCGCCGTCGCTTCGACAAGGGCGGTGACCAGTTCTACGACCAGATCTCGGCCCTGCACAAGGCAGTGCGTGGCAGCGATCCGGATGCCTCCCTCTACTGGCTGGCACGCATGCTCGATGGAGGTTGCGATCCGGCCTATCTCGCGCGACGCATCACCCGCATGGCCGTGGAAGACATCGGGCTCGCAGATCCGCGCGCGCTGCCGATGGCGCTCGAAGCATGGGAAGCGCATGAGCGGCTCGGCAGTCCCGAGGGTGAACTGGCGCTGGCGCAATGCGTGGTGTTTCTCGCGGTGGCACCCAAGAGCAATGCGGTGTACACCGCGCTGGCGGCAGTGCGCGAGGACGTGGCGAAATTCGGTTCGCTCGATGTGCCGGCGCGCTTCCGCAACGCGCCAACCCGCCTGATGCGCGAGCTTGGGGCTGGCAAGGGTTATCGCTACGCCCACGATGAAGCCGATGCCTATGCCGCCGGCGAGCGTTATCTGCCCGATGAGATGCCCGACCGGCGCTATTATTCGCCCGTGCAGCGTGGCTTCGAGATCCGCATCGCCGAGGCGATGGAGCGACGCCGTGCGCAGGACAACAAGATGAACACCGACAGGAAAGACCCGTGATCGATCCGAAACTGCTGCGTAGCGCTCCCCGGGAAGTGGCTGCCAACCTGGCGCGCCGGGGATTCGTGCTGGATGTCGAGGCGCTGACTGCACTTGAAGATCGTCGCAAGATTGCGCAGGTCGAAGCCGATCGCCTGCGCGCCGAGCGCAATGCCAAGGCGAAGCAGGTCGGCATGGCCAAGGGCAGGGGCGAAGATGTCGCGCCGCTGCTCGCACAGGGCGAAAGACTGGCGCAGGAACTCGTGGCTGCGGAAACAGCCATCAATGCGGTGCAGGCCGAGCTCGACGTGCTGCAGTTGAACCTGCCGAACCTGCTGCAGGAATCAGTGCCCGATGGTGCGGATGAATCCGCCAATGCCGAACTGCGTCGCTGGGGCACGCCGCGCAGTTTCGCGTTCACGCCGCGCGATCATGTGGAGCTGGGTGAAAACCTGGGGCGCGGCATGGACTTCGAAGCCGGCGCGCGCATTGCCGGCGCGCGCTTCGTGGTGCTGCGCGGCCAGGTCGCGCGCCTGCACCGCGCGCTGGGGCAGTTCATGCTCGACCTGCATACGCGCGAGCATGGCTATACGGAAGTCTACGTGCCCTACATGGCTTCGCCTGCGTCATTGCGTGGCACCGGCCAGCTGCCGAAGTTCGAACAGGATCTGTTCGCCGTGCACGGCGAGCAGAACTATTACCTGATCCCCACCGCCGAAGTGCCGGTGACCAATCTGGTCCGGGACCAGATCCTCGAAGCGAAGGAACTGCCACTCAAGTTCGTCGCGCACTCTCCGTGTTTCCGTTCCGAGGCGGGATCTTCCGGCAAGGACACGCGCGGCATGATCCGCCAGCACCAGTTCGACAAGGTGGAGATCGTGCAGATCGTCGAGCCGGACAAATCACGCGCGGCGCACGAGGAATTGACCTTGCATGCCGAGGCCGTGTTGCAGCGCCTGGAGCTTCCGTACCGGGTTGTGGCGCTGTGCGCCGGCGATATCGGCAATGCCAGTTCCAAAACCTATGACATCGAGGTCTGGTTGCCTGGCCAGCAGCGCTATCGCGAAATTTCATCATGCAGCAACTTCGAGTCCTTCCAGGCCCGGCGCATGCAGGCCCGCTGGCGCAACCCCGCCACCGGCAAGCCGGAGCCCTTGCACACGCTGAATGGCTCCGGTGTGGCGGTGGGGCGGGCGCTGGTGGCGGTGCTGGAGAATGGCCAACAGGCGGATGGTTCCATTTCCCTGCCTGCGGCATTGCAGCCGTATTTTGGAGCAGATCGCATCGGCGTCTGATGGCCTTGAGACCCACGGCTGCCATATCCGCTGCGATCGCCGCGGTCGCCTTGATTTCCGGCTGCGCTGGTTCCCGGCCGGATCCGGCGCCCGCGCCTGCGCCCGCCCCAGCAGAGGGGGCTCCACTGGAAACACGCCCGGGCAACGGTGCCGGCTACCTGCCGGCGTTTCCAGGCCAGACGCGTGCGGCGGGTATCCGCAATGGCGCTGCAGTGGATGTCCATGTCGTCACGCAGCAGCTCAACATGCCGTGGGCAGTCGAACCGCTGCCCGACGGCCGGTATCTGGTCACCGAGCGTGCCGGCACACTGCGTCTGGTCAGTGCCGACGGCCAGCAGCTGCTCTCCGTTGCGGGAGTGCCGACGGTGCGGTCGCAGGGACAGGCGGGCCTGCACGATGTCGCCCTTGATCCGGCCTTTGCCTCGAACGGCATGATCTATCTCAGCTACACCGAATCGCAGCCGGGTGGTTACAGCGAGACGCTGGCCCGTGCGAAGCTGCTGGGCGACGCTGCAGGAGCAAGGCTGGAAAACGTGCAGGTGATCTTCCGTCAGCTGCCCGTCATGGATTCCGAGCGGCAACTCGGATCGCGTATCGTCTTCGGCAACGACGGCAAACTGTATTTCGCCCTGGGCGAGCGCGGTGAGGCAGTGGCCGTCGGGCAGTCCCAGGATCTGCGCAGTCATTTCGGCAAGGTCGTGCGGCTGAATTCCGATGGCTCGGTGCCTGCGGACAATCCCTATGTCGGGCGCAGCGACGCAAGTCCCGAGGTCTGGACGCTGGGGCACCGCAATGTGCAGGCCTTCGCCCTGGATGCCACTACCGGCAAGCTGTGGGCCATCGAGCATGGTCCGCGTGGCGGGGACGAACTCAACCTGCTCAAGGCCGGGGCAAACTACGGCTGGCCGATCATCAGCTACGGCATCGACTACTCCGGCACGCCGATCGGCGCGGGCATCACGCAAAGAGACGGCATGGAACAGCCCGCGTATTACTGGGATCCGGTCATCGCACCGTCAGGAATGATCGTCTATCACGGCACGCTGTTTCCGCAGTGGCAGGGCAGCATCCTTGCCGGTGGACTCACCGGCCTGAAGCTGGTGCGACTGCAGATGGATGGCGACCGGGTCGTGGGCGAGGAATGGCTGCTGCAGGACCCACCAAGGCGTGTCCGCGACGTGCAACAGGGACCGGATGGTGCCATCTATGTGCTCGCCGAAGCGGGTGAGCAGTCGCCGCTGCTGAGGCTGACGCCGCGTTCCGGCGGGTGAGCTCATTCAGGGCAAAGCTGGTTGACCGAGCCGCCAATTGTGCCTGGCATCACCCCGAGAGTGCAGAAGCCGGCGTGGCACTCGCCCGCCTCGCAAGAGGTCCTGCCCGGCGCAGGGTAAGCGGAACCGGACTGACAAAAGCCTCACCGTCAAAAGTGGGGCTTTTGCTTTTCTAGCGCGCGCGCGGTGGGAGACTTGGCCTGGTGCCGCGCAAAGCATGGCCCAGTAGTGCATTGAAGCTGATACGTCCGTCGCGCGTGTCCCGCTTGTTCTCGTCAATCTCGTAAGCGGACTCCACGGTCATCAGCACGGTGTTCGGACCACGCGTCTTGAACAGCATTACATCAGCCAACACCGATAATTTCAGTAGCTGCGCAACACGCCTTCCAGGTCACCGCGCGCGGCGCCCAGCGCCTGCTCGCCCGGAATCTGCCGCAACCTGTCGCCGCCGTTCACGATGATGGCGAATGCCATCCAGCCGCCATTCTTCTTGCGCAGGTAGCCGGCAATGCCGTTGACAGAAACCGGCTCGGTGAGGGAGCCCGTCTTGAGTGCCACGCGTTGCTGCCAATCCGCATTGCCATTGCGCAGGTAGGTGAACGAGGCATCGACGGGAACCACGAATGAGCCATAAAACGCCGGGAAGTGCCGTGTGTCGCGATATTCACGCCTGAGCACGTTGACCAGGTCGAGAGCCGACAGCATGTTGCTGGTGGTAAGGCCACTGCCGCTTTCGAGCATTGGGCCCGGCTCTGTGCCTGCCGCCATGCCGCCGCTGCTGCGCACCAGTTCAGTCAGTGGCTGCGCGGCTTCTGCCAGTGAGCGCGGCGCGATGCCGGTGCGCGCCAGCGCCACGCCCATGGTCAGCACATCGGCGATGTAGTTGTTGGAATAGCGCATCATGCGCACGATCTGCTCCTGCAGCGGCAGGCCATCCACACGGGCGAGCAGGCGGCTGGCCTGCGGCACGGGTTGCGCAGTGGTTTCCACTCCGCCGTCCACGGTGACGCCGGTCTGCCGCAGTATGGAGCGAAGGATCATGCCTGCGCCGGCTGCAGGATCCGACATGGCGCGATGCAGCTGCCGCTCGGTACCCGGTGCAATGCTGCCGCTGACGGCAATGCGGTCACCCGCATCATCGGTGCTGCGCTCGATGCTCAATGCGGCGCCGCTGGTCGCAACCCGCACGGATCCGGTCAGCGGAATCGGCAGCTCGCCGGTGGCGCAGCCGCTGACACTTGCAACGCGCGCGCCTTCCGGCGCCCGCACGGTGATACACCAGCTGCCGTAGTTCACGCCAATCGCGCTGGGCGCAGCGTTGTAGGCGCGTGAACTGCGCCGCAGACCGGCGCAGCGATCGATGGTGTCGCAGGCCAGTTCACCAAAGGGCGCGCGCTCCACCAGCAAGCTGCCGGTAACGCGGCGGATGCCGGCAGCGCGCAGCTGCGCGGCCAGTGCCCAGAGCGTGGTCTCATCCAGGGTCGCATCACCGCTGCCGCGCAGCACCAGATTGCCGGTCAGCACGCAGTCCTGCGCTGCCACCGCGCTGCGCAGTTCAGTCGCAAAGCTGAAGTCCGGCGCCCAGGTGTCGAGTGCGGCGGCGGCAATGACGATCTTGCTCAGTGAGGCAGGAGTCAGACGCTGGCTGGCACCCAGTTCGGCGATGGACTGGTCGGCGTCCAGATCCCATACGGCGGCGCTTACCCGCGCACCATTCGAGGCGAGACGCGTGAGCTGTGCAAATCCCGGCGGGCTGGCTGCAGCAGCAACCTGCGCGCCGAACGCCAGGATCAGCAGCAGCCGCTGATGCAGCTCCACTTCTGTTCCATCTGCGCGCGAAAGAATTCCTTCTCGCTCATCGGCTGCTGCGGTGGCTCGGCGCTGCGCATATGCGCCACATATTTCTCGTAGGCATCATCACCGGTTACGCCACGCAGCAGCGACAGTCCCGATGAAAGGAACTGCCGCATGGTGTTGGGTCCGGTGGCTGGCATGCGTGTCAGTGCGCGCTCGGCAGTGCCGACGTATCCAGCCGCGTGGCCATGAATGGTGCCTCGGAATCCGGCGGCACCGGCAGGCCGCGCAGGTGGCGGATGCTCACGCGCAGCATCGCCAGGATCACGGTCCACATCAATGCGGCAAACACGATGGTCAGCCAGCCATCCAGCTGCTGGTTGAAGATCAGTGTGGGCGCCACGGCAGCCCGTGCCGGTGCAAGCGTGCCGGCAGCCAGCTGTTCCGCCAGCGCATTCGCACCCGCGAAGAACCCGAGCTTGGCGTCAGCGCTGAAGATCTTCTGCCAGGCGGCGGTGGTGGTGACCACCGCAATCCATGCCAGCGGTATTCCCGTTACCCAGACATGGCGCAGCTTGCCGGACTTGATCAGGATGCCGCAGGCCACGGTCAGTGCGATGGCCGCCAGCATCTGGTTGGCGATGCCGAACAGCGGCCACAGGATGTTGATGCCGCCATTGGGATCGATCACGCCCACATAGAGGAAGTAGCCCCAGCCGGCGACGATCAATGTCGAAGCCACCAGCACCGAAGGGTACCAGGAGGTGCGGCCCATCGGCTTCCAGATCTGGCCCAGCGCATCCTGCAGCATGAAGCGACCGACGCGAGTGCCCGCATCCACCGTCGTCAGGATGAACACGGCCTCGAACATGATGGCGAAGTG
>JAATEY010000337.1 GCA_015655465.1 Gammaproteobacteria bacterium | reverse complement strand
GTGGACGAATTGCTGTGCCCGTTGGCGGACACGAATTGTGGCAGTGAGAGCGCTGGCTGGTGGCTGCGTGCTGAAGCTCGCTTCAGGGATCTCGCAGTGCAGGTCGGTCCGGGTTTCAAGCCGCGGCCTCCGGACAACGGCAATATGATCCCGACGGACCTTCTCCAGCCTCGCTTTCCGACCGAAAAGGAGTGTCGCGACCAGGCACTCGAGCAGCCTGTGGCTGGGCGCTATGCCTTTTGGGATCTATGTGTCCGGGCAAACCGCAAGGTCGGGTTCGTGATGCCGCTCGGCTCCTTGCGGGCACCAACCTCCGGCTGGTTGATCGTACTTGGTGTCCGCGGCCACTATGGCGCCTGCAGCGAGATCAGGATGTACTCACTGGCCTCGGGTGCGGCCTTTGTCCGTCAGGACTGCAACAGGCTGGTCCAGTTGGGCGAGCGCGACAGGGCCGGGCCGGACGCCCCGCTGGTACCCAACCCTCGCATGGCCAGTGGTTTCATGGCGACCGACAACCTGCGCGAACTCGCCTGGATGCTGCTGCTGCAGGGCGAGAGCGTCGAGGGCTACGTCAAGTCGGACGTGTACGGGATGCCCCCAGGTATCGATCCGGTGTCAGGGGTGGTACAAGGCGATCGCGCGCGCGATATGGGGAGAAAACCGCGGATTGTAAGCAGTGGGTCGACGGTTCTGGACTGGGTCTTGGTGGATGCCCATGGGGAAGGGCTGGCCAGCGGTGCTCTGCAATGGCCGGGGGACGTGCTTGGTGGGCCAGGTGGGCATGCAGCTGAACTGCTGCGCATCGCCGAGGCAGGTTTCGCATCCGGATGCCCGAAAGAGAAACCTCCCGGGCGCTTCAATGTTGCCTCGACACGGCCTGTAATCGTGCCGCCCGGGATTGCACCGGAACATGACCCGCGCCAGACCTTGCTGAAGGAGCAGGATACTTTGGCGGGTCTGGGAAAGGCGGCTCGTCAGGCCTGCCGGAATGGCAGCGATCCAATCATCGCACTGTGAGCTGCGAGGAGACGACCATGGGCACATCGAGTAGAGCATAGACCTGATGCATTTGACGCACCGCTCGGAGTCGAGATCGAAGGCTGCGCGCGCTGCGGCCGCAAGCTCTGGATCATTGCCAGCATCGAAGAGCCGGCGGTCATAGCGCGCATCCTGGCGCATTTGGAGAAGACAGCTGGCGACGAGTCTCGGCCGGAGCTTGCATCACTGGCGGCACGCGCGCCGCCTGCGCAGCCGCGACTGATCTGATTTCTGTGTTGATGATGTTTGCCTGCCGGGACTGATGCGGCGGGCAGGGCAGGGCTGCGCCTTCCGTCAGGGCCGCAAGGGTTTCAGCCCGTTCGTGCGCTTCTGGTCAATGATCACCAGGGGGCTCGGAAGCTGGCAGGGGATTTTCGGTGCGTCGGAGCCAGACCCGGGCTCGACATAAGGCCCGTTCCTCGAAATGATTCTGACCAGGGGCAGGAAGGTAGGTTGAACTTCCTATCCGCATTGCGCTGAATCCAGAGCTTTATCTGTAGTTTCCGGCCGACCGAGCCTGCATGGCGGTTACATGTTTGCGTTGTGTACAGTGTATGTGTACACTGTATAGTACATGACGCAGATTCGCATCGACCCGCATTCCTCCGTGCCTGCCGTGCGGCAGATTGTCGATGCATTGCGCGTGGAGCTGGTGGAGGGCCGGCTCAAGTCAGGCGATGAGCTGCCCTCCGTACGACGCGCGGCAATCGATCTCGGCCTGCACTTCAACACCGTGGCAGAGGCCTATCGGCAGCTTGCGGATGAGGGCTGGCTGGAACTCAAGCACGGCCGCAGCGCCCGCGTTGCGAATCGCCTGCAGCCAAAGCCTTCCCGCCGCGAGGTACTGGGCTATCGCCAGCGCCTGCGCGAGCTGGTGTCGCAGATGCGGGCTGCCGGAATTTCCGAGGACAGCATTGCCGATGAGCTGCTGCAGATGGCAAAGGGAGCAAAGCCGTGAAGCTGTCGCCGAAGGTCCAGGCAAACATTGCATCGTTCACCGCGTTGTCTCTGTTTCTGCTGGCCGATGTCCTGTACGGAGATCACCTTTCATTCCACACCTGGAATTACCTGGCACTGCTGTCATTCCTCGCATCAATGCTGGTCTACATGTGGGTGCACAACCGCGCCACTGCGAAGCTTCCTGCTGCACCGGCACCCAAAGCGGAATTGAATCTTGCAGAAGAACGCCTGCCGCGCTCGGTGTGGCTGGCAGTCGCGCCGCCCCTGCTGGTCGCGCTGGAGCTATGGTGGGTCACCACGCATTGGAATGAACTGCCCTGGCGTGACGAAAGTCAGGGATCCCTTGCGTACAACTCCTCCTATCGCTTCCTGGTTGGTAGCCTGATCTTCTGGAATGGCGTAGGAACATGGATGGCCCTCTTTGGCCTTGCGGTGTGGCATGGCATGTCGCGTGCCTATGAGTTCCGGCGTACCCAGTTGCTGGCCGGCGTGATGAACCAGTGGGCCGGATTCATCCTCATCAACGGATCCATGCTGGGAAGTGCCTTCGAGCTGCCCGATTCGGTGGAATGGGTTGCTTTGGTCCCGCTCCTGGCGAGTACCAGCGTCCTGATCTGGAACAGCCGCCGGCTCAACCGGCTTTATGCCGCAGTCCCGCGCATCGGCACCTGGTTCTATCGCGACAGGCATGACCCCACTTTCTTCGGTCCTCGCGGCGTGAACCTGGCAAGCGGATGGAGCATGGTTCTCATCGCGGCAGTCATCCCGCCCATCGCGTTGGCCGAATGGATGCTGCACCGGGTGCAGGGCTGATGCGTATCCGTCCGTCAGTTCTAGCCAGCCTTGCTCTGGCACTTGGCGTCATCATCCCGGCCGTGGTGCTGTGGCGGGAATGGACGTCGGCGTCGCGTGGAGAAGTGAACCCGGCACCAGGCGACGCGCAAGGACTGCCAAAGCTGCTGCCCCCACAACTCGGCGGTGCCACTCCTGCGCAGGAAGATCTGGTGACACGCGCTGCACTGAAGGCGTGGTCCGGCCTCGCGGAAGCTCAGCCGGATTTCGATAGTCGGCCTGTCCTCGACATCGCTGTTCGCGAGGACGGCACTCTCTTCAACACCAACTCGCTGATCTACTCACCGCAGGACAGGTCGGCCTTCATGTCCGACCCGGCGCAGGTGCTGCCCCAGGACGCCGGAAACATCGCGGGCATCATGTTCCACCCGGGCGACGCCGGCGACGCACCATTCAAGCATCCCGTGTGGATACGTTATGTGATCCTGCGGAAAGAGCCGGACACGTCGCGCGCCGTGAAGCGCGTGTGGGCCGCTGCACTGACTGCGCACCGTGACCTGCTGCAAAAGTTCCCCGTGAGCCGGGTCAATCTTGTCACGGCGTATATGTCGAACGACGGCAGGATCGACAAGTACTACGTCGAATCCAGCAAGTACTCCTACGTCGGCACGACCCGTGAGACTGGTGATGCACTCCCTGACGGCGATAAGATACCCGAAGAATTCGCCAGGCACTGGGAGCCGCTTGGACTGAAGCCGGAGCAACTCGGGCCGATGGGCGTGACCCAGATCAACGCACTCATGAACAGGAATGCAGGACCAGACAGTCCAATGGGAATGATGATCGTGCGCTATGCATGGCCACGCCGCGATGGCGAACCCATCGGCGGTGTACCTCTCGCGGAGAGACGGCCGCGTATCCTCCGGTTCCTGCATGCCGACGCTGCCGCCGTGATCGAGCACTACTTCAACGGCGCGCTCAACGACAAAGGCAGGACACTTGCTGGCATACCTTGGCTCGTGATGTCACGCGATGGCAGCGTCGTGCGCAACGGCTTCGTCCATCTGGGGTTTGACGAGAGTGCGACTGCACACCTTCTCGAAACAGTGAATCCCGACCTCAAGATCAGGGAGGTTCTGGAGTCGCTCGTGGTCAAGCAATATGCCACAAGCTACGCGAACCGCGTGATCTTCGCATGGCTGGCCCCGCCGCCAGGTGTTGCTCCCCAGTGAATGGCGGCGCTACGGATCCCGAAGCCACATTCATGGCTCCGGGATCCAGCGACCTCGATCGGATCAAAACTTCTTCTTGATCGTCACGGCGAATTCCTGCGGGCACGCCTGATCTGCAATTTCGCCGCGTAGCCTGCGCAGTCCCTGCCGCTTTCGGGGACACGCGCCATGCACGCCGCTGCCAGCGCGCCACGGCCGCGCGCTCCTGGTTTTGTCGACCCGCCGGGTTACGCGCGTCATCGGCCCGAGACCACGCTGCTGTATCAACTCGTCGAACAGCACTACCCCGCATTCTGTGAACTGCGCGCCAGCATCGGTCGGCCACTACCCGACTACGAAGAAGGCCCCGCGACAGCGGCTGTTTTCAGCATATGGCTGCCGATGAGGACGACCTCGCCAGATACCAGTGTGCTGAGAAGATCGCCCAGGCCTTTGGCAGCATCCGGAAGCGGGATGTGAGCGGCGCGCAGATCGGAAATCGAAATCTCCGCTTTGAGAGTGGCCGCGGGTTCTGCGTCAAGCCGAAGGGATGCGCGCACGATGGTCTCGTAACCTTCGTACACCAAGGACACGAATGAAATCGATGAGTGCCGGTATGCAGGCAACTGATGCCGTACCGAGTCGAGGAACTGCTCTATCGTCGTAGGCGGCGTGTTCATTCGCGCCTCGTCACGACCTGCTGCAGCGCCTGCGCCTCGGCGCGCAATCGGAGCACGCGGTCTGTGGTCAGCGCGCGTTCGGGCTCGCTCAACATGCCGAGAAACTGGAAGCCATCGACCACGCGCCGAATCATCGTCGGCAGCTCCGGCGTCTGATCCTTGCGCAGCAGGTTGCGGAGGTCGCCGACATCGTAGTCGGCGCCGCCCTCGATACTCTGGCGGAACGTGTCGAAATCGAGTCCCGGACCGCCGCTGTTCCACAGCTTCAGGACGGCGAGGCTGCGCACGAGATTTCGATTGAAAGGACGGCCCGCAAGCTCACTCAGGTCGTGCAGATCGCGGATCTTGGAGCGCTGGCTTGCGGCACGCACCTTTTCGGCGATTACTTCTTCGAGCGCAAGGCAGGGGATATCGGTGGGTGCGAATGGCAACAGCTGGAAGTAGTCTTGCTGGACTTGTGCTTGAGCGAGGACTGGCATGACGGGCGTCTCGCGTATGCTGATCTGGAGCTTGATCTTGACGCCTCGCGGATTGTCGGCGTGACTGCAGACGGGATTGGCGGAGCAACTGTCCTCTGTCAGGTACCAGTCCCTGTTCCTATCAAATCGGAAGTCGAGTCCATGGTAGGGCCGGCCGAGTGCATCAAGCAGCAGCAGCATCAGATCATCGAGGGCCAGATTCGTCCGGCGGGTGAAATCCAGATCGGTCGATAGCCTGCCGCGTGGGCCAAATATCATCTTGCGCAGCATGGTTCCGCCCTTGAAGGCGAGATGTTCCGTCAGTCCCCGCTCGTGAAAGAGCTGGAGGAGGTGAGTCAGGATGACATCGATCTCGACGTTGCTGATGTCGCGCGCGCCGGAGCGCGCGGCAACCTGGCGCAGTTGCTGGGTCGTGAGCATCTATGCCGCCACGGAAATGATCTGCGGCACGTCGGCCAGCAGGTCGCGGCGGCTGGCATGAACGAAGATGCCCCAGTCGTGCACGTAGCCTACGTCTCCGTCTCGCCGCTCCGCTCGACCAAAGTAGGAGCGCGCGCTCGGAGGGATTGCCGCGCGCAGCCGGGCGCGCAGCGCATCGTCCAGTTTCCAGCGGACCAGGTCGGTGAGAAAGCCCAGGCGCTGGACGAGGGCAGTGGACTGCATGCGCAGCGCGTCCTCGACCAGAGCAGCAGAGTCCACCTGCGAGGCACCACCGAACACGATACGCGCCAGCTCGGATGGGCCGCCGCAGAGGTCAGGGCGATCCACGCAATCGACGATGGTCTTGGCGGCCGTTGACAGTCGGACGGTGCGACCAAAGATCTCGAAGTCCTGATAGCCGTAGAACTTGCGCCGGGCCACTTTCACGAAGCGGATTGCCGTGCCTTCGATCTCGCGAGTTGGCCGCTGGCGCAGCACGGCCACGGCAATTGTCGAGGGCTTCTGAGTAGTCAGACCATGGAAGGCCGCTGCCGCCCACCAGCCGACATAGGAGGTCTCGACGACGGCCGAGGCCAGCGCGAGGGCATTGTTCTCGCCCAAGTTCTCGGGTCCGCGCTCAGGCGGCAGGAACAGGTAGCGTCCGCCGACGAGCCGAGTCAGCCAGCCTTTCTGCACGAGACCTTGGATTACGTTGCGTGCGCTGCCTTTCGAGCCAAGGAGCTCGATGGCTTCGGCGGCCGTGATCGTATGGCGCCCCTGCTCGCTGAGTGTCAGGACGAGCTGCGCTTCCCGAGGCCCGAGGGTGCGAAAGTGCGTATTCATGACGAAACGCTCTTTAAAGGATGAAAGTAAGATAAATATTAATCTTCCGGGAGTGGCTCAGCAAGGGAAATTGATTGATCTATATCTAATAATAATCCCTTAGAGATCAATTGCCTGCTGAGATCGACAGGAATAGGGCGCGCATTGAGGACTCGCGGCAGCTTGCTGCGGCCTTGACTCCAGTGGACTGTATTTATATACAGATTGTATACATGACAAACCAGACTTTCTCCGGTAATCTCCCCTCAATTGCCGGAATACATGCGGCAACGCCTTTCGGGATGGAATATGCGCGACAGCAAGTGCTGCGCCATTCATCCCGCGGCACTCCTTTTTTCCGCGGAGAGCCGGTAGGTATGCCAAGAATTCCTGATTCGATCACCAAGACCACGTTCTACCTGTATCCGAACAGAAAGGCCGCAGAAAAGGGACATGGGTTTGGCGGAACCGGCTGCATCATCGGAATTGAGTCTGAAGCGCAACCCACCACCTATTTTCTTTATGCCGTCACGAATTGGCATGTAGCTGTTAAGGGCGGCAACTCCGTCATACGGATAAATACATCAGACGGAAAAACTGACATTTTCGAGCACGACCCTAGCGATTGGCAGTTCATACCTGGAGGTCCAGATATCTGCGCTTTGCCGCTGCACGCCCGGCACCCGTTCCATGATTTCAGATTCATCCTTCCAGACAGGTTCGCAACTCCTGAGTTGATCAAGGAGTTATCCATTGATGCAGGCGAAGACGTTCTCATGGTTGGCAGATTCGTGGACCATGACGGGGGCGAGATAAATATGCCCGCTCTTAGATTCGGAAACATCAGTGTGATGCCTACAAAGATGCGGCAGCCAACTGGCTATGTTGGTGATGCGTATTGCATCGACCTGCATTCAAGGTCTGGTTATTCTGGATCTCCGGTGTTCGTCTACAGAACAATTGGGCAGGATCTGACGGTATCTGGTATCAATCTTAATCAGCCCGGTTTTATATTGTGCTTGGGCATACATTTCGGACAGTTTTCTGAGAACTGGGATATTGAGGATAGCTGCGAAACGGAAGAAGAAATGGCTTCTCTAGCGGGGAAGCGAATTGTTGGCGCAAGTGGAATGACTACCGTAATCCCAATTTGGGAAGTAATGCGGCTGTTGAATTCAGGAGATCTCATGATAAATAGAAAGCGATCCGACGCACATTTGGCGGCAAGCAAACCCGCTACCCCGCGTCCTGAATCCGCCGCTCCAATTCCGGAGACGGTTGGGTTAAATCCGGATGAAGTTCTGAAAAGAATGTTAGATACACCGCCCAACCCTTATACCGTCGGCTCAAAAGTCACCGATAAGTAAGGCGCTTTCCCTCCGCGCCTGCCAGCGCACGCTTTGCGCGCTCTGCGTCGGTCACTTCCAGAGCGGTGCGATTGTTATAGCGGAAGCTGAATTCGTTGACGTAGCGCTCCAGATGCGCCGGGCTGACATGCTGGTACACGCCCGAAATACCGCGCTTGAGAATACCGAAGTAACCTTCAACCGTATTCGTGGTCACGTTTCCGCGAGCGTATTCCTTCTTGCCGTGGTTCACGCGCTCATGGCTGGCGAATGATTTGGAAACCTTCTTGTAGACCTGCGATTCATCGGTCATCAAGTTTGCAGCTTTGTCGATGTTCGCTTCCAGAATAGGTTTGAGCGTATCGGCATTTACAGTCGGGACATGGAACGCACGGACGCGGCCATTGCGCTCCAGCAGCGCGACTACCTTTTGCTTCTTGCTGATGTGCGAGCCCTTTCCCTGACCGCGAGTCGTGCCGAAGTAGGTTTCGTCAGCTTCCACAACTCCCGAGCTTCCAGCACCACCGAGCATTCCGCCTGACGTGTCGCTCATGGCTTCACGAATGCGATGCGTCATAAACCAAGCGGTCTTGTAGGTCACGCCGATGATCCGGTGAATCTGATGGCTTGAAATGCCCTTCTTAGACGAACACAGCAGATATACGGCCATCATCCACTTGGTCAGGGGAATCTTGCTGCGCTCAAATACCGTCCCTACGGTGACGCTGTACTGCTTCTCGCAGTCCTTACACTTCAGGAGACCCGGACGATGCGCCTTCCCTTCCAGACGGTAGAAGCTGACCGATCCGCAGTGAGGGCAGACCGGCCCAGCAGGCCAGCGGATCGCCTCAAGGTGAGCGCGGGCGGCGGCTTCGTCGGTGAACTGGGGGGCGGTAAGTGCGGTCATGGCGTATCTCCTTGATAGCCATAGTCTCAAACCACCTCTGGTTTGTCAAGTATATAATCTGTATTTATATACAGTATAGGCCCATAATTTCAGAGACCCGGTCATGTCAGCTGTCCCCGCCACCTTTGCCGATGATCCGTCGCTAAGCCTGACCCCATTCGAGTCCGTTTTTTTCCAGACGGTCCTAGAGCATCGCGGAATCAGCAATCGTCCAACCTTGGCCGAATTCACCGCAGCGCTGAACGTGCTGCGGCAGTTCACCGAACAGCGCGAGGACAATCCGTCGGAGCCGGACCGCTGGGAGCCATCCGTGGACGATGAAACCAAGGCCGCGCTACGGGCCAAGGCTTTCCTGATGTTCGGTGCGACGAAGCCGAGCCCGGCACAGTGGCACAAGGCGCATGGCGCACTGTTCGGGCCACTGCTCTGCGAAACATGTGGCTGACCGTTGGGATGGCGTTAGAAAAGCGAGCCGCGTAGTCGCTGTCTACTTTGACGCGTGCAGACCTCGGTTTGGGACAATACGCCTATATGTCTCCCCTTCGAACTCCCGACTCAGAAACGCTGCTGACGACCATCAAGGCCTGCCTGCAGAATGGGGACAGGTTCTTGGAGGAGACCTACGATCTCGAGTTTCGCGATCCCCCTGCGTCCCGATATTTTATCGTGATGATTGCACAGGAGGAGTTCGCCAAGGCTTTCATTATTTACCTGATTCGTGAAGGCGCCATGCCATTCACGTTGTCAGTGCTGCGAGCCATTAATGACCATGTGTGCAAGCAGCTCATTGGCATGGTCATGGACTACATGATCATGCACTGGGACGAGATTGATGAGATGCGGGCTCTCATAGCAAAGGATTTCGCTGCCGGAGACGCTCTGCCGAATGATGTGGGCAGTGCGATTGAGATTCTGCGGTACGAGCGGATCGGGCGCTGGGAGAGTGGGTCCTGGATATGGGCCGAAGATCCGGAATACGATCCTTCGGCCCTTGCCGTTGCGAATGGAAAGCGAGATCGCCGCAAGCAGGATTCTCTATACGTCCGAATTGGCCGGGATGGCAGGGTTTGCAGCATGCCGACGACAATTACCGAGCAGGAGACACAGGAAGAGCTGGAGCGCGCGCGTCGGTACAGGGGATTCGTGAACTCTCTGTTGGAGGCGGGAGAACGTTCCGAGAGATTCCGGAAAGCAATGGCGGCGATCAAGTTGCTATTTGCCGGGCGACGAGAGGGAGCGAGCAAAGAGCAAGGATAGGATGGCCTATTCTTCTCTTCTTTGGACGATCCCATTTGGCCCTATCCGCTTTGGCCACTACCAAAGGCCATCTTCGGGATTGTCTGGGGACTTTCATCGTCGGTAGTAGAAGACCAGGGGAAAGCGTTGCCGCTCAGCCTGCTGTGCGCGCCTTGGAGGACAAGGTGGAGAAGCCCAAGCCCGAATGGGGTATCGCAGTCGCATGACTGGGCATGGTTTCCGTGGAGTGGCGTCGACCATCCTGCATGAGCAAGGATGGCCTCACGAGCACATTGAGTTGCAACTGGCGTATCAGGAGCGCAATGCTGTCAGCGCGGCCTACAACCACGCGCCATATCTGGAGCCTCGGGCGAAGATGATGCAGGCATGGGCAGATCACCTTGATTTGGTCCGCCAAATAAAGCCGGAGCGAGAGCATGCACAAGCCGCGTAATTGCATGGGGTGCAAACTCGGCACCGGAACGCGGGGCTTCAAGCTCCAGATCTCCGGCTTCATGATGCCGCGCGGAGTAGCACTGAGTGTGATCTTTTCCGTCCCTGTGAGGTTCCCCAGTACGGTGCTGTAACCTTTCTCTGGGCTCCCGGTATAAGAAGCACACCAGATCTGGAAGCCGGCGTGGATCCCGAACCGCTCGTAGCCCGTGTCCTCGATGGCGATCGCCAGGTATTTTTCGGGGTGGTGCGCGGCTTCGTAAGGTCCTTGTTCTGCTTCCTCGT
>JAATEY010000304.1 GCA_015655465.1 Gammaproteobacteria bacterium | reverse complement strand
CACGGGGCCGCTCGCCGCCCCGAAAAGCGCTGTTTCTGCCTTGCCCTTGCCCCGGCAGGCCCCTAGAATGCGCCTCCCCATGCGCCTGTAGCTCAGTTGGATAGAGCGTCTGGCTACGAACAAGAAGGTCGGGAGTTCGAATCTCTCCAGGCGCGCCAATCAAGATAAGGCTTGTCCAACCAGTTAAGCCTTCATTCCATTTCAACGTAGGGAAATTGCAGGGATTTGGCCCAATACCTCCCACGTTCGTTCGATCCTCTTGGCAGCGTCCGCCAGATGTTTCGGTGCCAGGTGTGCGTACCTCAGCACCATCTCATACGGCTTTCAACCGCCAAGCTCCATCAGCTGCTGAAGACTTGTGCCACTCATAACGTGCTAGCTTGCCCAGGCATGGCGAAGATCATGGAACCGAAAGTTCTCGATTCCCACCTTCGCCGAGGACCGCTCCCACGCCGGACCAATCGCCGTCATCGGCTTCAGCAGCCGAACGCCGTCGTAAGCTCGACGTCACCCCTTCTTCAGTAGCACGGGGTTTTAGAGTCTGTCCGGCATTGGAAGCCAACTCCCTGCCCGGCATGACGGCGACGCGCCTCTTGCTGCAGGCGGCGAGGGCGGCGGGGATCGGGTTCCTGAGTTGCTGGATCGGATCTGCCGGGATGGGCTGAAGAGTGGGTAGCGGATACGCCGCGCGCTAGTGCACAGTCCCGTCCACCTGCCCACAGCATCGCTTGTACTTCCGGCCTGACCCGCAAGGGCAGGGATCATTGCGTCCCACCTTCGGTCCATCACGTCGCACAGTCATCGCCGCGCGGGCTGCCTCATAGTCAGCATGCCGCTTCGGTAGCCAATACGAGTGGATTGCACGTACCGCAGGCGTGATCTTCCGTGACCATTTCGCGTGCATGACACCGGCGCCGCCTGAGTCCAGCTCACGAAACCCGGCCGTGGTGCCAAACAGCTCCATGGGTTTGAGCAGCTCCGGCTGATCCCGTTTCAATGGCTTCCACTCCGTGGAGTTCAGCCGCACGCCCTTCATGAATCCCCAGCACCACTCATCCACGATGAAGATGCGCTTGCCCCCGATGCGACGCTCGTAAAACGTGGGTTCGAAATGCGCTGGATCGCGGTCGAACCACGCGACGATGACGTTGTAGAAGCCCATCACCAGCCGCGCGAACTCGTTGAAATCTTCTTCTGTCCTGAATCCAGGATTCTTGCCGCCGAAAACCTTCGGCAACCAGACGCTTGGCACCAGCGTCACAGGTCCCACGACCACGGCCGTCAGAAAGCCTTCCAGTTCGACGATATCGGTGATGCCCTTGCTGCGCCGCATGAGCCAAGCCTCAAGCAGATCGAAGTCCTCGTCGGCGAATGTGGGTGGCTCGAAAGCAAGCATGTGGTGGGATTGATAAAATCCTGAAAATAAGGATATTATGGATTTATTGATCTGAAAGGAAGCCCGCCATGCCGTCCACCCGAGTCACATCCAGTGAATTTCAGAAGGAGTATGGGCGTTACTCCACGCTGGCCAAGCGTCAGGCCGTCACCATCACCAACCATGGCCGCCCGGAATTGGTTGTTCTCGATGCCGAGGAATACGAACGTTTGCGCAGGCTCGATACCCGCGTCGCCATGCCGGTAGAGGCCTTGAGCGAAGCCGAATTCCGCAGGCTTGAGAAAGCCTCGCCCATCCCTGAAAAAACCAGGAAGCTCGACCGTCTCGTCCCCGACAAGTGGTAGATGGCGCTCGATCCGCCGAAGCCTGGACAGGTCATAGACTACCGCTATTTATGGTGGAGTGAGCACCGCAAGGGCCTGGAAGAAGGTCGCAAGGATCGTCCCTGCGCGGTTGTCTTCGCCGTCGAGAACGAGGGCGGCAAGTCGAAGGTCTACGTTCTGCCGATCACGCATACCAAACCCTTCGAGAGCGAAAATGGCATTGAACTGCTCGCGCAGTGGAAGCAGCTCTTGCGGCTGGACGCTCAGCCCTCATGGGTCATCACCAGCGAGCTGAACCATTTCGAATGGCCGGGGCCTGATATTTCAGGCGACCGCACGGACGCCATATCGCGCGGGTTTCTTCCTCACAAGGTGACGACGCGTCTGCGTGAGATGGTGCTCGCGCGCATCCGCAAGAAGAGCATGCGGACTGTGGACAGGGACGTTGATGTGAAGCAGGCGCTCCATGAATCGCGTCGGCGGGGAAGTTCAGCGAAGGACAGGGTGCGTGACGGTGAACAGTAGTACCGGCCATCGGAGACAGTCATAGTCCATTCCATCGCGGCATAATCCTTGCTGCCTCCTGGAATCGTGTGCCAACGTGGAGTGGGTTTTCATCGTGAAGATTGCCGTACTGTTTGGCGGAACCAGCGAAGAGCGCGACGTCTCCATCGCAAGCGCCGCACAGATCATTCCAGCCCTGCGACGCCTCGGTCACGACGTATCAGCAGTCGACACCGCAACAGGTCTGCTGGACTCAGCAGCCGAACGCCGTCTCCTCGCCACCGGCGTTGCCCCCGAACCTCCATCGGACGCACAGATCGCAAATGTCCGCGGCCGCGCCATCGCGCTGTCACCCTCGGCATTCAACATGCGCGACGTGGAACTGGTCTTCCTGGCCCTGCACGGCGGCGCCGGCGAGGACGGTCGCATCCAGGCCATGCTCGATCTGGCGGGCCTGGCCTATACCGGCAGCAACCACATCGCCAGCGCCGCTGCGATGGACAAGGACCTCAGCAAGCGACTGTTCCGCTCGGTGGATGTCCCGACGCCGGACTGGTTGATGGCTCCCTCGACGGCGGATGCGGTGCAGCGTGCACTGGGCTGGCCCGTGGTCGTCAAACCGAACAAGCAGGGATCCACCGTCGGGCTGACTGTCGTCCGTGAACCGTCGCTGCTGCAGCCGGCCATCGACCGGGCTCGCACCTATGATTCGGAAGTCATGCTGGAGGCGTTCATCGCCGGGCGGGAATTCACAGTGGGCATTCTCGAAGGCGAGGCCCTGCCTGTGGGTGAAATCATCGCCCCCGGTGAGGTGTTCGACTACCAGTCCAAGTACCAGGCCGGCGCAGCGCGCGAGTTCTTTCCTGCGGATATCGATCCCGCGGAGTCGATCCATCTGCAGCAGCTGGCGCTGCGTGCCCACGCCGTGCTGAAGCTCGGCGCTTACAGCCGCATCGATTTCCGCCGCGACGACCAGGGGCGGTACTGGTGTCTGGAAGCCAACTCCCTGCCCGGCATGACGGCGACGAGTCTGCTGCCGCAGGCGGCGAGGGCGGCGGGGATCGGGTTTCCGGAGTTGCTGGATCGGATCTGCCGGGGTGCGCTGAAGGGTAAATAGCGCCTTTACCCGAATGGCACATATTCAAGCTCTGTTACGCCATGGATGTCCATATGGGTTGCCCATCCATTTCCCCCCGAAGGCAGCCGATTGCCGAGCAGTAGCACGCACTGAGTGCCGGATAGCCGGCATGCATGCCGTCGCACTTGAATGAAGT
>JAATEY010000137.1 GCA_015655465.1 Gammaproteobacteria bacterium | reverse complement strand
CTGCCCAGGATCACCGTGGTGCGCTGGTGGATCTCGGTGGGCGTCACATCCATGATGCGCTGTCCCGGCGCCACCAGTGCCTTGCCGCCGGCCTGTTCCACCAGCATCGCCATCGGATTGGCTTCGTACATCAGCCGCAGCTTGCCCTTCGGTGCCTTCTTCGTCGGCGGATACATGAACACACCGCCCTGGATCAGGATGCGATGCACATCCGCCACCATTGCGCCGACGTAGCGACTGGAATAGCCATTTTCCTGCGCCCAGTGCAGGTACCGCTGGTAGCCCTCCGGCAGCGACAGCCGGTTGCCCTCGTTCATCGAATAGCACTTGTTGCGCCTGGGGATCTGCATGTTCTCGGCCACGCGGATGAACGCGCCGATGGAAGGATCGAGCACGAACATGTCGACGCCATTGCCCACCGTCACCACCATCACGGTGGACGAACCGTAGATCACGTAGCCCGCTGCCACCTGCCTTGTGCCGGGCTGCAGCAGCGAATCGTCCATGTTCGATGAGCGGCGATCCTTGCGCAGGATGCTGAAGATGGTACCGACGCCGCCTGCGATATCCAGATTCGACGAGCCATCCAGCGGATCGAACATCACGCAGTAGCGGGTCTCGCCATCGTTTTCGTCGCGCAGGATCACCGCCTGCTCGTTTTCCTCCGAGGCAACGATCGCCACGCCCTGGCGGCCACCGAGATTGCGCATCAGGATGTCGTTGGCGATCACATCCAGCTTCTGCTGGGTTTCGCCCTGCACGTTTTCGGCGCCGGCACTGCCCAGCACGTCTTCCAGCCGCGCGCGGCGCACCTGCGCCGCAATCATCTTGGCGGAGATGGAGATCGCCGACAGCACCCAGGACAGCGCGCCGGTTGCTTCCGGGTGCTGCGCCTGCTGCTGCAGGATGTGGGACTGGATGGTGACGAGAGGACGTTTGCCGGGGGCGCCGGCCGGGGCTGTTGCGTTCATGTGCGCCGATTATCGCGACGCGCATGTGCGCGCAGCAATGACGTGGAGCAAAGATTATCCTTGCCGGCATGTGGAACCTGGGGGAAACCGAGCTTTCGGCGCTGCGCCTGAGTCTGGCAGTGGCCCTGCGCAGCGTGAGCATAAGCCTGCTGCCGGCAGTCATCATGGCCTGGCTGCTGACGCGTCGGCGTTTTCCGGGTCGCACACTGCTCGATGCCTTCGTGCATCTGCCACTGGTACTGCCGCCAGTGGTGGTCGGCTACCTGCTGCTGCTGCTGCTGGGCACGCGCGGTCCGCTGGGTGGCTGGCTCGACCGGCAGTTCGACATCCAGCTCACCTTCTCCACGATGGGTGCCGCGGTGGCCACCGCCGTGATGTCATTTCCGTTGATGGTGCGCGCCATGCGCATTGCGCTGGAGAACGTGGACCGCGGACTCGAAGACGCCGCGCGCACGCTGGGTGCAGGTCCGTGGCGACGTTTCGCCACGATCACGCTGCCGCTGATGATGCCGGGGGTGCTCGCGGGCACCATCACCGCTTTCGCGGCGGGACTGGGCGAGTTCGGCGCAGTCATCACCTTCGTATCCAACATTCCTGGCGAGACACGCACCCTGCCGCTGGCGCTGTACACGGCGCTGCAGTCACCCGACGGCAACGCCACCGCCGCACGACTTGCAACGCTGTCCTTTGCGCTCGGGCTATGCGGACTGCTGGCTTCCGAACTGCTGGCGCGGGCATTGCGCCGCTGGCTGGGCCGCTGATGCTGCAAGTGGACATCAGGCTGCAACGCGGCGCATTCCGGCTGGACGCGAACTTCACCGCCCCTGTTCCGGGCGTGACCGCGCTGTTCGGCCGTTCCGGCTGCGGCAAGACCACGGTGGTGAACCTGCTGGCGGGCCTGATCCGCCAGGGCGAGGGACGACTGTCGCTGGGCGACGAAACCTGGTTCGATTCCGCGCGCGGCATCTGCGTGCCGGCTGAACGCCGCCGCATCGGCTACGTATTCCAGGATGCACGGCTGTTCCCGCATTACACCGTGCGCGGCAATCTTCTCTACGGCGCGGCGCGCGGCACTGCGCGCGCATCCGGTGCTTTCGAAGAACTGGTCGCACTGCTGGGGCTCGAATCCCTGCTGGAACGGCGCCCGGGCTCGCTGTCCGGTGGTGAGCGACAGCGCGTGGCGCTGGGTCGGGCATTGCTTGCACAGCCGCGACTGCTGCTGCTGGATGAGCCGCTGGCATCGCTGGATGCCTCGCGTCGCGCCGAAGTGCTGCCATACCTTGCGCGCCTGCGCGATCACTATGCCATCCCCATGGTGTTCGTCAGCCACCAGTTCGATGAAGTGCTGCATGTGGCCACGCACCTCGTGGTGATGGATGAGGGGCGCGTGGTGGCAGCAGGCGATGTAAGTGCCGTCAGCCTCACGCCGGCATTGCGCGGCATTGTCGGGCCGGATGCAGCGGGCGCGGTGGTCGAAGGTCGCGTCGTCGGCATCGACGCTGCCAGTGAACTGGCCACGGTCGCCATCGGCGACGACATGCTGCGCGTCTCGTCCCGCTCGCTCGCCATGCATCAACCGGTGCGCGTGCAGTTGCTGGCGCGCGACGTGATCCTGGCAGTCGAAGAGCCGCGCGGACTTTCGGTGCGCAATCAGCTGCGCGGGCGCGTACGCAACATCACGGCGGATGGCAGCGGCGACCTGGTTGAAGTGGAAACAGGCAGCGTGACGCTGCTGGCACGCATCACACCGGCTGCCACCCGGGAGCTGTCGCTCGCACCGGGTACCGCCGTGTGGGTGCTGGTCAAGGCCGTGTCATTCCATCCGCACGCGACTGGCCCTGCGGCTGAGGCGGTGGCGTAGCAGTGAGCTCGTCCGCGAACCGCCTGGCGAACCCGCTGTAAAGATTCTGCAGCGGATTCCTGTCCGTGCCGCGCTGGGAGATGTTCAGCGCGATCTCCGCCCGGACGTGCAGTTGCCGAGCTTCGCCGCCGCCCGCTTCACGGATATGCACCGCTCCGGCCAGCACCCCGGCGCTGGGCAGATAGCCAAACAGCACCACATTGCTGGTCGCGCGCACCGAGAATTCATCCATCTGGATCACCGCCACCCTGCCGGCCCCTTGCTTCTCCAGATCGAGCAGCTGGCGTGAACGCAGTTCGGCAATGATTGCCTCGCGCAGTGCTTCGGAGTTGAACCGCTCATCATCGTCGACCTGCTTCTGTGCTGCCGGCGTGAACTCCAGCGCGACGCGTGTGATTTGCGGCTGCCCTGGCTGCGCTGCCGGTGAACTCCGGGACGCGGCGGGCGCATCCGGAGACGCTGGGGCAGTGGTCCGCGCTGCGCGCGCGGGGCCTTCTTTCACCGTGTGCCCGAATACGGTCACCCGTGTGCAGGCGCCGAGCAGGCCGAGAGTCAGGATCATCAACAGGCTATTTCGCATGATTCATTACACCTTTCCTGCACGCAGGCCCTGGGCGGTGCGCGGCTGCACCAGCAACTTGTCGACCACCAGACCGTCCATGTCGACCACTTCGATGGAAAGGTCGCGCCATGCCAGCTTCTCGCCCGGCACCGGCATGCGCCCCAGATGCCACAGCACGAACCCGGCCATGGTGTTGTAGTTCTCGCCGCGCGCCAGGTCCTTGCGACCGAGCACGCGTTCCGCTTCATGGATGGGCAGATGGCCGTCGATCAGCCAGCTGCCGTCGTCACGTTGCTGCGCACCGGCCGCATCGCGGCTGCCCATCTCCGGCAGGTCGCCTGCGATCGCCTTGAGAATATCGGCCGGCGTCACCACGCCTTCGATGCCGCCGTATTCATTGGTCACCACACCCAGGTGCACGCTGGAACGGCGGAAGGTTTCCAGCAGCTTGAAGATGGAGATGCTCTCGGGCACATGCAGCGGCGGCTGCGCATCCACATCTGCATCGATGCCGCCACGCCGCAGCGCTTCGCCGAGATTGGCCAGCGAGATCACGCCGATCAGCTGTTCCAGCTCGCCGCGGCACAGCAGGAAGCGGGCATGGCCGCTGCGGCGGGCTTCGTCCCAGAGCGTGGCAACCGGTTCGTTGAT
>JAATEY010000293.1 GCA_015655465.1 Gammaproteobacteria bacterium | reverse complement strand
GACGGCATCCGCGCGCGCGCTGGCAAGCGCGCCACGGTTTAGTTCGCGCAGGGCGTGAAGATCACCAATTATTATGATGGGTGGGCGGACGACGTGCGCTTGGCAGATCCGGCGGCCAACCGTCGCCTGATTGCCGCAGCCGTGACGGTTGCACAGAAGGCCGATCGCATCGTGCTGACACTGGGTGACACCGAGCAGACCAGTCGCGAGGGCTGGGCTGAATCGCATCTGGGTGACCGCTCCTCGCTCGACCTGATTGGCGAGCAGCAGGAGCTGTTCGACGCCCTGCATGCACTGGGCAAGCCCATGGTCGTGATCCTGATCAACGGGCGCCCCGCTTCCACGGTAAAGATCGCGCGCGAAACCAATGCTCTCATCGAAGGCTGGTACCTGGGCGAGCAGACCGGCAATGCGGTTGCAGACGTGCTGTTCGGCGATGCGAGCCCCGGCGGCAAGCTGCCCCTGACGATCCCGCGCAGTGTCGGCCAGTTGCCGGTGTTCTATAACGCGAAGCCAACGGCGCGCCGCGGCTACCTGTTCGATTCCACTGCGCCGCTGTATCCGTTCGGGTCTGGCTTGAGCTACACGACTTTCGAGATGTCGGCGCCGCGTCTTTCTGCTGCCCGCATCGGCAGGCAGGGCAGCGTGCAGGTGGCCGTGGACCTGCGCAACACCGGCAAGCGGGCCGGCGATGAAACCGTGCAGCTCTACATCCACGACCGCATCAGCTCCGTGACCCGGCCGGTCAAGGAACTGAAGGCATTCCGGCGCGTGACGCTGCAGCCCGGCGAGAGCCGCACCGTGACGCTGACATTGAACGCTTCTGCATTGTCGCTGTGGAACGCCGACATGAAGCGCGTGGTGGAACCGGGCGAGTTCGATATCATGACCGGGCCCAACTCGGTGGACCTGAAGACCGTGCTGCTGACCGTCACGCCATGAACGACCACTTCGTCGCCTGAACCTGCTACGGGAGTCCGACCGATCGTGCCCAGGATCACCGCCGCCCGCGTCATCGTTACCTGTCCCGGTCGCAATTTCGTCACGCTGAAGATCGAGACCGAGGCCGGCGTATACGGACTCGGCGATGCCACACTCAATGGTCGCGAGCTGGCGGTGGCGAGCTATCTCACCGATCACGTGATTCCCTGCCTGATCGGTCGCGATGCGCATCGCATCGAGGACATCTGGCAGTACCTCTACAAGGGCTGCTACTGGCGCCGCGGGCCGGTGACCATGTCCGCCATCGCCGCGGTCGACACCGCGCTATGGGACATCAAGGGCAAGCTTGCCAACCTCCCCCTGTACCAGCTACTAGGCGGCGCCAGCCGTGAAGGCGCGATGGTCTATGGCCATGCCAATGGCGCCACGCTGGAAGCCACCATCGAGAATGCTCTGCACTACAAGCGGCTGGGCTATCGCGCCATCCGTCTGCAATCCGGTGTGCCGGGCCTTGCCTCGACCTATGGTGTGTCGAAGGATCGCTACTTTTACGAACCGGCGGATGCAGACCTGCCCACCGAGAATCTCTGGTCCACCGAAAAATACCTGCGTTCGGTGCCGCCGCTGTTCGCTGCCGCGCGTGAAGCGCTGGGGTGGGATGTGCACCTGCTGCACGACGTGCACCATCGCCTCACACCCATCGAGGCAGGTCGTCTGGGCAAGGATCTGGAGCCCTACCGTCCGTTCTGGATGGAAGATGCCGTGACGGCGGAGAACCAGGACAGTTTCCGCATCATCCGCCAGCACACCACCACGCCGCTGGCCGTAGGCGAGATCTTCAATTCGATCTGGGATTGCAAGCAGCTCATCGAGCAGCAGCTGATCGACTACATCCGCGCAACGGTAGTGCACGCCGGCGGCATCACGCATCTGCGGCGCATCGCGGCGTTCGCGGACATGCATAACGTGCGCACGGGGTGCCACGGTGCCACGGATCTGTCGCCGGTGTGCTTGGCAGCTGCCCTGCATTTCGATATCTCGGTGCCCAACTTCGGCGTGCAGGAATACATGCGCCATACGGCGGAAACCGATGCGATCTTCCCGCATGGCTACACCTTCAACGACGGCATGATGCATCCCGGCGATGCGCCGGGTCTCGGTGTGGACCTGGACGAAGTGCTGGCCGGCAATTATCCCTATCAGCGCGCCTACCTGCCGGTGAACCGGCTCGAAGACGGCACGCTGTTCAGCTGGTAGACATCCTTGCGCAAACTCGAACTGCACGACGACCGCCTGTTCCCGGCCGACCCGGCGGTGCGGGCAATTGCCCGTACCCTCTACCAGGGCGTCAGGTCGCTGCCGATCATCAGTCCGCACGGACACACCGATCCAGCGTGGTTTGCGGGCAATGAGCCATTTGCCAACGCCACCGAACTGCTGCTGACGCCGGATCACTATGTGCTGCGCATGCTCTACAGCCAGGGCGTGCCGATGGAATCGCTGGGCGTGCTGCCCCTGCCGGGCTCGACGCCAGCTGCGGCTCCAGTGGATCCACGCGCAGCCTGGCGGATCTTCGCGTCCAGCTATCACCTGTTTCGCGGCACGCCTTCACGGCTGTGGCTGGACTGGGTGTTTGCGGAGAGCTTCGGCATCGATCGCCGGCTGGAAGCTGCTACGGCGGACCACTATTACGATCACATCACCACGGCGCTGCAAGGCGCTGCATTCCGGCCGCGTGCGCTGTTTGAGCGCTACAACATCGAAGTGCTGGCCACGACGGAATCGCCAATCGATGAACTGCCGCATCACAAGGCGCTGCAGGCCAGTGGCTGGAAGGGTCGTGTCATTACCGCCTACCGTCCCGATCCGGTGGTGGACCCGGAGTTCGAAGGCTTCCTCGACAATCTCGAACTGCTCGCAGCACTCACCGGCGAAGACACGCTGAGCTATCGCGGTTATCTGAACGCGCATCGCAAACGGCGCGCCTTCTTCAAGTCCATGGGCGCCACGTCCACCGATCACGGCCACCCCACTGCCCAGACCGCAGACCTCGGTGAACGCGAGGCCGAGGCGTTGTTCGCGCGCGTTACCCGGCCAGTTGTTTCGGCAGCCGACGCCGAGCTGTTCCGCGCCCACATCCTGACTGTGATGGCGGGCATGAGCCTGGAAGATGGCCTGGTAATGCAGATTCACCCGGGCAGCTTCCGCAACCACAATCCGCAGCTGTTCGCGCGCTTCGGGCGCGACAAGGGCGCGGATATTCCAACGCGCACCGACTACGTAAGCGGGCTGCGGCCATTGCTGGCCCGCTTTGGCAACCAGCCCGGGCTTTCGATAATTGTCTTTACACTGGATGAATCCAGTTACGCACGCGAACTGGCGCCGCTGGCCGGGCACTACCCGGCGTTGAAGCTGGGTCCTGCATGGTGGTTCCACGACAGTCCGGAAGGCATGCGGCGCTTCCGTCTGCAGACTACGGAGACAGCCGGCTTCTACAATACGGTCGGGTTCAACGACGACACACGCGCCTTCCTCTCCATTCCGGCACGGCATGATGTGGCGCGCCGCATCGATTGCGGTTTTCTGGCGCAACTGGTAGCCGAACATCGGCTGGAAGACCGGGAAGCTGCCGAACTTGCTGTCGACCTTGCTTACAACCTTGCCAAGCGAGCCTATCGCCTGTGACGCGGTCCGCATGAGACTGTCGAGCCAGAGCGCCATCCATCTGGCCGACTCGATCGAACGTCCCGGCTACGCCAGAGATACACCCGGACACGGCATCCTGCATTTCGGCATGGGCGCGTTCCACCGCGCGCATCAAGCCGTCTATACCGATGATGCCATCGCGGCCACCGGCGACATCTGGGGCATCACCGGCGTTTCGTTGCGCAGCCCGGCCGTTGCCGCGCAACTCAACCCGCAGGATGGTCTCTACACGGTGTCAATCCGTTCCAGCACCGGCGCGCGACAGCGACTGATCGGCTCCTTGCGCAGTGTGCTGGTGGCGTCGCAGGCAACGCCAGCCGTGGTGGCTGCTGTTGCCTCACCGCAAACCCACATCATCAGCTTTACGGTTTCCGAGAAAGGCTACTGCCGTGATGCTGGCGGCAGCCTTGACCTGGCCCTGGCCGGCGTGCACAGCCTGTACCGCTACCTGCGCGATGGCCTGGCGCTGCGCCAGCAGGCAGGGCTGCCCGGTGTAACCCTGCTCAGCTGCGACAACCTGGCGGGCAACGGCCGGCAGCTTGCCGCGCTGCTCACGCAGTATCTGGAAGCCACCGCACCTGCGCTGACCCGCTGGTTCCACGACCACTGTACCTGCCCGGCAACCATGTTGGATCGCATCGTGCCGGCCAGCAGCGCCGCAGATCTGGACCAGCACGCGACATCACTGGGCCTGCGTGACGAGGCCGCGGTATTCACGGAAGAATTCACCCAGTGGGTGATCGAAGACCGCTTTGCCGGTCCGCGGCCGCAGTGGGAGGCCGGTGGCGCGCAGTTCACCCGGCACGTGCAGGCATATGAAACCGCCAAGCTGCGCATGCTCAACGGCGCGCATTCGGCGCTGGCCTATATCGGTCTTGCCCGCGGGCATGAGTTCGTGCATGAGGCAGTTGCCGACTTGCCGCTGCGCTCCCTGGTGGAGCGACTGATGCGCGAGGAGGCAGCCACCAGTCTCACGGCCGCGCCGGGCCAGGACCTGGGTCGCCATGCAGACGCACTGCTGCAGCGCTTCGCCAATCCGGCGCTGCGACACCGCCTGCTGCAGATCAGCATGGATGGTTCGCAGAAGATCCCGCAGCGCTGGCTGGAAACGCTGGCCTTCCATCAGCGCACAGGTCGGGCCTGTGCCTCGATCCTGACGGCGCTGGCTGCCTGGATACGCTTCGTGCGCGGCGATCGCTGGCAGGTGGATGATCCACGCGCAGCCGAACTTGCGGGACTGTGGAGCAGCGGTGACGCCAGTCAGGTAGTGGATGCCCTGTTCGGACCCCAGGGCCTGTTCCGCAACAGTTGGGTGGCCAGCAGCGCCGATCGCGCGACGCTGCTGGCGTTTATCGGGAACCCGCCGGCGTTATAGCGATTTCTCGATGCGATCCAGTGTGCGCATGGCGGAAATCACCTGTTGCACACTGCCGTTGGCCTCGCGCCCTTCCCGGATGGCGGCGAAGAACTCGCGGTCCTGCAGCTCGATGCCATTCATCGACACATCGACCTTCGATACATCGATCTGCGCATTCTTGCCGTCGAACAGATCGTCGTAGCGGCAGATATAGGTGCCGTTGTCGCAGATGTAGCGGAAGAACGTCCCCAGCGGCCCTTCGTTGTTGAACGACAGCGACAGCGTGCACACCGCACCCTTCGGCGTCTTCATCTGGATGCTCATGTCCATGGCGATCTTGAGGTCCGGGTGCATGGGCCCCTGCACGCCACGCGCCACGCTGGCGGCCTCGCCGGTCTGGTAGGCGAACAGGTCCACGGTGTGGCAGGCGTGGTGCCACAGCAGGTGATCGGTCCAGCTGCGCGGCTTGCCCAGCGCGTTCATGTTGGTGCGACGGAAGAAATAGGTCTGCACATCCATCTGCAGCACCCTGAGCTCGCCAGCCTTGATCTTCTTGTGCACCCACTGGTGGCTGGGGTTGAAGCGGCGCGTGTGCCCGGCCATGGCCACCAAGCCAGTTTCCTTCTGCACCTGAACGATCTTCTCGGAGTCGGCCAGGTTGTCGGCCATGGGGATCTCGATCATCACGTGCTTGCCGGCGCGCATGCACTGGATGGCCTGCGTGGCATGCATCTGCGTGGGCGTAGCGAGAAGCATGGCGTCAAGGCCCGGCTGTTTCAGGCTTTCAGCGAGGTCGCCCGTCCAGTGTGGAATGGCGAATTTCTGCGCCACCTCCCTGGTTGCATCCGGGTTGCCACCGGTGAGCGTGATCACCTCGATGCCAGGGATTTTCGCGATGGCCTCGAGATGCTTGATGCCAAAGGCGCCCTGTCCTGCCAGTCCTACTTTCATGTGTCCAACCTCAACCAGTGAAATCGTAAAGGCGATGTGGATTGTCGACCAGGATGCGCTTCTGCAGCGCCGCGTCCGGCATCATCAGCGGGATCAGGTCGACCAGGTCGCCATCATTGGGCATGTGCTTCGCAATGTTCGGATGCGGCCAGTCCGTGCCCCAGAGTATGCGATCCGGTGCAGCCTCGATCAGCTCCTGCGCGAATGGCACTGCATCCGTGAATGGCGGCCCGCTGGAGATGCGTTCGGAACCGGAAATCTTTATCCAGCAATTCTCGTTGGTGCGCGCCAGATTGAGCAGCAACTTGAAGGGCTCCTGACCAAGCCCATTCTTCGCAGGCACGCGACCCATGTGGTCGATGATGAAAGGCACCGGCAGCGACTTCAGCAGCGCATCGTGCTCGATCAGGTCGCCGGCATCGAAGTGCAGGTCGATGTGCCAGCCAAAGGGCCGGATCCTGGCCAGCGTGCGGTGGAATTCGCCCATGTCCGGCATGCCGCCCAGGTGTTTCACGAAGTTGAAGCGCACACCGCGAAAGCTGGCCAGGTGCAGCCTTTCGAATTCCTTTTCGGT
>JAATEY010000061.1 GCA_015655465.1 Gammaproteobacteria bacterium | reverse complement strand
CGACAGGATCAACCTCGATCGCTATCAGCCGCCACCTGCCGATCCGAAGGCGGCTTCAGAGCCGATCCAGCTGCCGGTGGATTTCCTGAAGCCGCTGCGTGCGAAGGGCACGTTCAGCGTGGGCGAGATCCGCATCGGTGGTGCGCAGCTGACCCAGCTCTCGGCCGGCATCGATGTGCAGGATGCCGTGGCGCGTTTCGCGCCGCTGAAAGCGCAGCTTTACGGCGGGCAGTACAACGGCGACATCGGCATCGACATGCGCCCCGCGCTGCCGCGGCTCACCATGGATGAGCACATGCGCGACATGGACATCGCGAAGTTCATGAAGGAATACGCCGCCAGCGAGCGGCTTTCCGGCAGGGGCAGTCTCGACGTGAAGCTTGCGGCCAGCGGTCGCAGCGGCGATGCCTTGCTGAAGACGCTGACCGGAACCATCGGCACCAATCTTGCCAACGGCGCGGTGGAGGGCATGGACATCTGGTATGCCATCGCGCAGGCGCAGTCGCTGATCCAGAAGCGTCAGCTCGCCAGCGTCACCAATACCAGGCGCACGGCCTTCGACACTTTCAAGGCTTCGGCCGATGTCGTGAACGGCGTGGCCACGACGAAGGATCTGGCAATCGGCTCGCAGCTGCTGCGCATCGCCGGCAGCGGCAGCACCAACCTCGTCACGCAGGCGCTGGATTACAGCGTGACGACCACGGTGCTGAAGACTCCACCCGGCGCCGATGAGGGCACGGCGCAACTGGCGCTCGCGACCATTCCGGTGAAGATCACGGGCACCTTTGCCGATCCGAAGATCCGTCCGGATCTGGCCGGCATGGTGAAGGAGCGCGCGAAGCAGGAAATAAAAAAGGAAGTGGAGAAGCGCAAGGATGAACTGAAGGAGAAGGCCAGGGACAAGCTCAAGGGCTTGTTCGGGCGCTGACCCCTTACTGCTTCGCGCTGATCAGCACCAGCCGGTCCGCCTGCGGAGCGCCATCCATCAGATCGCGCAATTTGGCCGTGAGCTGCTTGCCATGCGCACTGCTGCCGTGCGCCTGCACCGCAGCTGCAGCCGGGGGTGCTGGCGCAGGCGCCTGAGCCTGGGCTGCATGCAGCGACGCGAGATTGAGCCCGAAGGCTGCGGCGAGCGGGAGAATTCGCATGGCGGGATGCTCCAGGGAACTGTCAGATGAAGGATATCTGCATCGGTTCGGACAGGGAGGTTGGATTGATCAGGAATCGGCCCCAGGGTCCGCGTGCGGTCAATTCGGCCACACGATCGCGCAGCGAGCCCACCAGTATCGACAGGCCGTTTGTCTGCACCTGCCTGGCTTCCGCCTCGGCATCCAGCCCGGAATCCTTCACGACGATGATGGCGTAGGCCTCCACCATGAAGTGGTAGGGCGGGTTCACGCTGTTCCGGTTGTCGCTGCCCAGGGAGACCGCCAACCCGTACCGGGATTCGCCGCCCAGTTTCTGCAGCTGCTGATTGATCAGCAGCTGGGTGCCGGCCCGCTCGCCCTGCGGGTTGTGCCCGGTGTTGGTGCGCATTTCCAGCACCGGGAAAAGCATGTCTTCGAACTGGATCAACATCGAGGTCTCCCGTGGTTCTTCTGTATTGGTTGTTCGACTTGCAGACTGGGGTGCATAAGTTACCCGATGGGCGCGGGTCTTGCTGCACGCACTACCTGGACGATGGCATCTCCATAGCGCACCAGCCTGGTGGCGCCGATGCCCGCAACGCTGCCCAGCAGCGCCGCACTGTCCGGCAGTCGTCGGGCGATTTCGCGCAGGCTGGTGTCGTGCAGCACGGTATAGGCCGGCACGCCATGCTCACGTGCGACCTCGCGGCGCCATGCGCGCAATGCCTGGAACACGGCTTCTTCCTGCGGCGAACCCGGGGCAGCGACCGGATGCGTGCCCGCGGTCTTCCGTCGGCGCCGGTCCGCTGGCCTCGCCGCTGCGGCCTGGCGCAGCGTCAGTCGTCGCGCGCCGGTCAGCACCTCGCGACTGCCGTCGGTCAGACGCAGCACGTTCCAGTGGTCGTGATCGATGGCAACCAGTCGCAGCGTGACCAGCTGCCGCAGCACGGCGCGCCACTGCGTTTCATCGACTTCCGCACCGATGCCGAAGGTGCTGACGGAGTCGTGGCCGCGTTCGAGCACCTTCTCCGTGCGCTTGCCGCGCAGCACGTCGATGATGTGCTGTGCGCCGAATGCAAAGCCGCTGTATTTCGCGCAGCGGTAGATGCATGACAGCAGCTTCTGCGCAGCTTCGGTGCCGTCATGCTGGGCGGGCGGTGCAAGGCAGTTGTCGCAGTTGCCGCAGGGTTCGCCCACCTGGTCGAAGTACCCGAGCAGGTATTGCCGCCGGCACCGCACCGTTTCGCACAGGCCGAGCATGGCGTCGAGCTTGGCGTTGGCAGCGCGCTTGAAGGGTTCTTCCGCCTCCGACTGTTCGATCAGGCGGCGCTGCTGCACGACATCGGCGAGTCCGTACACCATCCAGGCCTCTGCCGGTTGTCCGTCGCGACCGGCGCGGCCGGTTTCCTGGTAGTAACCCTCCACACTCTTTGGCAGATCCAGGTGCGCGACGAACCGCACGTCGGGTTTGTCGATGCCCATGCCGAAGGCGATGGTGGCCACCATCACCACGCCATCGTCCTCGATGAAGCGGTTCTGCCGTTCCTTGCGCTCGGTGGCGGTGAACCCCGCGTGATAGGCCAGTGCATCGATGCCTTCCTTCACCAGCATTTCTGCAGTCTCTTCCACGGACTTGCGCGACAGGCAGTACACGATGCCCGATTCGCCCGCGTGTTCCTCGCGGATGAAGTGCAGCAGCTGGCGCCGCGGTGAATCCTTTTCGGCTATGCGATAGCGGATGTTGGGGCGATCGAAGCTTTCGACAAAGGTCCGCGCATCCTGCAGATGCAGCCGCTGGATCATCTCGCGGCGCGTGGCGGCATCGGCGGTGGCCGTGAGCGCGATGCGCGGCACGGCGGGGTAGCGCTCGGCCAGCACGGCCAGCTGCAGGTATTCCTGCCGGAAGTCATGACCCCACTGCGACACGCAGTGCGCCTCGTCGATGGCGAACAGGGCGACCTCGAGCTGGTCGAGCAGCGCGATGCCGCGCTCGGCCAGCAGGCGCTCCGGGGCCATGTAGAGCAGGTCCAGTTCGCCGGCGCGCGCGCGCCGCTCGATGGCCTGCACCTGCTGCCAGTCCTGCGTGGAGTTCAGGAACTCGGCCCGCACGCCGGCTTCATGCAGGGCAGCGACCTGGTCCTGCATCAGCGCGATCAGCGGCGACACCACCACACCCACGCCATCGCGCAGCAGCGCCGGTACCTGGTAGCACAGCGACTTGCCGCCGCCGGTGGGCATCAGCACCAGCGCGTCGCCGCCGGCGGCCACATGCGTAACGATGTCGGCCTGCTGGCCGCGGAATTCGGGATAGCCGAATACGTCCTGCAGGATGCGGGTGGCTCGAGCGAGCGTGTCGCTCATGGCATTGGCAGGGGGAGCATGCGCCGATTATCCCATCGCACGCGCACCATTCCACGGCAGTTTCTGTCGCAACCGGCTGCTTGGGATTCGCTTCAGCTGCTGGCGGTGCGCGACCCGAGATCTGCCAATGCCCGACGCAGGTCCCGCAGCCGGGGAGGCTTGCCGAGCACGCGATCCACATGCGGCGGCAGCTGCCCCTCGGCCAGCAGCCGCTCGCCCCAGCCCGTCAGCAGCACCACCGGTGTGGCGGGCGAAGCCTGCTTCACGGCACGCGCGACGCTGCGGCCGTCGACATGCGGCATGCCGAGGTCGGTGAACACCAGCGATATGGCCTTGCCTGCCGGTTGCAGCGAGGCATGGAATGCGTCGATGCCGGCCTGTCCGCCGTTGGCCGCAAGAATGGTGTGGCCATCGAGTTCGAGCGTCTCGCGCAGCGAGTGGAGCAGGATGGGATCGTCATCCACCAGCAGGATCGTCATGCCGGTGGGCACCTCGACCGGCAGTTCGACCCTCGGCGCAGCAGGCGATTCGGCCAGGACGAACGAGAGACGTACCGTGGTGCCCGTACCCGGCACACTCGAAATACCCACCGCCCCGCCATGACGCTGCATGACGCCGTAGACCATGGCGAGGCCGAGGCCGGTGCCGCGCTCACCCTTGGTCGTGTAGAACGGTTCGAGGCAGCGGCGGCAGGTTTCCTCGTCCATGCCGGCGCCGGTATCCACTACTTCGACGTAGACATGTCCGTCGTTTCCCATCGCGGTACGCAGGGTGAGTCTGCCACCCGTCGGCATGGCATCCACCGCATTGAAGATGAGATTGGTCAGTGCTTCGCGGATTTCGCTTTCCACGCCCTGGATTGCAGGTAACTGTTGCGCCAGCTCCAGCTGCAGGTCGATCACGATGCCGCTTTGCTGGGGAATGGCTTCCCAGCGGGCGCGGGTAAGATCCCGCAATTGCCCCACTATGTGATTGAGGTCCACCGGCTGTTGCCCGCGCTTGTCATCGCGTTGCCGGTAGAACTCGCGCATGCGTGCCACGGTGGCGGCCACATCGCTGGTCGCCTGCTGGATCGTCTGCAGGCCGCTGCGCGCCCGCTCGCTGAGGCCAGGTTCGGACTCCAGCAGTGAATCCGTGTAGAGCGTGATCGGAGAAATGGCGTTGTTGATGTCATGCGCAATGCCGCTGGCCATCTGCCCGAGCACGCGCAGGCGCTCCTGCTGCATGATGGCCTGTTGCGTGGTGCGCAGGTCTTCATAGGCAGCCTGCAGCGCGGCATGCAATTGTGCCTGGTGTGCCGCCAGCGCCACATGCTCGCTCAGCTGGCGCAGGAATTCGCAGTCGCTGCTGCTGAAGCTGGACGGCTGGCGCCGTGCCGCGATCAGCACCCCGAATACCTTGCTTTCAATCTGCAGCGGTGCCGCGACCAGGGCACGCAAGCCGCCCTCGGACAGCCGCTGCGGAAACGGGAATTGCACCGTCCAGATGTCTTTCTCGTATACCAGCTGGCCGTTCACGCAACGCGACAGGCCATTCTCGTCGATGGGTATGCGGGCCTCCTTGCCCATCGACAGTTTTCCGGCCAGCGCGGTGCTGCCGATGCCAACCGCAATGACCGTCAGGTGCCGGTCTGCTGCGTCGTAGAGGCAGATGCAGCCGAAATCCAGTGGCAACTGCTCTTCGATGGTGCTGATGACCACCTGCACGATGCTCTGCAGGTCATGGCGCTCACCGATGGCGCGGGTGATCTGCTCCAGCAGATGCATGCGCTGCAGCTGTGCATGCAGGCGCAGCTCGGATTGCTTGCGCTCGGTAATATCCTGCAGGGCGCCGCGCATGCGCGTGACCCGGCCATCCTGCATCACCGGTCTTGCAATCGTGCGCACCCATTTGCGCACGCCACGGGCCGAGACGAACTCCAGCTCGAGGTCGTATGGCGAACCATCCACCATCGATTTCTGCAGCGCAGCTTCGATGCGCCGCCGCGATTCACCCGGATAGAACTGCAGGCCGAGCTCCTTGCTCGGCTGCACCGTCTCGTCCAGATCGTGGATGCGCGCGACCTCGGCGGTCCAGCGACCGTCGCCGGACACAGGATCGAAGTCCCAGCCGCCGACCTTGGCCAGATGCCCGGTCTCCTCGAGCAACCGTTCCCGGTGTTGCAGCTGCTGGTAACTGTCCGCCAGTTCCGCCGTGCGTTCCTGCACGCGCATTTCGAGTTGCTGGTTCATCGCCCGCAGCGCCCGCAGTACCTTGCGACGCGCGTTGAACAGCCAGGCGCTCAGCAGCGCGAGCAGGGCGAGGCTGGCGGAAACCACCAGGATGGTACGGCGCAGATCGGAGAACAGCGCAGTCCATTCAGCCGGCGAGACTTCCGATCCGATGACCAGGAACGCATCGTCCGTCATCAGCTGACCGGTGACCTGGCCGGCAAATTCCCCGGGCAGGACACGCCGCCAGGTAAAGATCCCGTTCGCGCGGCGTTGCTGGCCGGCCAGTTCCTGCTTCACCCTGGACCACAGCGCGGGATCGCTGCGCGCCAGCGTGAAGGCGGCGCGTTCCGGCAGCATGAATCCCCATTCCTGCGCCGGGTCGGCAGCCTTGAGCCAGTAGCCTTCTGCATTCAGCAATCGCAGGCGCTGGCCATACGCAGGCACCGCCTGCTGCAGGTTGTTGATGAGTGTCAGGCCGAGATAATTGATGACATAGATGCCGCGCCGTCTGCCCGTGGCATCGAATATCGGCATGGCCAGACGCAGCATCGGCTTGGCTGGCGATTCCAGCTGGCCATTCTCGACGTTGAGGTCCATCGCCGACACGTAGAGGCTGCCGGGCGCCAGCTGGCTGGTCTGCTGGAAATAGCGGCGATCGGACTTGTTCTGCAATTGCGCCGGCGCCACGACTCGCCCGCCCTGGTTGACGCGCAGGATCTCCTGCCCGTCCTGGTCGATGTAGCGCACCTGGTCGTAGGCGGGCTTGTTCTCGCTGATGAAGCGGGCACGGCGGGTCGCGGCCTGCAGATCGCGCGGATTGCCGGATTGGAGCCAGGCACGCAACCCATCGCCATCCGCCAGCAGTCGCAGGTCGTCGGCAACCGGCTGAAGTTCGCTTTGCAGCAGCCGCGTCAGCAGGCTGGTCCGCAGGGTTTCGCGCTGGGCCTGCTGATCGGCGATGCGGCCGGCCTCCAGCTGGTAGAGGAACCAGCTGATGCCCAGTGCTGCCGCGAGCAATGCGGCCAGGAACGCGGCGCTGCCAGGCAGGCGCAAAGAGCTTGCGGTCCGGTCGGGCGTGCCACCTGCAACGCCCGGGTTAGCGTCGAGTTGAGCTCCCTGCATCGCCCTAAGCTAGCAGATCCGTGTTCAGCGCAGCTGGCTGTCCTTGCTGCCGCGGCGGTTATAACCGCTTGACGTCGACTGGTTCCTGTCCGCGATCTCCTGGCAGGCAATGCAGAGCCGCACGCCCGGTATGGCGCTGCGGCGCGCTTCGGGGATCTCCTGCCCGCAGCCGGCGCAATGCGAAAGACCCGGGCCATCGGGCAACAGGCTCTTGGCGCGGTCGATGGCGTCCTTCACCGTCGCGTCGATCTGTTCCTGCACGGCGCCTTCGCGCGCCCAGCCCGTGGCCATGTCCGCCTCCGCGTGTTGCGGCAATTGTCTTATATTTCCCGCTCAGGCTCTATCGCCCAGAGCCAGGGCCCTGACATCAGCACGATGATGCGGCCACCTGCAGGGGCTGCTAGGCTGGTTGCATGCAGCTTCGGCGCAAGACCCTGGTATGTACGCTGGCTGGCGTTCTGCTCACGCTTGCCGGCGTTGCCTGGGCCGCACGCGAGTTCCGTGTCTACCGCAGCTTCGAGGAGCAGGCGGATGACACCGAGCTGCCGCCGGACTGGAACAAGCCGGCAGGGTTCGTGATCGCACGCTTGATGTACCCTTCGGGCCGGGGCGGCTTTGGCGGTTTCGGTGGCTTTCGTGGCGGCGACTGGCGCCGGGGCGGCACCTACTGGGCGGTGGATTACCCCCGGGGCGACCGCTACTACGCCGGCATCCTGCGCCGGCTGACCACCATCGATGTGCGTTCGGTGGAACAGCCGGTGAACCTGGAAGACGGCGACGATGTATTCGACTGGCCGTACCTGATCGTGGGCCTTGCCGGGTTCTGGGACCTGGACGACATGATGGTGAACAAGCTGCGCGATTACCTGCTGCGCGGCGGTTTTCTGTTCGTCGACAGTTTCTGGGGCACGTCGCAGTGGGAAGGCTTCATGGAAGGGATGCGCCGGATTTTTCCCGACCGCGAGGTTGTCGACCTGCCAGCCGATCATCCGCTGTTCCATACGGTGTACAACATCAACAGCCGGGCGCAGGTGCCCAACATGAACTCCCTGATGGGCGGTGGTGCGGGCTACCTGAGCGATGGCGACACGCCGCACTGGCGGGCGGTGCTCGATGACTCGGGCCGCGTGATGGTGGCAATCGCCTTCAACAATGATGTCAGCGATTCCTTCCAGTGGGCCGATGATCCGCAGTATCCGGCCGAAGGCGCTGCGCTCGGCGTGCGCATGGGCGTGAACTTCGCGGTGTACGCACTGACGCACTGACATATCTGGCCGATTGCAGCGCATTGCATCGTGCCGGTACCTCGCTGGAACGGGCAAACTGCTCCTGCATGACTTCCCGCATCACTGCCTCGCAGCTCTACAGTTATCTCATCTGTCCGCATCGCGTGGCGATGGATGCCGTGGGCGATCCGGCCGATCGCGATGCCGTCAGTCCCTTCGTGCAGTTGCTGTGGGAGCGGGGCACCGCACACGAGCACGACATGATGGCGGGGCTGGGCGCACCATTCCTCGATCTTTCCAGGCTCAACGGCGATGCAAAGGAAGCAGCCACCCGCGAGGCCATCGCCCGGCACGAGCCGCTGATCTACAGCGGCCGGCTGTCGGTGCACGAACTGCTGGGTGAGCCGGATCTGCTGCGCTGGGAGCAGGGCGGCTATGTGGCCATCGACATCAAGTCCGGTGCCGGCAGGGAAGGTGCCGATGCAGACAGCGAGGGCAGGCTGCGCAGGGAATACGGTGTGCAGCTCGCGCTCTATACCGACATCCTCACCCGCATGAACCTGGCCGCAGGGCGCTACGGCTACATCCGGGATGTGCATCGCACCGAGATCCGCTACGACCTGGATGTGCCCCTGGGAGCGCGCTCACCCAGCCTGTGGGAAATCTATCTCAGGACCCGCGCCGGCATGCAGGCCACGCTGGCAGCGCCGGATGAGAGTCGGCCGGCGCTGTGCAGCGACTGCAAACAGTGCGTGTGGCGCAGCGCCTGCTTCCGCGCGCTGCAGAAGGCGGGTGATCTCACGCTGCTGCCCGAGCTGGGTCGGGCCAGACGCGATGCGCTGGCAGTGGAATTCCCCGCACTGGCCGACCTGGCTGCCGCCAATCCCGCCCACTACATACATGGCGACAAGACCGACTTCCCGGGCATCGGTGCGAAGACGCTCATCAAGTTCCAGCGCCGCGCCGCGCTGCAGCTGGCGCCCGATGCGCAGCCCTTTCTGACGCGCGCGGTGCAGTGGCCGCAGGCAACGACGCAGCTGTTCTTCGACATCGAAACCGATCCGATGCGCGACCTGTGCTACCTGCATGGCTTCGTGATCCGCGAGCCCGATGCAGCGGGGAGCCTGCGGGAGCGTTTCGAAGGCATCTACATCACCGACCTGTCGCCACGGGCCGAACGCGATGCCTTCGCGATGGCGATGGATCTGTTGCGCCGCTACAGCGCCGCGCCGGTGGTGCACTACTCGAAGTACGAGCGCACGGAATACCGCAAGCTTGCCGCCAGGTATCCGGATGTCGCCGGCCCGGAAGAGATCGAGGCACTGTTCGCAGCGCCGCGTGCGCTGGATCTGTATTCAGACGTGGTGCGCCCCTGCAGCGAGTGGCCCACCCACGATTTCTCCATCAAGAGCCTCGCGAAGCATTGCGGCTTCAACTGGCGCGATGCCGATCCATCCGGCGCAACTTCCATCGAATGGTTCGATCGATGGGCGAAGACCGGCGACCCGCGCCTGCGGCAGCGGCTGCTCGATTACAACGAGGACGATTGCCGGGCGATGCGGGTGGTGTGGGACTGCATGCAGCAGTTTCCCGTAGCATACTTGGGCGACCATGCCGCAGATCCTGATCGTTGAAGACGAAGTTGCCATCGCCGATACGCTGCTGTTTGCGCTGACCAGCGAGGGCTTTGCAGCGCAGCGCGTCGCGCTGGCGGGTGAAGCGCTGACGCTGCTGCGCAGCGGCGGTGTCGATCTGGTCATCCTGGACGTGGGGCTTCCCGACATGTCCGGGTTCGAGGCCTGCAAGGCGCTGCGACAATTCTCCGCCGTGCCGGTGATGTTCCTGACGGCCCGTGCCGAAGAGATCGACCGGGTGGTGGGGCTCGAAATCGGCGCCGATGATTACGTGGTGAAACCATTCAGTCCGCGCGAGGTGGTGGCGCGCGTGCGCGCCATCCTCAAGCGCAGCCTGGGTGCTGCCGCCCGCACTGCAGGCGCCGCGCGCGGCAGCGGTGCGGAATTCCATGTGGACGAGGAGCGCCTGCAGATCCATTTCTGCAACCGGCTGCTCAAGCTTACGGCGCTGGAATTCAGGTTGTTGCAGCAGCTGCTGGCCGCGCCGCAGCGGGTGCACAGCCGCGAGCAGTTGCTGGCGGGCGTCGGCATGGCCCCCGATGTGGGCTACGAGCGCAACATCGATTCGCATATCAAGGCGCTGCGCGCCAAGCTGCGTGAAGTGGCGCCGGAGCGCGAACCGATCCAGACGCATCGCGGCTTCGGCTACAGCTATCAGCCGCCATCCCCCGCAGCCGGGCCGTGAAGCAGATATCGCTGACGCTGCGCCTGTTCCTCATCGGCAGCGTGCTGGTGGCGGCTTCCGGCTGGTTCGCCCTGTATGAGGTGCAGGACGAAATCAGACCCGCGGTGCGCCAGTCCACCGAAGAGACGCTGGTCGACACCGCCAACCTGCTGGCCGAACTGGTGGCGCTGGACCTGCAGGCGGGGACCCTGTCCCAGGGTGACCTGGCGCAGGTCATGGCCGCATACGGCAAACGCCGGCCGAATGCCGACATCTGGGGCATCCACAAGGATGGCGTCACGCACCGCATCTACGTCACCGATGCACGCGGCATCGTGCTGCTCGATGCAACCGGCCGCGATGTGGGCAGGGACTACTCGCGCTGGAACGATGTCCTGCGCACGCTGCGCGGTGAATATGGCGCCCGCACCACCGAGGAGGTTCCCGGCGATGAGCGCACCGCGGTGATGTATGTCGCCGCACCGGTGCGCGATGGCGAACGCATCATCGGCGTGGTCACCGTGTCCAAGCCCAACAGCAGCGTGCAGCCATACATCGAGAAGGCACAGCGCCAGCTGCTGATCCTGGCCAGCCTGTTCGTTGCGGGGGGGCTCGGCATCGGCGGCCTGCTGTCGTGGTGGCTCAGCAGTTCCATCCGCCGGCTCACGGGTTATGCCGATGCGGTGACCGCCGGCGAACGGCCTGCGATACCGGCTCTTCCCGGCGGCGAACTGAACCAGCTGGCGGCGGCACTGGACACCATGCGGGCGCGACTGGAAGGCAAGGCCTATGTGGAGCGCTACGTGCAGACGCTGACGCATGAACTCAAGAGCCCGCTGGCGGCGATCCAGGGCGCGGCCGAGTTGCTGCGCAAGGACATGTCGCCGGCGCAACGCGACCGGTTCCTGACCAACATCGATGTGGAGACCGCCAGGCTCAAGTCATTGAGCGAGCGGCTGCTGCACCTGGCGCAGGTGGAGCAGCGACGTGAACTCGATGAACGCGTGCCGGTGCAGTTGCACGGCATGGTCGATGAGCTGCTGGAAGGGCTGGGGCCGCGCATGGCCGTCGCACAGGTTTCTGCCAGCAATGCCGTGCCACCGGATGCGCAGGTGCGCGGAGAGCGCTTCCTGGTGCGTCAGGCGTTGACCAACCTGCTGGACAATGCCATCGACTTCACGCCGCCCGGACGCGGCATGTTCGTCGAAGCAAGGCCAGGGCCGGTGCTCGCCGGCACGCCGACCATTGCCATCGCGGTGTTCAACGAAGGTGAGCCGATTCCCGACTATGCGTTGCCGCGCGTGACCGAGCGCTTCTATTCGCTGCCCCGGCCCGGCACCGGCCGCAAGAGCACCGGACTGGGCCTGAACTTCGTGCAGGAAGTCGCGCAGCTGCATGGCGGCGTGTTCCGCATAGCCAACGAGGCCGGTGGTGTGCGCGCCGAGTTGATCCTGCCCTGCGGCTGATCGCTCCACACAATCTCCACAGACACTCCACCCGGCCCTGGATGGCAGTTCCGATACTGCCTGTCATCAGGATGCTGCAGGGAGATTCGAAGTGACTGGATTGATCAACCGTTTCATGCCTTTGCTGAAGATCGGCGCGATCGTGGTCCTGACCATCATGCTGCTGATTCCCATGTTCCGGATCCAGGAGCTGATCCGGGAACGGCAGGCGCTACGCGATGGCGTAGTGCAGGAGATTGCGCGCAGCGCCGCCTATGCACAGACACTGACCGGGCCGCTGCTGATCGTGCCGTACACACGCAAGCTGCAGGAGCAGCAGCTCGACGCGAACCAGAAGCTGGTCACTGTCAGCCGCGAGGTGGCCGGCGAGCTGCGGCTGCTGCCTGCAACGCTGAATGTGGGCGGCCGTCTCGAAACCGAAGAACGCCGTCGCGGAATTTACCGCGCGCGCATCTTCAATGCCGATACCAACCTCAAGGGGCGCTTCGAAATTCCCGCGAACTATGGCATCGACACGGACGTTGCCAGCTACACCTT
>JAATEY010000056.1 GCA_015655465.1 Gammaproteobacteria bacterium | reverse complement strand
TGCTGGTGGTGCTCAACGACAACGAGATGTCGATCTCCGAGGGCGTGGGTGCGCTGTCCCAGTATTTCGCGCGCGTGCTGGCCGGCCGCTTCTATTCTCAGTTGCGCAAGGGCGGCAAGAAAGTCCTGAGCCAGATGCCGACCATGCGCGAACTGGCGCGCCGCTCCGAGGAACACATGAAGGGCATGGTGCTGCCCGGCACGATGTTCGAGGAAATGGGTTTCAACTATATCGGCCCCATCGACGGCCACGACCTGAAGGCGCTGGTCAGCGCACTGACCAACATCCGCGAGCTGAAAGGGCCGCAGTTCCTGCACGTGGTCACCCGCAAGGGCAAGGGCTATGCACCGGCTGAAGCAGACCCGATCACCTGGCACGGTCCGGGACCTTTCGATCCGGTCACCGGCACGATCTACAAGGAAAAGGCCGGTCCGCCCAGCTTCTCGCGCATCTTCGGCGACTGGCTCTGCGACATGGCGGAAGCCGACCCGCTGATCCTCGCCATCACCCCCGCCATGCGCGAAGGCTCGGGCCTGGTGGAATATTCAAAGCGGTTTCCGCAACGCTACTTCGACGTCGCGATTGCAGAACAGCACGCAGTTACCTTCGCTGCCGGACTTGCGACCGAGGGTTTCAAGCCCGTGGTCGCTATCTATTCGACCTTCCTGCAGCGTGGCTATGACCAGCTGATCCACGACGTCGCCCTGCAGAAGCTGCCGGTGATTTTCGCGCTGGATCGCGCGGGCCTGGTGGGCGGCGATGGCGCCACGCACCAGGGCAGTTTCGACATCAGCTTCCTGCGCTGCATTCCGAACATGGTGGTGATGGCACCATCGGACGAGAACGAGTGCCGGCAGATGCTGTACACCGCCACCACGCTGCAGCAGCCGTCGGCGGTGCGCTATCCGCGCGGTGCCGGCCCCGGCATCAAGGTCAACCGGGAAATGACAGCCCTGCCAATTGGCCGTGCAGTGACGCGACGCGAAGGGCGCGGCGGCCTTTCGATCCTGTCGTTCGGGCCGCTGTTGCCGGCGGCGCTGGCTGCCGCCGAAGATCATGACGCCACCGTGCTGGACATGCGCTTCGTCAAACCAATGGATCGCGAGGCGGTGCTGCGGGTGGCGCTGAAGTCACGCGCGCTCTGCACCATCGAGGAAAACGTGGTGGCCGGTGGCGCCGGGTCTGCAGTGGGCGAACTGCTGGCAGAAGCCGGCGTCGCACTGCCGCTGCTGCATATCGGCATTCCGGACCGGTTCATCGAACACGGCTCGCGCGACGATTGCCTTGCCATGGCGGGGCTCGATGCTGCCGGCATCCGCCAGCGCATCACCCAGTGGTGGCGTGGCCTTGATGATGCCGGGGCGATTCAGGGCGGCGGCGGACGCCAGAGCGCCTAGGCCACCCGCGGATCCTCGATTATTGGCCGCTGGCTGTCGCCTGCTCCGACTTCTGCAGCCGCTCGATCAGGGAGCGCAGGAACACCCGGTTGAATCGCAGCTGGCAGGCGGCAGATGCCTGCTCCAGGAGGGTTGCCCCGACCTTCAGCAGCGTGACATTGCCAACGGTGCGCACCGACGCGGAACGACGCGTCCCGGGTACATAACTGGATTCCCCAAAGCAATCGCCGGTGCCCAGCTGCCCCACGGTGCGACCGTTACGCTGCACCACGCAGCTGCCGGCCACCACCACGTAGAAGCGCTCATCCATGTCGCCTTCGCGAACCACTTCCTCGTTGGGCGCACAGGTGTGCCAGCTGCTGGCCATCAGCACCTCGCCGATCTCCGCCTGCGAGAAGTCATGGAAGAACTTGAGCCTGCGCAGCAGCGCCAGCTGCTCGGTCTGCTCCATCTGGTCGGTGCGGGTGCGCAGCTTCTGGTGCACGCGGGTGAGCGCTGCCGCCAGGTCAAGACCGCTGCGATAGCGCTTCTCCGGGTCCTTGTGGAGGGCCGTCGCCACCACATTTTCCAGGTCTTCGGTGACTTCGCTGCGCAGCGAGTGGATCGGCGCCGGCGTCGCATAGACGATCTGGTGCATCAGCTTGGCAAGATTGCCGGCACGGAACGGCCGCGTGCCGGTCAGCAGCTCGTACATGACGGCGCCGAGCGAATACAGGTCGGAGCGATTGGTGAGTTCCTGGCTCTGCACCTGCTCCGGCGACATGTAACTGGGACTGCCGGCAATGCCTTCGATGCGCGACATGCCCGAGCCATCGATCAGCGCGATGCCGAAGTCGATGATGCGCACATCGCCTTCCTGCGTGTACAGGATGTTGGATGGCTTGATGTCGCGATGGATCACGCCACGCGAATGCGCATAGTGCAATGCCTTCGCGCACTTGAAGACGATCTCGACGACCACATCGATGCGCAGCAGGTCGTCGTGGCGGCAGAAGGCGGCAAGCGTACGGGCGCCATGCACGTACTCGGTCACCACATAGCAGCGCCCATCCTCCTCGCCGGCATCGTAGATCGGCATGAGCTGCGGGTGCTGCAGCATGCCCACCATGTGCGCCTCGGACAGGAACATCTTGCGGGCAACGCGGGCCTTGTCCTCGTCTTCCCCGTGGTCGCCGTTGTAGACCTTGATGGCCACGTCGCGACCGTAGTAGGGATCATGCGAAAGATAGACGGTGCCGGTGCTGCCCTGCCCCACTTCGCGCACGATCACGTACTTGCCGATCCGCTCCGGAACGGCGTTGTTCGCAGCTGAAAATTTTGCCGGGTTGATGGCCATGGACGCTCACGAAAAGCAATGTCCGGCAGCATAGGTTTTCCACGGCAAAGGCGGCTGTGATGCGTCTCCAGTATTACCCTGCTCCGATGAAATGATCGTAGCCGCGCAGCTCGAACCCGATCGGCATGCCGCGATCGAGCGCGCGTACTCCGGCGGCTTCTTCCAGCACGCCGATGCAGGTCACGGGGCATTTGACATTGGCCAGCCGCGCCGGGACTTCATCCACCCGCGATGGCGCCACGGTGAAACATAATTCGTAGTCATCGCCGCCGGTCAGCGCTGCGCGCACCGCAGCAATGCCCAGCCGGGCCTGCAGCGCAGCCGAAATCGGCAGGCGCTCGACATCGATACGCGCCCCGCAGCCGCTTGCCTGCGCCAGTTTTCCGGCGTCCGCCGCCAATCCATCGGACACATCGATGCAGGCGCTGGCCAAGCCACGCAGCGCCTGGCCCAGCGCCAGCCGCGGCGTGGGAAACAGGAACCGCCGGCGCAGCCACTGCTGCTGCGCGGCAGCAACCTCCCGCCCCGGAGGAGTGCCCATCTCCAGCGCGAGGCCGGCAGCCGCGTCGCCGGGCGTGCCGCTGACAAACAACAGGTCACCGGGTCTTGCAGCATTGCGCTGCAACGCAGTGCCCGGCTGCACCAGGCCCAGCGCCTGCACCGAAACCGACAGCGGCCCGGAAGTGGTATCGCCACCGACCAGCGCAACCCGATGCTCCTGGGCGAGGTTCAACAAGCCGCGCGACAGGTCTTCCAGGAAATCCACCCGGGCCTCCGGCATCGTCAGCGACAGCAGGAACCACGCGGGCTCGGCCCCCATCGCGGCCAGGTCGCTGAGGTTCACGGCCAGGGCCCGATGACCCAGTGATTCAGGCGGTGTACCCGCCGGAAAATGGCGGCCCTCGACCAGCGTGTCCAGGGCGGCGACCAGCTGCATTCCGGGCGGCACCTGCAGCAACGCCGCGTCGTCACCGATTCCAAGCGCAACATCGCCGCGCTGCCGCCGCAGCGCTTCGGCCGGCCCGCGGAAATAGCGTTCTATGAGTTCGAATTCACCAGGCGGCATATCGCGGACCCCGGATGCGGGGATGCTCAGCGCTCGTGTGGTCGCAGCTCGCGCGCGGCCTTGTCCATCACGGCATTGACGAAGTTGTGTCCGTCGGTCGCACCGAAGCGCCGTGCCAGCGCCACTGCCTCGCTGATCACCACGCGAAATGGCACCTCGGGATGCGCCCGCAGTTCCTGCAGGCCGATGTACAGGGCCGCGTGTTCCACCGGATCGAGCTGTGCCGCCGGGCGATCGCACCAGCCCGTCAGCTGCGCATCGAGTTCCTCGCTGTGCTCGCAGACCTGCTGCACCAGCGCCTGGAAGAACTCGCGGTCTGCCCGCGCCGCCTCGGTGGCCAGTTCGAATTCGCTCATCAGGTCCTGCCACGGGCAGCGATTGAGCTGCCAGCGATACAGGCCCTGCAACGCCAGCTTGCGCGCCAGCACCCGTGCCGAGTTGCCACGGGCCGGGCGGGGAGCATCGCTCATGATGCGGCGATCTGGCGCAGCACCAGCACCATTTCCAGCGCCGCGTCCATGGCTTCGCCACCCTTGTCCATGCGATCGGTGCTGGCGCGCTCCAGCGCCTGCTCGAGACTCTCGGTGGTGAGCACACCGAAGATCACCGGCAAACCGGTGTCTCGCGCCGCGTCGGCAATGCCGCGGGCCGCTTCACCGGCAACAAAATCGAAGTGGGCGGTGTCGCCGCGGATCACGCATCCCAGCGCCACGATCGCATCGTAGCGACCGGTTGCCGCAAGCTTGCGGGCCAGCAGCGGCAGTTCAAATGCACCCGGGGCGCGCACCAGCACCAGCTCCGCGGGATCGCCACCCTGTCGCGTCCAGGCTGCTGCGGCACCCTGCACCATGCGATCGACGATGTCCGCATTGAAACGCGCCGCCACCACCGCGATGCGCCGTCCCTGCGCGGCATTGCCCACCGCGCCGTCGCGCATCACCAGTTGCGATGCGCCATCGATGATTCTGTAGTTGGGCATCGGTCAGGGATTTTCGCTGCTCACGTATTCAGCGACTTCGAGATCGAAAGCCGAAATGCCGTGCAACTGCTTGGGCGCCGACAGCACACGCATGCGGCGCACGCCCAGGTCCTTGAGGATCTGCGCCCCTATGCCGTAGGTGCGCAGCACCGCCTGCGCCTGGTCGGCAGCCGGCGCGGGTTCGCGCGGCGGCAGCCCCTGCACCGCGTCAGCCAGCGAGCGGGGTGACTCATGATCCCGCAACACGATCAGCGCACCACTGGGCTCGGCAGCAATACGCCTGAGTGCATCCCGCAGTGTCCACGCACGCCCCTCGGTGCGCACGCCCAGCAGGTCGCGCAATGTGTCAGCAACATGCACCCTCACCAGTGGCAGCTGCCCTGCTGCAAGGTTGCCCCTGGTCAGGGCAAGGTGCAGGTCGCGGTGCACATGATCTTCGTAGCAATGCAGCTGGAACTCGCCGAATTCGGTCTGCACCGTGCGCTGCGCGATGCGCTCGACCGTGCGTTCGGTGCGCAGGCGATAGCGGATGAGATCGCGGATGGTGCCCATGCGCAGGCCGTGGAGCCGGGCGAATGCCTCCAGCTGCGGGCGACGCGCCATGGTGCCGTCGTCGTTCATGATCTCCACGATCACCGCGGCCGGCTCGCAACCTGCGAGGCGTGCGAGATCGCACCCGGCTTCGGTGTGGCCGGCGCGCGTCAATACACCACCTGGCTGGGACATGACCGGAAAGATGTGCCCGGGTTGCCGCAGGTGGTCGGGACGCGCGTCCCTTGCAACGGCCGTACGCACGGTATGCGCCCGGTCGTAGGCTGAAATCCCGGTAGTGATGCCTTCCGCGGCCTCGATCGACAGCGTGAAGTTGGTGCGCCGCTCCCGATCCGTCTCGCTCACCATCAGCGGCAGACGCAGCTGCGTGCAGCGCTCGCGGGTCAGCGTCAGGCAGATCAGGCCGCGGCCGAAGCGCGCCATGAAGTTGATGTCTTCCGGGCGCACCCGCTCGGCGACCATGAGCAGGTCGCCCTCGTTCTCCCGGTCCTCGTCATCGACCACCACGACCATCTTGCCAGCCGCAAGGTCGGCAAGGATGTCCTCGATGCGGTCGAAGGGGCTGGTCTGTTCTACAAGTCGGGGGCCGGCACTCATGGCGCTTATTGTATCAGCCCGCCGCATGCAGCCCCTGCCGGGATGTCCTCAACGATCCTCTTCTGCCGTGCGCGGCGCGATGGTCTCGATGTACACGCGGAACTCCGACGCTCCCGATTGCGCGACAGGGTAGCCGTCGACCGCATAAATGCCCCGAAAATGCCTTATGAAGACATCCACTTCCGGGGGCACGTCGTTGAAGGTAACCATCCCGAACTGGTTCGAGGTCGCCGAGCGCCGGTAGTGATACGTATCTGTCGCGCTGGCGCTCCCGACCAGATCCACCATGGCCTTGTTCAGCGGTCTGCCATCGTTGAAGTCGAGGGCAACCACCGTCAAACGCCCGGTCTGGGTACCCACCGGATCAAGACGAGGAGCCTCGCGCAATCGGAAATAGTCGCGGCCAGGGTCACCTGTCGTGCCCACCGCGCAGGATGCCAGCAACGGGCCCGACGCGAGCAGCACGACCACAGATGCGATCCGTACACGAGCATGGTTCATGAGTTGATTTGAAACTCTCCCCGGGTTCCGCC
>JAATEY010000387.1 GCA_015655465.1 Gammaproteobacteria bacterium | reverse complement strand
GGAACCTGACCGCAATCATTGTCGGCGATGCGGGGCAGAAATTTTCTGCAGGACCATGGCGTCGAAATCGCGGCTGGTCCGCTCGAAGGCCTTGCTGCGCGGGCGGTGGTGGTGGTCCGGGCGCGGGCGGCTGCGTTCAGACTTTCCACTCGGTGAGCTGTTCGTCGCAGACCGATGCCAGGTCATCGCTGACGGCGTAGATCGAGCGAATGGCTACTGCGAGATTGTCGCGTACGCTGCTGCTGTCTTGAGGGCCGGAGGCGACCCTGTGAAGCAAGGTGTTGATGTCCCGAAGCCGGTTGCGCAGACTGGTAACGCGCCCACGGGCCTGTTCGATCTTGATCGGGTTCATGCGTCCCTCCTGAACGACGGTTGCCGGTGAATCACCTTGGTGATGCGCGAGCCAGCGGGATTTTAGGACGTGAAATCCCGGGGAACAATCGTTGTTTCATGTAGGAATACGCCTACACTGCTGCAGCGCACGCTGGATGCGACCACGCATATGAGCAAAACTGCGCAAGGCGATTTTCTTCGACATGGCCCGGAAGGTATTCGTGCCCGGCGGCACAGGCAAGGGATGGCATGATCATCAGACACAATTCATTTCGGCTGGCATTCCTCGGTGCCGCGCTGGTCGCGACTTCCCTTGTCATGCCCGCGGCGCATGCGGCAGATGCCGGAACTGCGTCGATCGACGCGCTGGCGCGCGACACGGAACGCGCCGAAGCGATCCGCGCGGTCAAGAACCTGCAATACGCGTATTCGCACTACGCGCAGTTCGGGCTGTGGAGCGATATGGGCGCGCTGTTCAGCAGGGATGGGGAGACGATCTGGGGCGACACGACCATCAAGGGCCCCGCTGCCATTGCCAGGTACAACATGGATACCTACGGTGTGGGCAAGCCAGGCCTGCCGGCCGGCGTGGTGAACAGCCTCTTCATCGAGGTGCCGCTGGCCAATCTTTCCGTCGACGGCAACAGCGCAGCGGTTCGCTGGTACGGAATGCACATGCGGGGCGGCGGCACGGACGCGCGCTGGGAAAGCGGCACCTTCGAGAACGAGTACGTGAAGGAAAACGGCGTGTGGAAGATCTCGCGCCTGCATTTCTTCCCGCAATTCGGCGGTCCTTACGAGAACGGCTGGCGCGCTTTCTCCAGCCCTCTGTCCCTCGTTCCGTATCACTTCAAGAGCGAAGATATTGCCGGTACGCCCATTCCTGCGCCGATTGGCCCGCCTGCGAAAACCCGTGCCTCGCTCACCAGCCTTGAGCAGCGCGTCGAAGCGCTCAATGCCGAGGACCTGGCGCGCAACCTGCAGAACGCCTACGGCTATTACATCGATCGCAGGATGTGGGACGACGTAACCGATCTATTCACGTCAGATGGCGTGCTCGAGATCGGCGGTGTCGGCATCTATGACGGTCCCGCCAATATCCGCCGCGCGCTCGAACGCGACGGCGCAGCGGGCATCAAGGAAGGGCAGCTCAACGACCATCCGCTGTTCGACACGCTGATCGAGATCGCGCCGGACGGGATGGAGGCGCATGTGCGGGGCCTCGAACTCGGCATGCTGGGCGATTACAGCAAGGGCACGGGGTACTGGACGGTGCGCGTATTCGACAACCGCCTCGTCAAGCAGGGCGGCGTGTGGAAGATCCGCGAAATGCGCCTGTTCCCGGTGTTGAAGACCGACTATTACCAGGGCTGGGGCAAGAGCCAGATCGTGGATGCGGCGCCAGAGAAGGCGTTCGCGCCCAACCGGCCCGTGCCTGCCGCGGACGGGGGCGACCGGGTGATCCCTGCCTTCCTGCGCCATCCGGTGACGGGCAAGCAAGTCTCTTATCCTGCAGGCTTCAAGGTGGCGGCAAGAAACCGGTTGCTGAAGCCGCTGGTTGCCAGGGCCGCAGCGCCCTCGGGCAGCACGGATGCCCGCATTGCCGAGGCCGCTCGCAAGCTCGCGCTCTCGACGGCGTGGGACGGCGCCGCGAACATGACCGCCTCGTACACCTACTACATCGATGACAGTCAGTGGACGAGCATGGGCGCCATCTTCGCCGAGCATGGCAGCAAGCAGGTTCCCTTCAATGGCTACTACATCGGTCCCGAGCGCATCGCGCACCGGCCGGGCGCAACGCCGGCGGTGAACGGGAAGAGTCCGGGCAGCGGTGGCTGGCACTGGCTGATGCAGCCGGTGATCCACGTCGCGCCGGACGGACGCTCTGCCAAGATTCGCTCGAGGCTGTTCCATCCGCTTCCCTCCAGCTCCGGGGGCACGCTCGAAGCCGGGATGTATCCCAACAACCAGGCTGTGCTGGAGAAGGGCGCCTGGAAGCTGTGGAGCGTGACGATCGACGAGGCTTATTTCTCGGCGCCGTTTCCGAATGGCTGGGCACGTGCGCCCGCGCCACGTGCGGCACCGGCTGCGCGACCGGCAACTGCGCCGGCACCTGCAACCGCTGCACCTGCGGCTGGGCCGGCCGCACCGGCACCGGCACCGTTGACCGGCGCTGCCGCGTATCCGCCAGACATTCCGCTCACGCTGCTCGGCAAGCGCATGGAAGGGTTCCAGGGCGGCACCGGCACGACGATAAGGTGGCCCGGCATTCTGCCCATGTGGTTCCACTACAGGAACCCGGTCAGTGGACGGGAGCCTGCGCTGTACTGGCCCAACTGCGGCACCTGTGAATACGCGCCTCAAACCAGCATGGACAAGTGGGGCTACACGCTGCCGTAACCATCGAGATGGCAGCCGCATCCTGGTAGGAAAATTCCGGCAACCGGACAGGGTGATCGCGGGTGGTTCCCGCGCTGGAAAACGTTCAACCTGCAACTGCGGTGAATGAACCTGTCAACAGACTTCTTCACATGCAAACCAGGCCCGGTCAGGTATTGCCACACCTGATCGGGCCATTTCCTGTGGGCGCTTCATTTCCGCCTGTTGATCTCCGCCAGGGCCTGGCTCAGCACAAAAGCATCCATCTGATCCTTTGGTCGTGCACCCTGCTTGGTCATCAGCAGTCCTTCGAGGTTGAGCAGTCGCAAGGGAATGCCGTCAAGATCAACGGTCTCGATATGCCGCTGCATCTGCTGCCAGGAATGCCCCGCAATGCCTGGCATGACGTCGATGGTGAATTCATCGTTGATGCGCAGCGCGTAGCGCTTGTCGTTGGCGAAGACGTCGGGATTCGTTGCCAGCTCGCGCGTTGCGTGATCGGGCAATTCGCTGAGGGCGAGCACCCATCGTCGTGAATTTTCCGCTGCCGGATTGACGAGAATGTCGATGTCTTCGGAGAAGCGATTGAATCCGTGCGCGGCAATTGCGTAGCCGCCGACCAGCGCATATTCCACTCCGGCCTCATGGAGCATGCGGGCGAGGTTTCTGACGTCGTCCCAGGTGGCGGGGCGCGTGTATTCAGGCACGTTCAGCTTGCCTGGCCAGCACGGCGTCGACGGTCCAGCGATCCCGGTCGCGGCTCATCTCTTCGTGGCTGCCGTAAAAATACAGACCCTTTGGCGCTCGAGTGAGGTATGCCGCGTTGGCAGTCATCGCAGCGCGGGCCTCGCGGCTGGGCATTGCGCCTGGGGGCGGCGTTACGCGCTTGCCTACAACGCGCTGCACAGGCTGCTGGTCCGCGGGGATGCAGGGCGTTGGCGAGTTGGTCGTTGACTCAGGCATGGGCGAAGCGTCGCCGAGAGAGGCATGCGCAATCAGTTCCACTGGAAGATCGCGTGCATCGGGCGGCAGGTTTCCACCGGCTTCTGCGTCCCGCACCGGCTTCACGAAAGATGACTTCGTGGCTCATGGGTGCATTCTACCCCCAAGGAGTGCGTTATCCCAACAACCAGACGGTGCTGGAAAAGGGCGTCCGGAAGCTGTGTAGGGTGACGATTGACGAGGCTTATCGCTATGCTCCGCCAATGCCAGTGAATCGCGAACAGCTGCTGCACTCGCTCTACGAAGCAGCCGAGCTCGAGCACAACCTGATGTGCACCTATCTGTATGCGGCCTGGAGCCTGAAATCCGGCGCGGAAGAGGGGCTCACGCCGCAACAGGATGCGCTGCTCGCGCAGTGGAAGAACGAAATCCTCGGCGTGGCGATCGAGGAGATGAGTCACCTCGTCTCGGTGTGGAACATCACGGTGGCCCTGGGTGGCGCACCGCGCATCGGCCGGTTCAATTTTCCACTGGAGCCCGGAGCGCTGCCGGCCAGCATCGTCGTGCGACTGGCGCCCTTCAGCCGCGAGACACTGCAGCATTTCATCTATCTGGAGCGTCCTGCGGATTCCGCCGAGCTCGATGGCGACGGCTTCGTCGCGCCCTACCACTTCGCGCGCGGCAATCTCGCGGCACGCCATACGCCCATGCCCGAGGACTATGCGACCGTCGGCGTGTTCTATGAGTCGCTGAAGACCAATCTCACCGGGTTCGTCGCCAGCCTGGGCGAGGAGAGGGCGCTGGCTGGTGATCCGGCGCTGCAAATGTCTGGTCCCGGGCTTGGCCTGCCGCAGGCGCGCCGCGTGCTGTGCGCCCGCACTGCGATGGAAGCCTTCGATGCCATCGTCACGCAAGGCGAGGGTGCGGCGCAGGGTTGCAACAATTCGCACTACAGCCGCTTCCAGCGCATCCGCACGAGCTTCGATGAACTGCTGCGCAGCGAGCCGGATTTCAAGCCGGCCTTCCCGGCTGCCACCAATCCAGTGCTGCGCGCACCCACGCGACCGGAAGGCCGGGTGTGGATAGAGGACGCGCAGGCTGCGGCAACAGTTGATCTGGCCAACGCCGCCTACGGACTGATGTTGCGCGTGCTGGCCTATGTTTATGCGGTGCCGGCATCCGATGCACGCAAGAATGTGCTGACGCAGCTGGCCATCGGCCTGATGCGCGCCATGTCGCCGCTGGCGGAAGCGGCGGCACGCCTGCCTGCCGGCCCGAGCAATCCCGGTTGCAACGCGGGCATGTCCTTCACCGCGCTGCGGGACTCGGCCGCATTGCCACCGGGCCTGGCTGCCGACCGGTTGATACGCGAACGGTTGCACGAGTTTGCCGAAGGCGCGGCCAGCATGTCCGCGTGGAGTCCGCGCCATGCCCGTGCTGCTGCGGCTTTCGCGAAACTCGCCCGCGATTGCGATACCCAACTGCCCGAGCCACATGCCGTCGCTGCGCCGCCCGCCGCCGTGCCAACTGCGCCGCAACCGGTTGCAGCGGCCGCGCCTGCCGTGGAAGTCGCGGCCGGCCGCGATATCGAGATTCACTTCACCGGTCTGCGCTGCATTCACTCACGGCAATGCGTGACTGGCGCGCCCACGGTGTTCCTGGCGAACGTGAAAGGTCCATGGATACATCCGGACACGATGCCCGTGGAGGCATTGGTGGAAGTGGCGCATGCCTGTCCCTCCGGTGCGATCCGCTACCGGCGGCTCGATGGCCACGCGGATGAACAGGCGCCGCCGGTCAACCTGGCCTCCACCCGCGAAGCCGGCCCGCTGGCCGTGCGCGGCGAATTGCTGATCGATGGCGAACCGGCCGGCTATCGCGCCACGTTGTGCCGCTGCGGTGCCTCGAAACACAAGCCTTACTGCGATGGCGCGCACAAGGAAGCAGGCTTCGGCGCCAGCGGCGAGCCGCCCAGCGGCATGGCGGACATGCTGCCGGTGCGCAATGGCCCGCTGCGCGTCGACCCCGAACACAACGGGCCGCTGGTGGTCAGCGGCAACCTGGAGATCGTTTCCGGCACGGGACGCGTGGTGTCGCGGGTGACGGCAGCGCGACTGTGTCGTTGCGGTGCGAGCCAGAACAAGCCGTTCTGCGATGGCACCCACGAGCGCGTCGGCTTCCGCAGTGACTGACCGGCGCGTGCGGCGTTGCGTGAAATGGAGTTCCCGATGAAAGACTACTACGCCTACAGGCGATTCACAGGCAAGGCCGAGTTCGAGAAGGTTTTCAATACGCTCATTGGGTTGATTGAAGGCATTGTCATCGATGCCAGAATCAATGAGGTCGAACTGGGCTTCCTTCAGACCTGGCTCGATGCCCAGCGTGCCAGGGCCAGGAAGCACCCCTTCAACGAAATCGTTCCTCTTCTCGATCAGGCCATCGCCGATGGAGTCCTCAGTTCGGGCGGGAAGGAGGACATTCTCTGGTTATGCAAGCGCCTGACGGCGAGCGAATATCTCGATGCGGTAACCGCCGACATACAGAGGCTGCATTCACTGGTGGCAGCTATCGGTTCCGACGGCCACGTGTCAGTTGACGAACTTTGCGGACTCGCGGATTGGCTGCTGGAAAACGAACACCTGAAGACATGCTGGCCTTATGACGAGATTGAAAGCATTGTTTCCGGGGTGCTCGAGGATGGAAAGATCGATCCGGCAGAACACGCCATGCTCATGGCTTTCTTTGGTGAATTCGTCTCGCTGCTGGATAGCAGGACTGTCGTCAGTTCTCGCGTCAAGGAGGGCGCTGCTGTTGTCGGCCTGTGTGCCGTAGGTCCGGAGATTCGATTCCCTGATTCCGTATTTTGCATGACCGGGTCATCGCACAGGTACTCAAGGCAGGATTTTGCGGCGGTGATTGCAGACAGGGGTGGCACAGCGGTTGGTGGTGTTTCGAAACGGGTTCACTACCTCGTGATTGGGGCCGACGGCAATCCCTGCTGGGCCTACGCGTGTTACGGCCGAAAGGTGGAGCGTGCAGTGGAGTTGCGAAAAGAAGGGCACCCCATCGTCCTGGTTCATGAGAGTGACTTTCATGAAGCAGTTGCTGATTTGTAATTGACGTTCGGCGCGCCTGACACATGCGCGAGTTGGCTTCCGCGGCGACTAATCCTTTGCAGGCAAAGGGAGCTTCCTGGTCAGTTCGTGGTGGGATTGCAGGGTCGGAAGCGTCTTGCTGGCATAGGCTCGCAGATCGGCATCCACCAGGGTTTCCGCCGCAGCCAGCGTGAATACGGACACCGCCTCATCGTGCCCCTCCGACATGCTCAGGCCATAGGCGCCATCGAACTTCTTGTCGGACTCCTTCTGCAGCTTTTTCAGCTTCGCCAGGTGGTCGGCGTCCAGCAGCATCGGCAGTGGAATCGAAAGCGTCTTGTTCGAGACTATCCGAGTCAGCTCGACACCCGCAGCGTTATGGTCCGTGACCATCCGCTGGGCAAAGTCCCTTACCTGGGGGTTGCTGGACCGCGTCAGGGCCAGCTTGCTCGCCTCGACCTCGAACAGGCCCGACAGCGTGGCTTTTTCGACAAAGATCTCCGATGTGATGGTCGGTTCATGAGCTACTGGAACAGGATTGCTGGCAGCCCGTGGCTGCGCGGTTGCCGAGGCTGCGGCAATGATCGTCAGAACGATGGATGGAAAAATCATTTGCCTGCTCCGTGGGGGTGCCAATCAGATGCATAGTCATCCTTGCACTGCGAAAGAGCACTGCCAGAACAGAGCGAGATCGTGTGGGACATGACTGTCAGTCACCGGAGGCGACGCTTCTTGCAGCCCGGGTCTTCTGACTTAAGCTGCGGCGCGCGATCCAGAAGTTGTCCGGCGCACTGACATGCGTAGCCCGAATGCCGCGAGGATGGCGGAGAGAGTGTCAAGGCGCGGATTGCCCTGTGTAGAGAGGGTGCGGTACAGGGTTTCGCGAGACAGTCCGGTTTTCTCCGCGAGCGCTGCCATGCCACCGACAGCATCAGCCACGGTACGCAGCGCGACCGGCACCACACGGGCATCGTCGTCTTCGAGCATGGCCTCGATGTAGGCGGCGATCTCAGCTTCGTTTCGCAGATGATCTGCCGCGCGGAACGGGCGGCTTGGGGGCGCTGGGCGTTTTGCAGTCTTTCCAGTACGCCTGGGATTTCTCGATGTCCTTTGTTTGAGCGTTCTTCTAGCTGCCGCACAAAGCAGGATCAGCGTATTGCCAGTCTGCCCGCAGCACACCCGGTGGCCGGGCCGTGGTCGATGCGCAATTCGTGCACACCACCGCCGATG
>JAATEY010000100.1 GCA_015655465.1 Gammaproteobacteria bacterium | reverse complement strand
GCTGGCCGGGGGGCAAGGTCATCCTACTCACTGCGCATTGCACGATTCCCGATGCGGTGACGGCTACGCAAATGGGTGCATTCGGCTTCCTCACCAAGCCGGTGGACAAGCAGGAACTGCTGGACCAGATCCAGCGCGCACTGAAAATATCGGGCTTCACCGACTCCACCGAAGAATGGCGTTCGGACATCGTCACCCGCAGCGCCATCATGGAAGAACGGCTGGCGCAGGCGCACATGGTGGCCGGCACCGACGCACGCGTGCTGATCGTGAGCGAGAGCGACACGGGCAAGGAACTGCTCGCGCGCGCCCTGCACAAGGCCAGCCCCCGCAGCGCGAAACCATTCATCGTCAGCCGCTGCACCGGCATTCCCGAAGAACAGATCGACATCGAGCTGTTTGGCTCCGACGCGAACACCGGCAAGGAGCGCAAGGGCGCGCTGGAAGCCGCAGACGGCGGCACGGTGCTGCTGGATGAAATCGGCGAACTGCCTGCACGGCTGCAGCAGAAACTGCTGCGCGCGCTGCAGGAAGATGCCGTGCGACCGGTGGGCTCGGACAGCGCGCGACCGATCAACACGCGCGTAATCTCCACCAGCAGCCGCGACCTGCAGCAGGAAATCGCAAGCGGCCGGTTTCGCGAGGATCTTTTCTACCGCCTGAACGTGGTGCAGATCGAAATGCCGCCGCTGGCGCGCCGGCGCGAAGACATTCCCCTGCTGATCGCGCACTTCATCGCGCAGCACGCCAGCGAAACCGGACAGCGCAGCATCTTCCCGCCCGAAGCGCTGGAGCTGCTGGCCACCGCGGACTGGCCCGGCAACGTGCGCCAATTGCAGAACCTGGTGCGCCAGACGACAGCGGTGTCGCAGACTCCGGTCATTCCCGTGGAGCTGGTGCAGCAGTCGCTGGGCGGCGCCCCCGGGCGGCTGCCCTCTTTCGACGACGCGCGGGATGAATTCACCCGCGGTTACCTGTCGCAGATCCTGCAGATCACCGGTGGCAATGTCAGCCAGGCCGCGCGACTGGCCAAGCGCAATCGCACGGACTTCTACAAATTGCTGGGCCGGCACCAGCTGGTGCCTGAAGACTTCAAGCAGCGCTGACGGGCCGCGCGCTGCCGTGCAGTCGCAGCAGCAGCAGCGTTACTGCAGTCGCCAGCAGCGCGGCAGGCAGCCACGCAAGCAGCAGCGGATCCAGGCCAAAGGTGATCGTGCCGCTCTCCACCATGCGTTGCAGCATGAACCAGGCGAGCCCGAACACCAGGCCCAGCGTGGCCCTGGCGCCACCTTCAGCGCTGCGCAGTGAGCCGAACGTGAAAGGCACCGCGAGCAGCACCGCCAGGGGAATGGCCGCGAATCCTGCCAGCTTCGACCAGTACGCAAATCGATACTCGCGATCGTCCTGCCCGTTTGCCTGCAGATGCGCGATGGCGGGCCCCAGCTCACGCCACGACAGCTCCAGCGGATTGCCAGCGATGACGTCAAGGAAGGCAGGATTGGCGCTGATATCCAGCCGCTGCACCGCCACCGTCCCGGCCACCACCCGCTGCGGCTCGAGACGCGACTGTGCATAGTGCTCGAGTTCCCAACTGCCATCGGCCGCAACATGCGCGCCAGCAGCCTGACCCACCGCCATCAGCCGGTTGCCGGGGCCGATTTCAAACAGCATGATGCCGCCATAGCCGCCGTTACCGGACAGGCGCTCGGCGCGCAGGATCTGCCTGCCATCGCGGACCCAGGCACTGCCGCGAGCGGCAATGCTGATGTTCGAGTTGCGCTGCACCGCCTTGCCGATGCGTGCCATCTGCGTCAGCGGCGGCGCCAGATACTCCCCCACCCCGACTGCCACGGGCACCAGCAGCAGGCCCGCAAGCAGCACCGACACGGCGATGCGCCAGATCGGAATGCCGGCGGCGCGCATGACCGTGAGTTCGCTGCCACGCGCCAGCGTGCCCATGGCGAGCAACGAGCCGATCAGGGCCGCCACCGGCAGGAACTGCACCAGGGTAGCCGGCAGGCTCAGCAGCACGTAACGCAGCGCCTGCAGGTTGTCGTAGCTGCCCACGCCTACCCAGCCCTGCTCGTTGATGAACAGGAACACCGCCAGCAGTGTCAGCAGCACTGCCAGGACCAGCACTACCGAGCCGCAGATAGCCTTGACGATGTACCGATCCAGGACGCGCATTCGGCTAAACTCTAACCTATTGCGCACACGGCCAGACGAGCCGCGGAGTCCTCAAGCCATCATGGTCCGATTCGACACCCCCGCCCAAAACATCACCTCCCTGAGTGCCGATTGCCTCGCCATCGGCCTGTTCGACGAAGACGCCCTGTCGGGCAGCGCGAAAGCCGTCGACACCGCCACCCGCGGCCTGCTGCGCAAACTCAAGGCCAGCGGCGACCTGCCACTGCGCCCCGGCGACACCCAGCTGCTGCTGGATCCGGCCGGCCTCAAGGCGAAGCGGCTGCTGGTGGTGGGCCTTGGCAAGCGCAAGGACTTCGCGCAGCGCGGCTGGCGCAAGGCAGTCAGCGCCGCGCTGGGTGGCAGCCTCAAGATGCGCGCTGCGCATCTGGCGCTCGCGATCGACCAGCCTGAATCCGATGCGGTCGGTGACTACTACCTGGGTCGCGCCGTAGCCGATCTCACCGGCAGCGCGTTGTATCGCATCAACGACTTCAAGACGGCGCGCAAGCCGCCGCGGCCCGCCCTGCGGCGCGTCAGCCTGGCCGGCCTGTCTGCAGCGGCGCAGACTGCTGCACGACGCGGACTCGTGCAGGGCGATGCCATCGCAGCGGGCCAGTCGCTGTTGCGCGATCTGGGCAATCTCCCCGGCAATGTGTGCACACCGCGCTATCTGGCGCAGCAGGCGCGCGAGCTTGCACGCAGCCACCGCAATCTGAAGGTGCGCATCTTCGACGAGGCGCAGATCCGGCGCCTGAAGATGGGCAGCCTGCTGTCGGTGTCGCGCGGCAGCGCCGAACCCCCCCGCTTCATCGCCATGGAACATCGCGGCGGTGCACGCAATGCCGCGCCGGTCGTGCTGGTAGGCAAGGGCGTCACCTTCGACACCGGCGGCATTTCCCTCAAGGACCCCGCCGCGATGGACGAAATGAAGTACGACATGTGCGGCGCCGGCAGCGTGCTGGCCTGCATGCTGGTCGCTTCGCTGCTCAAGCTGCGCATCAATCTGGTGGGGCTGGTGGCCGCCGTCGAAAACATGCCGGGCAGTCGCGCCACCAAGCCCGGCGACATCGTCACCAGCAGGGCCGGCAAGACCATCGAGATCCTGAACACCGATGCCGAAGGACGGCTCATTCTCTGCGACGCGCTGGACTATGCGCGCCGCTACGAACCCGCAGCGGTGATCGACATCGCCACGCTTACCGGCGCCTGCGTGGTCGCGCTGGGTCATCATTTCACCGGCATCATGGGCAACGATACTGACCTCGCGCAGGAACTGGTCGCTGCCGGCACACGTGCCAGCGATCGCGGCTGGCAGCTGCCGCTGACCGAAGACTATGCCGAGGATCTGCGCAGCAACTTCGCGGACCTGGCCAATGTGGGCGGTCGCTATGGTGGCGCCATCACCGCCGGCGCTTTCCTCGGCCGTTTCACGCAGGGGATGAAGTGGGCGCATCTGGATATCGCCGGCACGGCCTGGCTCTCCGGCGCGCAGAAAGGTGGCACCGGCCGCCCCGTGCCACTGCTGGCAGATTTCCTGCTGCAGCGCGCCGGCGTCAACAAGGCCTGAAGGCTTGCTGCGGCAACATGGCCGAAGTCCGGTTCTACACGCTGAGCGATGTTGCAGGTCCCGCACGGCTCAGGAAGGTCTGCGCACTGACCGACCAGGCGTTCCGCGATGGCGAACGGGTGCTGGTCTGGCTGGAAAATGCCGCCGCCATGGAGCAGTTCGACAATCTGCTGTGGACCTTCGGCGACCGCACCTTCGTGCCGCATGAGCCGCTGGCTGCAGATCCTGCCGCCTGCGAGGCACCCGTGCAGCTGCACGCTGGCGCGGATCTGCCGGCCGCAGCCCTGGCAGGCCATTTCACGACCCTGGTGATGCTGCGCGAGCAGGCTGCGCCCGAAGCGCTGCGCTTCAACACCGTCATCGAGGTGGTGGATGCCGACCCCGCCTGCCGCGCCGCCGGTCGCGCCCGCTTTCGCTTCTATCGCGAACACGGCGTCACGCCGCAACATTCTGAAGTAACACCTGGCTGATATGGACAAAGTCTACGAACCGGCACAGATCGAACAACGGCTGTACCGGGACTGGGAAGCGCGGGGCCGCTTTGCGCCAGCGGCAACCGGCACGCCCTACTGCATCATGATCCCGCCGCCCAATGTGACGGGCACGCTGCACATGGGCCATGCGTTCCAGGACACGATCATGGACGCGCTGATCCGTTACCACCGCATGCGCGGCGAAGCCACGCTGTGGCAGGTGGGCACCGACCACGCCGGCATCGCCACGCAGATGGTGGTGGAGCGGCAGCTCAACGCGGCGGGCGAAACGCGTGCCGGCCTGG
>JAATEY010000227.1 GCA_015655465.1 Gammaproteobacteria bacterium | reverse complement strand
GGCACCCAGCGCACGCGCAGCCGGTCCAGCTCGTCGCGATAGCGCTCGGTGTAGCCGCGCAGCTTCACTCCCACCGCCCATTCGGGACGCACCAGTTCCCAGTGATTGCCGAAGCGCAGCCAGTTGTCGGTGCGCTCCTGCTGCCAGCCGTCGACGATCTCCTGGTGGAAGATGCCGAATTCGTAACGGATGCCGTAGGCAACGGAGGGCACTTCCAGTGTTGCCATCGAATCGATGAAGCAGGCGGCCAGCCGCCCCAGGCCACCATTGCCGAGACCGGGCTCCTGCTCCATCTGCAGCAGCTGCTCGAAATCGAGCCCCAGTTCGCCGATCGCGGCACGCACGTCGTCATAGATGCCGAGGTTGATCAGGTTGTTGCCCAGGTGCGGGCCCATCAGGAATTCGGCCGACAGATACGCGACGGTACGCGAACCCTGCTTGGTATAGGCCGCTGCGGTGCTGATCCAGCGTTGCAGCAGGTGATCGCGCCCGGTGTGGGCCAGCGCCTGGTAGTAATCGTTCTGCGTCGCCAGCGCGGGGAACTTGCCCTGCGTATAGAACAGGTTGTCGAGGAAGGCGTGTTTGAATGCGTCGCGGGTGGTGACACCCGGCACATCGACCGACTGGAGCATCATGCGGTTCCGTTTGGCGATATCCGACAAGGAGCAATGCAATTACCGTGCAGAACGGCGCGCGGTTGTTGGCGGGTTGCGGAAGGCCACCTGCACCACGATGGAGCGGACCGAACCTGGACTGCGCCAGATTGAAGCGGCGCCAGCCGGCTGCTAACCGCTGTTGCGCAATGCCTGGGCAACCGCATTGATCGACAGCTGGATGCCCTCCTGCACCCGCGGATCGGCCTCGCCGGCACGGTGCCGTTTGATCAATTCCACCTGCAGCAGGTTCAGCGGCTCGATATAGGGCATGCGCAAACGTATCGAGGCATCCAGTGCGGGATTCTTTTCGAGCAGCCGCGACTGCCCGGTGATGTCGAGCAACACATCATGCGTGGTCTTCCAGGCCGACTCGATGCGGCCGAAGATCTCCGCCCCCAGGGACTGGTCTTCGACCAGCGTCAGGTAGCGGCGCGCGATCTGCAGATCCGACTTCGCCAGCACCATCTCCATGTTCGACAGCGTGGCCTGGAAGAACGGCCAGCTCTGTGCCATTTCGCGCAGCAGGGCGCGGTCGCCGAAGGCGGCCAGCGCCTGCCCTGCGCCATACCAGCCGGGCAACATCACGCGCGCCTGTGCCCACGAGAACACCCATGGAATCGCGCGCAGATCCTCGATGCGATCAGACTTGGTCCGCGACGCCGGACGCGAGCCGATCTTCAGTGTCGCGATCTCGAGCAGCGGCGTGAACTGCCGGAAGAAGGTCTTGAAACCCTCGGTGCCGTAGACCAGCGCGCGGTACCGCTCGAATGCGCCAGCGGAGATGCCCGCCATCGCGTCGAAGAAGCGCGCTTCACCCGGAGAATCGCCGCTTTCGGGCTCCAGCGACGCGAGCAGGGTCGCCGCCGCGATGGACTCGAGGCTCGCGGCCGCGGTCTCGCGCGTACCGTACTTGGCAGCGATGATCTCGCCCTGCTCGGTGATGCGGATGCGGCCCTGCACGGTGCCGCGCGGCTGCGCACGTATGGCATCAAAGGCAGGTCCGCCGCCGCGCCCTACCGAACCACCGCGGCCGTGGAAAATCTGCATCCGCACACCCGCAGTGGCAAACACCGCGGCCAGCGCGCGCGTGGCCTGGTTCAGGCTCCACACGGAGGTGAGATAGCCGCCATCCTTGTTCGAATCGGAGTAGCCGACCATCACTTCCTGGCAGCCGCGCGCCAGCGCTGCTGCACGCACCTCGGGCAGCGACAGCCATTCGCGCATGATCTCCGGCGCGCGCTCCAGGTCGCCGATGGTTTCGAACAGCGGCACCGCCATGATGGCCGCACCGCCCGCCTCTGCCGCGCGATACAGGCCGGCCTCCTTCAGCAGGATCTGCACCTCGAGCAGGTCCGAAACACTCTCGCACTTGGAGATGTTGTAGGCCGTGATGCATTGCGGGCCGTACTGCGCATGCGCCGCCGCCGCCGCGTGTGCAATGGCGAGCTCGGACTGGGTCTCGGCGCCATATTCCAGATAGGGATTGGTCAGCAGCCTGCTGCTGGTGAGCTCGCGTCGCAGCAGGCGCACCCGCTCATCCTCGGACATGGCGAGGTAGTCGCCACAGCCGGCGCGTGCCAGCAGTTCCGCCACCACGCGTGCATGCACATCGGAGTTCTGTCGCAGGTCCACGGTTGCCAGATGAAAGCCGCAGGCTTCCACCTGGCGGATCAGGCGGCCGAGCGCGCCGCCGGAGGCCAGCAGACCCGCGCCGTGGTCCGCGAGGCTGCGCGCGAGGGCGACCAGGTCGGCGCGCAGCTCCTGCGGTGAGGCATAGGCCGGCAAGGTCTGCGTCGGCAGTCGCGGTGGTGCCTGTCCGGTGAATGCCGTGTAGGTCGCCGCGAGGCGGGAGTAGATGCCGATGAGCGCGCGACGATAGGGCTCGTCGCGCCGTCCGACGTAGGTGTCGCCGCTGGCGTCGGCGAGCGCGGCAACCTCGGGGTTGGCAGCGGCGAGTTCGGTCGAGACCGACAACTCCTTGCCCAGCGCGTGAATCTGCGTGAGGTAGGCGTTCAACAGGGCGCGCGAAGCGGACCCCAGCGCGTAGTGCAGGCTCTCTGCAAGGACATTCGGGTTGCCGTCGCGGTCGCCGCCGATCCAGCTGCCCAGCCGCAGGAAACTGCTGGCACGGCGCGGCAGCAGCCGGTCCCAGCGCGCGTACAGCTGCGGCAATACGGGCAGGAACACGTCCCGCAGATAGGCCAGCGCAATCTCCACCTCATCGCGCACCTGCATGCGCTCGCGCCGCAGCGGTCGGGTCTGCCACAGCAGCGCGATCTGCCGCAGGATCGCCTGCTCGATCACATCGCCGCTGGAAGTTTCCACCGCGCCGCCATCGCGCAGCGCCATGAGTTCGGCGATGCGGTTGCGATGATCGATCATGCTCTTGCGCATCACCTCGGTGGGGTGCGCGGTGAGCACGGGCACGATCAGCGAGTGTTCGAGCAACCCGGCGGCAGCCTCGACCGGGACTCCCGCGGCGGCCAGTTTCTGCAGCGCGGCGGCGACATCGACGTTGTTCTCGGTGGCGCGGCCCTGCCGGTCCTCGGCCAGGTTCGCCAGCATCGAAAACAGCATGAAACTGCGCACGAAGGACAGCGTGTCGTCCAGATCGAGCAGCTCCGGCGAGTAGCCCGGGGTAGTACGGGTGATGCCGCGATAACGATCGACGGAACCCGCCCGGATGCTTTCGATGCGCTCGAACAGCGACTGCCCGCCGTAGGCACGAATGACATCGCCGAGCAGACGGCCGAGATAGCGGATGTCGGCGTTCTGGGAAATTGAACCTGGTTGGGCGCTCACAGCCGCAGAGTAATGCAAGAAGCCTGCCGCACCCATGCAAACGCTTGACGCGATCATATGATGACCGTAATATGACGACCATCATGTCAACCAGCACCGACCGCAAGACCCAGACCCACGAGCGCATCGTCGAGGTGGCGGCTCGCGCCATCCGCCGCGGCGGCTATGACGGCATCGGCGTGGCCGACATCATGAAAGAGGCCGGCCTTACCCACGGCGGCTTCTATGCCCATTTCGCCTCGCGCGATGCCATGCTGGTGGAGGCCATGCAGCGTGCCGGACGCGACAGCGACCAGGCCGTGGCCGAACGCATTGCGCAACGGCGTGCCGAGGGCGACAGCCCCTTCGCCGCACTGGCGAACAGCTATCTGCACGACGGCCACCTGGCCGCCGTGGAACGCGGCTGCATGGTGGCGGCGCTGGCGTCCGAGACGCCACGGCAGAAGGACGCGGTGCTCGATGCCGCAAGGCAACGCCTGCAGGCACTCATCGACCTGGTGCGCCGCGCCCTGCCCGAGGGCATCAGTCCGGAGCAGGCGCCCGTGGTCACCGCCAGCCTGATCGGCGCACTGCAGATAGCGCGCACCCTTGGCGGCAAGGCGGGCAGGACAGTGCTCGCCAACGCGCGCCAGTCGCTCATTGCCCAGTACGACCGCAGCCGCGATGAACATCCGAGGAAACCAGCAACATGAAACTCGCCAACTCCACCGTACTGATCACCGGCGCCAATCGCGGCATCGGCCTTGCCTTCGCCAGGGCGGCGCTGGAACGCGGCGCCCGCAAGGTCTATGCCGCCGCCCGCAATCCCGACAGCATCACGCTGCCCGGCGTTACGCCGCTGCATCTGGATGTCAATTCGCCTGCAGACATCGCAGCTGCGGCGCTGCTCGCCAGCGATACAACGATCGTGATCAACAATGCCGGCATCGCCGTAACAGGCGGGGTCATGGCTGCCGATGCTGAAGCCTTGCTGCGCCGGCATTTCGAAACCAATGTGCTCGGTGTGCTGCGGGTAAGTCAGGCCTTCGCACCCGTGCTCGCGCGCAACGGCGGCGGTGCATTGCTGAACGTGGCCTCGATCGCCAGCTGGATCAGTGGCTCGCTGCTCGCCAACTATGCTGTATCGAAGTCCGCCCTGTGGAGCCTGAGCAATGGCCTGCGGCACGAGCTGCGCGCACAGGGCACGCAGGTACTGACCCTGCACATGGGCTTCGTCGACACCGACCTGACCCACGGCATCGATGCACCGAAGTCCACTCCCGAAAACATCGTCGCCCGCGCCCTGGATGGGCTCGAAGCGGGCGCGCAGGAAGTGCTGGCAGACGAACTCACGCAACAGGTAAAGCAGGGACTTTCCGCCGAGCCCGCGGTCTATCTGCTGCCGCGCTGAATGTCGACAAACAGCGCGTGAATGCGCTGCGCGCAAGCCGTGGCGCCATGGCAGGCTCGGGTCCATGCCTGTTGCCCGCACGCGTCTGCTGCCCTGCCTGCTCGCGGCCCTGCCCATCGGTGCCATGACCGCATGGCCAGCCGGCGATGAACGCAGCGACGCCATCACCATCGCCACCTGGAACCTCGAGTGGCTGGTCACGCCCGAAACGGCGCATGCAGGTCGCCTCGCCTGCCGCTACGGACAGCGGTCCACATTGCCCTGCGATGTGGTGCAGGATCTGGCGCGCGACAGTGCCGACCTCGCACGCCTCGCTGCCTACGCGCGCGAACTCGATGCCGACATCGTGGCATTCCAGGAAGTGGAGAACGAAGCCATCGCCCGCAAGGTGTTCCGCGGCTATCGCATCTGCATGGCAGACGGCGCGGGCCTGCAGCATGTGGGCTTTGCCGTGCGTCCGCATCTGGCCCACCGCTGTGGCCCGGCCGTGGAATCACTGTCGCTGGACGGCCGCAGCCGCAAGGCCATGTCGCTGCTGCTGACACCGGCCCGCAGCGCACCCATCGAGCTGCTGGTGGTGCACCTGAAGTCCGGCTGTTCACGCGATCCGCTCGACTCGGAACTTGCAGCCTGCCGCATGCTGGAACAGCAGGCCGGGCAGCTGGGCGAATGGATCGCCGCACGCACGGCGCAACAGGCGCAGTTCATGGTGCTCGGGGATTTCAATCGGGTACCGCCAGCATCACCGGACGATACCTTCTGGCAGCTGGTGCAAACCGGCCCCCTGGATCTGATCACTGCGCACCTGCCGTTTCGAAACTGCTTCATTGGCCAGCCCCTTTCACAGTTCATCGATCACATGCTGGTGAGCAGAACACTGCTGTACCGGCTCATCCGCTCGAGCCTGCGCCACCCCGGTTATCGCAGCGCCGACGCGGTGCGGTACCGGCTGTCAGATCATTGCCCGGTCAGCATTTCCCTGAACGTGGCCGACGTAACATAGTCCGACCCTGATTAAGTCCAGTCGCCTACTGGCACCGCAGCATTCCCATGCATAATGTGACCCAGTTCCGGTTGGAACTATCGGGAGAGTTTCTTGGAGCGTCGCTTACACACCAGACATCGTGCGCGAACCATCGTGTACATCATCATGCCCGACGGACGCCGCTCGCTGTGCAAGGCCGTCAATCTCAGTGCCACCGGTGTGTTCATCCGCACCTCCGGCATGGGCCTGCGCAAGGGCCAGAAGGTGGAGCTGGCATTTGCGATAAACCTCGGCACCATCACCAAACTGCATCGTCGCACCGCCGTGGTGGCGCATGTTTCCGGTGGCGGCACCGGGCTCATGATGGAAGGTTACGCTACGCGCTAGCTGACATAATGTCGCGTTCCATGAGCGACATTCCCGTAACCTGCCTGTGCCTGGTCGAGCCGGCGGCTTTCGGCTTCAACACCGAGACCGCAGTGACCAACCGCTTCCAGCAGAACGTGGACCTGCCAGCCGCTGCGGCGACGGCGCGCAGCGAATTTGCCGCCCTTGCAACCGCCTTGCGCGCGGCCGGCATTGGCCTGTGCATCGCGCCCGATACGCAGTTGCCGGTCAAGCCCGACGCCATCTTCCCCAACAACTGGGTCAGCTTTCACGACGACGGCACAGTGGTGCTCTACCCCATGCACAGCCCGACGCGCCGTGCCGAACGCCGCGAGGCCGTGATCGACTGCGTGAAGCAGCAGCTGGGGTTCGACGAATCGCGTCGCATCGACCTCAGCGGCGAGGAACAGCAGGGGCGCTATCTCGAAGGCACCGGCAGCCTGGTGCTGGACCGGCAGGCGCGCATTGCCTATGCCTGCCGCTCGCCGCGCACCGATGAATCGCTGGTGCGCGAATGGGCACGGATCATGGACTACGAACCATTCCTGTTCGACGCCGCCACACCCGACGGCACGCCCGTGTATCACACCAACGTGCTGCTGTGGATCGGCGCAAACATTGCGGGCCTGGGTGTCGAATGGGTGGCAGCCACGCAGCGCGATGCACTGCTGGATCGGTTGCGCGCATCGGGCAAGACCGTGCTGGCGCTGGACGATGCGCAACTGCATGCGTTCGCCGGCAACATGCTGGAAGTGAATACTGCCCGCGGCGAGCGTCGCCTGGTGATGTCTGCCAGCGCTGCCGCCAGCCTGCATCGACAACAGGCCTCGCAGTTGCGCGATTCGGGCTGCATGCCGCTGGTCAGCGCAGTGCCAACCATCGAACGCCTCGGCGGCGGCAGCGTGCGCTGCATGCTGGCGGAAGTGCCTGTGCACAACCTGACCATCCGTTGATGCGCTTCGCCATGTCCTTGCTGCAGACCCTGGCCAGCGCACGCGCTGGCGAGCTGCGTGCGCGGCGGTTCGTTTCGGGCGCACAGCTGGCCACGCAGTTCGGCGTCACCCGCAGCGCCATCTGGAAAGCCGTGGAAGAGCTGCGCGAACTGGGAACGGAGGTGGAAGCCGTCACCCACCAGGGCTATCGACTGGCGCGCCCGGCAAGTCCACTCGATGCCGCAGGCGTCATGGCCCTGCTGCCACCCGCCACGCTGGCATTGCTGCGACAGGGTGAATGCCTGGGTTCCACCAGTTCCACCAACACGCTGCTGCTGGAGCGTGGCGCACCACCTTCCGGGCAATTCGATTTCCTGACGGCGGAACACCAGCAGACCGGCCGCGGTCGGCGCGGCCGCAGCTGGCTGGCACCACCGGGCGGCGCGATCTGCCTGTCATGGTCGTGGTGTTTCGCGGGCATGGCCGCGCAGCTCGGCGCGCTGAGCCTCGCCACTGGCGTTGCCTGCCTGCGCGCGCTGCAATCGCTGGGCGTGCAGGGTGTGCAATTGAAATGGCCGAACGACCTGGTCACGGCGGATGGCAAGCTCGGCGGAATTCTCATTGAAATGCGCTCCGAATCAGCCGGGCCGGTGCAGATAGTCGTGGGGCTGGGATTGAACATGGCACTGGGCAGCCAGCTGCGCGAGCGCATCGATGCCAGCGGCAATCATCCGGTCGATCTGTGTTCGCTGGCGCAGGCCGGTGCAGTGCCAGCACGCAATGCGCTGGTCGCCGCCCTG
>JAATEY010000150.1 GCA_015655465.1 Gammaproteobacteria bacterium | reverse complement strand
GTGGTAGCCGCAGGCGCTGCTGTGAAGTTGACGACCACCGGACTCGCTGTGATATCGACGCTGTCCGATGTGTCGTCCGCGGTATAGGTAACGGCCTCGGCTGTCACATCAGTCACGGTGAAGCTCGCCTTCCCGGTTGTGTCGCTGGTCGCATTCGTTGCCGCCACCGTCGATCCGCCACCTGCTGCCGACAAGGTCACCGTCTTTCCGGCCGCCGGTTATCTGCAGCGTTGGCTCCTTCGTCATCCTCGGCAGCTGGTTCGGCGGCGTGCAGTACTTCAAGGGCATACCGGCCGGCCTCGTTGCGCTGATCGTCGGCACGCTGATCGCGTGGGGCTCGACCACGCTCGGCCTCAACTACGGCGGATTGAGCGGCAAGGCTCTCGGCGACTCGCTGTCGACGCTTGGCTTCTCGGCGCCGGTGCCGGAGTTCATGCATGTGTTCAACGGCTTCAAATACCTGGGCATCATCCTCGTGACCGCGATTCCCTTCGGCATCTACGACCTGGTGGAAGCCATGGATAACGTGGAAAGCGCCTCGGCCGCGGGCGATTCCTTTCCCACCACGCGTGTGCTGACCGCCGACGGCGTAATCAGCCTGATCGGCTGCCTGCTGGGCAATCCGTTCATCAACGCCATCTACATCGGTCACCCGGGCTGGAAGGCCATGGGCGGCCGGCTGGGCTATTCGGCAGCCACCGGCGTAATGGTGCTGCTGCTGTGCTGGTTCGGCATCCTGGCCACCGTCACGGCGCTGGTGCCGGTGATCGCGATCCTGCCGATCCTGCTCTACATCGGCATGCTGATTGGCTCGCAGGCCTTCCAGGAATCGCCAAGCCGGCACGCACCGGCCATCATCCTGGCGCTGGTGCCACAGATCGCTGCCTGGGGCAAGACGCAGATCGACAACACGCTGAACGCCGCAGGCAGCGATGCGGTCAAGGCGGGTCTGCTGGAGCCGGGCAGCAACGTGCTGTATCACGGCATGAGTATTCTGGGCGGTGGTGCTACGCTGGTGGGCATCATGATTGGCTCCATCACCGTGTTCATCATCGACCGCAAGTTCTCCATGGCAGCTGCCTTCTCGGCGGTGGCGGCGGTGCTGACATTCTTCGGCCTGATGCACAGCGAGGCGATCGGCGTGACAGAATCACCCTGGGGTGTTGCTGCGAGCTATCTGGTCATTGCGGTGATGCTGCTGGCGATGGGCAAGTTCGCCAAGGTCACGCCGCCGCCGGCCGATGGCCACTCCCACGCATGAGCGATGACGCCGCGGCCCCGTTGCTGACGCAGCCCGAGGCCGCGGCGATTCCACCGGAATATCGCGCCAGCGCCGCGATACAGCTCGCGGCGCTGCTTGCGCAGGCAAGGCTGGTCGAGGAATTCGTGCTGCCCGACGAACTCGAGCCCGCGCCAGTTTTCAGTCCGTGAATCCCGCCAGCGCGCACGACATCGCCACGCGCGTGCGGGCGCGGGAGACCAGTGCCGAGGCCATCGTGCGCGGCACTCTCGATCTCATCCAGCAGCAGAACCCGTTGCTGAACTGCTTCACCAGCGTGCTGGCGGAACAGGCAGTGGAGGACGCGCGCGGAATCGACCGGCGCATCGCAGCCGGCGCCGATCCTGGTCCGCTCGCGGGCGTGCCCTTCGGAGTCAAGGACCTGTTTGATGTGGCCGGCGTCGTGACGCTGGCAGGTTCGAAGATCCTGGGCGGCAATTCCCCGGCCCGCGCCGACGCAACGCTGGTGCAGCGGCTGAAGCAGGCCGGTGCAGTGCTGGTGGGCTGCCAGAACATGGATGAGTTCGCTTACGGCTTTACCACCGAGAACTCGCACTATGGCGTAACGCGCAATCCACATGATTCCGGGCGGGTGGCCGGCGGGTCTTCCGGCGGATCCGCGGCGGCTGTTGCGGCGGGACTGCTGCCACTGAGCCTGGGTTCGGACACCAATGGCTCCATTCGCGTGCCGGCATCGTTCTGCGGCATCTTCGGACTCAAGCCCACCTTCGGACGGCTGCCGCGCACTGGCACGTTTCCGTTTGTGCACGACCTGGATCATCTTGGCCCGTTCGCGCGCAATGTCCGGTATCTGGCGCTGGCCTATGACCTGATGCAGGGAAACGATGCAGGCGATCCGGCATGCGCCACGCGCGCAATCGAACTCGCCAGCCCGACTCTCGATGCAGGCATTGCAGGGATCAGGACCGGCGTGCTGCAGGACTGGTTTGAAGATGGGGCCAGCGACCAGGCGCTGGCAGCGGTGGATCATGTGGCGCGTGCACTGGGCCCGGTCATGCGGGTGGCACTGCCGGAGGCGCATCGTGCGCGCGCTGCAGCGTTCTGCATCACCTGCGCCAGTGGCGCGGCATTGCATCGGCAACGCCTGCAATCGCAGCCACAGGATTTCGACCCGGCCACGCGCGACCGCTTCTTCGCCGGCACCATGCTGCCGGCCACCGTGCTGGTACAGGCACAGCGCTTCCGGCGCTGGTTCGCGGCAGCAGCTGCGCAGCTGTTCACCAGGGTGGACATCCTGCTGGCGCCATCGACCCCGACCGTCGCGCCATTCATCGGCCAGCAGATGATGCGGCTCGGCAGCAGCGAAGTGCCGACGCGCCCGAACATCGGCCTTTACACGCAGCCCATCAGCTTCATCGGACTGCCCGTTGTGGCCGTGCCAGTATGGGCAGGGACTGGTCTGCCGATCGGCGTGCAGGTCATTGCGCCGCCCTGGCAGGAGGCGCTGGCGCTGCGCGTCGCGGCACACCTGGAGCGCAACGCTGTCACCACAGTCCACAAGGCCGGCACATGATCATCAACGACCCCGCGACGCTCGCCGAAGTCACTGCGCAGTTCGAAAGCTACGAACGCGCCCTGCAGAAGAACGACCTCACCACGCTCGACGGTTTTTTCTGGGATTCGCCGCAGGTGCTGCGTTATGGCGTGGGCGAGAACCTGCATGGCATCGAGATGATCCGCGCCTTTCGCAAGGCACGCAGCGGCGGTTCGCCACCGCGGGTGCTGCGCAATACGGTCATCACCACCTTCGGCACGGACTTCGCCACCACCAATACCGAATTCCTGCGCGAGAATGCCACCGCGACCGGCAGGCAGAGCCAGGTCTGGGTGCGCCTGCCGCAGGGCTGGCGCGTGGTGGCAGGTCATGTGTCGATGATGCAGGGCTTCAGCTGACCGCTGCTCACGCCCCCTGCGTATTGGGTGCGCGCCAGGCACGTTCGAAGGGCAGGCGCCATGCGCGTGGAGCGACGAGCTGGTGGATCGCATTCGGCCCCCAGGTACCAGGCGAATAGGAACGCACCGGTGGTGGTGATTCCAGCAGCGGCGTGGAAACTTCCCACAGGCGCTCTATGCCTTCGGCGGTGGTGAAAAGAGTGTGGTCGCCGCGCATGGCATCCAGGATCAGGCGCTCGTAGGCTTCCAGCACATCGCCGATCAGGCCGGTGTCGTTCATCGCGAACTGCAGGCTCAGCTTGTCGAGCTTCATCCCCGGCCCCGGCCGCTTGCCGTAGAACGACAGCGACATCTTCGACGCATCTGCCAGATCGAAGGTCAGGTGGTCAGGCCCGTGCGCGCCCACGCCGGAGTCCGCGGGGAACATGCTCTTCGGCGGCTCGCGGAATGCGATCGAGATGATGCGCTGCCCCTCCGCCATGCGCTTGCCGGTGCGCAGGTAGAACGGCACTCCCGCCCAACGCCAATTGTCGATGGAGCAGCGCAGCGCGATGAAGGTCTCGGTGTCGGATTCAGGGCTCACGCCCTCCTCGGCCCGATAGCCGATGTATTGCCCGCGCACCACATCGGAGGGCTGGAGCGGCAGCATGCTGCGAAACACCTTGTTCTTCTCTTCGCTGATCGGCTTCGGCGCGAGATGGGTGGGCGCTTCCATCGCCATGAAGGCCAGGATCTGGAACAGATGCGTCACCACCATGTCGCGGTAGGCCCCGGTCTGCTCGTAGAATCCGGCGCGCCTGCCCAGCCCGAGGGTCTCCGGCACGTCGATCTGCACGTGATCGATGAAATTGCGGTTCCAGATCGGCTCGAACAG
>JAATEY010000026.1 GCA_015655465.1 Gammaproteobacteria bacterium | reverse complement strand
GATCTGCCGATGCAGCTGCTTCACGCTCCAGCCTTGCCTGACGAAGTTGTCCGCGAGGTAGTCGAGCAGCTCCGGATGAGAGGGCTTTTGACCTGATCTGCCGAAGTCGCTGACCGTCGCGACGATCCCGCGTCCGAAATATTCATCCCACACACGGTTCACGAACACGCGTGCCGTCAGCGGATTCGTCGGGCTGGCGATCCAGTTTGCAAGAGCCGTTCTGCGCCCGGACGATGTCGCAGTCGCATGAATCGCGGGAACTTCGCTGGTGATTGCCGCAGGAAATCCCGGTTTCACCTCTTCGAGCGGCCGCTCATTGTCGCCGCCGAAAAACACGTAGGTCGACGGCGCATCAGGATGCCCCAGCTCGGTCATCGCCGAGATGGTTGCCGAACCCCTGGGCTTCAGGTCGTCGAACTTCTTCAGCTCCGTCTGCAGCCGGTCATACTCGGCATACATCGAGCGATAGTCCTGGTGATAGTACGGGGCGTTCTCGCTGGAATTGTCCCGCAGGTAGTTCGCCAGGATGCTGTCGGCCTGATAGTCGCCATAGCGCTTGTGGACCCAGCGGTCCTGGGGCGTCCATTCGGCTTCCGGCTTCTTGAGCGAGGCCTGGGTGGTCTGGGTGTAGCGCTCGTGGTTGTACAGCTCAGCCTGGTCGCGTACGGCGTCTATGATCGCCTTCTGCCGGGCCCGCAATTGCTTCGTGGCCTCCTTCCACTTCGCCTGCGCCTGCTCGAATTCACGTTCCTGGTCGCCCTTCGACGCGGGTATGTCGTCGTCGGCACTGGTGTTCGCAAAGAACGCCTGCAGCTGGAAGTATTCCTTCTGCGTGATCTTCTCGGTCTTGTGGTTGTGGCATCTCGCGCAGGCCACTGTCTGGCCCAGAAATACCTCGCCCACGGTATCGGTCATGTCGGTGGTGTGCTGGTACTTCTTCTGGATCAGATCCCGCGAATTGTTGTTGTCCGGAAAACCCCGCAGAAATCCGGTCGCAATCAGCGCCTCCTGGCTGCCGCCGGGCAGCTCATCGCCAGCCAGCTGCTCCTTGATGAACAGGTCGTAGGGTTTATCCTGGTTGAAGGCATTGATCACGTAATCGCGATAGCGCCACATGTTTCCGCGGGTCTGGTCACCCTGGAAACCGGCGCTGTCCGCGTAGCGGGCCAGATCCAGCCAGCGGCGCGCCTGGCGTTCGCCATAGCGGGGCGACGCGAGCAGCGCGTCCACGAGTTTTTCATAGGCGCCCGCGGAACGATCTTCGACGAATACCCTGACCGCTTCCGGCGTGGGGATTACGCCCCAGGCATCGAGCGTCGCGCGCCGGATATAAGTCGCCCTGTCCGCCTCGGCAGAAGGCTCGATGCCCTTCTCCTCCAGCTTTGCCAGCACGAATGCATCGATCGGCGTTCGTACCCATTTCCTGTGCTCGACCTGCGGTACTGCAGGCGACTGAACTGGCGCATAGGACCACCAGACCCTGGCCGGCTGCCTGGCCACGGTGGTCTGCTGGTCATCTGCCAATGTGATACCCACTGCAGCGGAAAGGAAAATTCCGCACAGGAAGGCCAGTCGGCCACGCATTCTTCCTTTCATTGGCTTGTCTCTCACCCGCTGATTCGATGTTTGATTGATCCTGAAAGCCCTTGCTTCATGCGAAGCACGCCGCACCGATCTGCCACGCAGGCAGCACGCTGCAACTTGCTGCAGGGAATGCAATGGACATGCCAGCCGCTGCGCATCGCCATTTCCATCGCGACGGCAAAAAAGCGGACAAGGAATCCCGTATGCCGATTTGCAGCCGCAAAATGGCGAAATCCCTGCGGGACGAATCGGTACAAAAAAATATTGTTGCGACCATGCAGGCGTGTTCTGGCGTTCAACGCGCGTGCACGAAGATCAGCAGCAGCAAGGTTGCGTTGCTCCGTTTGAAGCAGGGCCGCGGTCGCACGGCTGTCGTCACACCGCACCTTGTTCCATGCCGCGATTGCTGCATACGCAGCAGGCGGCATCCTTGCGTGATGATATCTGCACACCAGGCATGAACTGCACGGCATCCATCCGGAGATAGCGACTCACGCCACGCGTGTGGTCGCAATGACCAGGTCCTCTACCTCAGCCCACCGGAAGTTCGTGGGGGGATTTTCACTATATTCTGTGGTATATAACGAGTGCGCCAGCGCACTCGCAGAGGAAGTACGCGACATGGAAACCATCATTCACGCCGAAGCCCTGACGACTTTCGACGTCTCGCCCGACGGCTGCTCGGTGCGCTTCAACGTGCGCGATGCGCAGGGCGGATCAGGTTCCCTCGAGCTGCCAGCCTCCTGCCTGAACCAGTTGCTGGCGACGCTGCCGAAGATCATCCAGCAGACGCTGCGCCGGCAGCATCGCGACAACTCGCTGCGTGTGACCTATCCAATGGAAACCTTCGGGCTCGACCTGGGCGAGGTCGACCAGCACGGCGTACGCCAGTACATACTCACGCTCCAGACTGGAGGCGCTTTCGAGATCTCGTTTGCGACGCCGGCAAGCCAGCTTGGCGCCCTCGCGCAGGCAGTCATCGATCAGGTGCTTGCCACCGAGGATGCGACGCTGGAGCCCGTTACGCTGAACTCCTGATATTTCATGCCCTGCACTGCGCATTACGCAGTGCAGGACCTGATGATGCCTAGCGAGCTGGCGGCGGACCACCGGCCGGAGCAGCGCCCTGCGCAGCTGGTGCGCGCGGCGGGCCACCACCACCACCCTGCATGGGTGCGTTGGTGTCATTGCGGAAGCGCCCGACATAGGCCGCCTTGGCGACTATCTTGCCCTTCATCGCCGCAAGCAGCTCCGGGCGGCCCGTGGTGGCGGGAAGATCGAGCTTCTCGCTCAGTGCGTAGAACTCGAACACGTAGTGGTGATAGCGCGGGCTGTTCGGCGCGCCCGGACCCATGAATGCGGGGCCGCGCCCGCCTTTGCCCACGGCACCATCCGGCAGCTTGCCTTCCTCCATGATCGCCGTGCCGTTGCTGGTCGGAATATTCCAGGCCATCCAGTGCAGGTTGTCATCGGTGTTGCCGCCGGCCGCCACATCAATGTCGTGGAGGATGAGAGCGATGCTCTGCGCGGTCGCCGGTACGGCGGTGATCTTGAAGTCCGGCTGCGTGCTGCCGCCATACATCGAGTACTTCAGCGGCACGATGCCGCCGTCCGGGAAGGCCGTGCTCTCGACCAGCATTGGCACCAGGCCGCCGCCGCGCGGCGGACCGCCGGCGCCGCCCCCGGGAGGACCACCCGCAGGTGGCTGCTGTGCAAATGCGGCGCCAGCGCCGATTGCGGTGACAGCGAGCAGTGCCAGCACTGTCGTAAATTTGGTTCGCATGACGAAGACCCCGCTTTGGAGAGAGAATGACCTGGCAAAGTATATGCGTGGATATATCGATTGGTTGCCGACTTTTACTTGCGCGATTTCGCTGTCGCAACCAGCACCGGATCCGCGCGATACACGGCCGGGAAAATCCGCTTCAGCTCTGCAATCTTCGGCAGGTCGTTGATGACGATGTAGGCCTGCTTCGGATTCTGGAACAGGTAGTCCTGGTGATAGTTTTCGGCGGGATGGAAAGTCGCTCCCGTCTCCACCCTGGTGACGATCGCTGCAGGGAATACGCGTGCGCGGTTCAGCTGTGCGATGTAGTCCCTGGCGATCTGCGCCTGCGCCTGGTTTGCCGGGAAGATGGCCGAACGGTACTGCGTCCCGTGGTCCGGGCCCTGGCGATTGAGCTGTGTCGGATCGTGCCCGACCGAGAAGAGGATCTGCAGGATCTGCGCATAACTGATCTGGCGCGGATCGAATGTCACCTGCACGGACTCGGCATGCCCGGTGTCGCCATTGCTCACGAGTTCATACCGGGCGGTGTCTGCCGCTCCGCCCGCATAGCCCGACACGGCGTTGGTGACGCCCTTTACGTGCTGGAATACCCCCTGGATACCCCAGAAGCATCCGCCTGCGACAACTGCTGTCTCCGTCACGGCCGTGGAAGCAGCGGCGGTCGACTCGTAGGCTGGAATCGGACGCCCCTCCTCCGCCGTCATTGCCGCAGGCGCGATGCAGGCGCCGAGCAGCGCGACCATGCACAGCACACTCCGCTGCATCGTTCTGACTGGTGTTTCAATGGAAATCATGACCGCCTCCATCAACCGAATGTAAATGCGTAAGCCTGTGCGCCAGAATCGAGAAAACGGATCTCGAAGCGCCGATCCTCGACTGGCCCCTGCTGGCGGATGAGCTGATACAGCCGCTGTCCGTCGATCACGCCGTTGCCCTGCGCATCGGCATCGACGCCGTGATCCTTGCCGGGGGCCTTGCCGTCGATCGTCACCCGAAAACGCAATGGTTTGCCATCTGCCGCCGGACCCAGCACCAGATGCAGGTCGCGCGCGTGGAAACGATACACGATGCCGCCACCTGCCTGCTGCAGCATCACATTCTCGCGGGCGACCGTCCATTCTCCGGTCAGACCCCATTCATTGAGTCGGGGTTCCCCATCGACATAAACATGGCGCGCATCCTTGACCGCGCCACCGGGTGACACGAAATTCTCCGCGCGCTCATAGCCAAGATAGGTCTCGGGCGAGAGTACGCTGGCCGCATCGGAAGCCGCCTGCGCTCCCGTTGCATGCACTTCGACGAGACCCGGCGCCACACCCTTCTGTCCGCCCTCGGCCAGCAATTGCTGGATGACCCGCTCGGATTCGTCGTAGCCCCCTTCACCGAAGTGGTGATGACGGATGCGTCCATTCACATCCAGAAAATAATGCGCCGGCCAGAAGCGATTGCTGAAGGCCCGCCAGACGGCGTAGTCATTGTCCAGCGCCACCGGATAGCCGATCTGCAGGTCGGCAACCGCACGCTGCACATTGCCGGGTAACTTCTCGAAGGCAAATTCCGGTGTATGCACGCCGATGACGACCAGCCCCTGTGAAGCGTACTTCCCGGCCCAGGCACGCACATAGGGAGTGGCGCGCAGGCAGTTGACGCAGGAGTACGTCCAGAAGTCGATCAGCACCACCTTGCCCTTCAGGGCTTCAATGCTCAGAGGCTGCGAGTTCAGCCAGCCTGTCGCGCCAGTCAGTGAGGGTTTCAGGTCCTCGACCGCCAGCGCAGCGCCGGCGCGAACCGAGGCGGCGCTCATCATCATCGAGTTGCTGCCCGACATCGCAGGGGCGCCGGCCGTTGCGGAACTGCTTTCGGGATGCAGGCGGTCCAGCAGCGACTGCTCCAGGCGCGTCGTGCTGGCTGTGGAAAGCCGCGCGAGCAGCCCGGTATCCAGGCCCGCGGCAATCCCTGCTACCGAAACGAGCACCGCCGCACCCAGGGCGCGACGCATCCACACACTGGCTGCCAGGGAACGCTTCATGGAAGCAAACACCTTGCCGCCGGCCAGCAATGCGATGGCAAGCGATGTGGCCGCGCCCAGCGCATAAGCCAGCAGCAGCAGCGTGCTGCTTGCGCTGGCACCCTGCAGCGCGGCGCCAGCGAGTATCAGGCCGAGAATGGGCCCCGCACAGGGAGCCCACAGCAGGCCGGTGGCAACGCCCAGCAGTACGGACGACATCATGCCCGGCTCACCGTCGCTGCGGGCATCGATCGATTGCACCAGTCGGCCGCCGGCATTGGCGAGCGGTTGCATCACCCGGTCCGCCAGCGCCGGCAGCAACAACAGCAGTCCGAATAGCGCGAACACGGCCAGCGCAGCGTAGCGACCGTATCGATTCAATTCGACTGCCCAACCGCCCGCAACCGCCGCGAGAGTCCCGATCACCGTAAAGGCAAACGCCATGCCCGCCAGCAACGGCAATCCACTGCGCAGGAATGGACGATCCGCCCGCGCGAAGGCAAATGGCAGCACGGGCAGGATGCAGGGACTGACAATCGTCAGCACCCCGCCTGCATAGGCGGCCAGCAACAGGATCATTTCGTCGGCACGAACTGGAGTGCGAGGCCGTTGATGCAATACCGCAGGCCGGTAGGCGGAGGGCCGTCGTCGAAGACATGACCAAGGTGACCGCCGCAGCGATGGCAATTCACTGCAATTCGCTCCATGCCCTGCGAGGTGTCGCGCTCCTTGTCGACTGCCTTGGCCAGCGGAGCCCAGAAGCTCGGCCAACCCGTTCCGCTTTCAAACCTGGTAGACGAGGAAAACAGCGGCAGATCGCAGCCCGCGCAGACGAAGTCTCCGCGCCGCTTCTCCTTCAGCAAGGCGCTGGTTCCGGGGCGTTCTGTCGCACTTTCCCGCAACACCGCGTATTGCTCCGGCGAGAGTCGCTTGCGCCATTCCTTGTCGGCAAGCGTGAACTCGAACTTCGTGGACGCCGCCGCTGCGGCACGCCATGAGGCCATTACTACGGCAGCAGCCGCAATACCGCGCCCCAGCAACCATCTTCTGTCGAACATGATGAACGCTCCGTACCTTCTGATCGTGATATTCTCACGTATATCACGATGATCGCACCTGTTCTCCTGATCCCGCTCAGTTGAATCCGAGGGCCTCGCACACGCCCCGGGCCACCGCACGCGGTCGCTCTCCCAGACCAAAGACCTGCGGCGGATCGCGCGGGTCGACTTCCACCACGATCTGGCCGGGAACAATATCCACGCTGTCGTGAGTCAGTCCGCGCAGGGTTCCGGCAAAGGGCGCACGAAGCGCTCGCGTCCGATACCCGCCAGCCGTGCGGGACCGCCGGTACGCGCCTGCGTGCTGCGGTCGCGGACCACCGAGCCCAGAGAGTCTCCCCACTGCGTCTCCACCGCCAGGTGACAGTTCCCGCCCGGAGTGAAGCCCGGACCCAGACCAATGGTCGACGCGGCCAGTGAACGGAAATGGGGATGTGGCAGGTGCCGCCGCATGGTCGCATCGATCGCCACATCGAACCGGAAGGATGCGGTTATTTCGTGCTCTGCGAGCGTCACTACCGGAATGGCGTCATTCACGCGCCACGCGCAATCCACGGCCTGTGGCGTCTCGGCGAAGCGGGCCGTGATGCCTTCCAGGGTCGCTGCTCCTTCAAAAAGAGCATCGGTGAAAGCCATGCCACGGCGCGCATGGGCGGGTCTCGCGCGGTCGCACATGAGTACGCGGGCACCACGCCGAAACAACCAGTGTGCAACGGCCGACCCCATGTCGCCGCAGCCCAGGATCAGGACGGTAGCTGCGTTCATACCCCTCGATTCGCTGTTTTCAGGACCACATCATCCCGGTTTCCAGCGCCCGCGCGCTGACCGACGGCGTGCCGGACACGTTGTGTGTAATAGAATACAACGCATACATCCACTCAAGTTGGGGAGCGAACGCATGCGAATCATCCATGGAGTACTTCCGATCTGCGCTGCAATGACGGCCTGTGTGGCCGTCAAGTCGCCGCCACCAGCCGGCACGCCCCCCGCGCGCACTGCGGCGCCGACCGCTGCCGCAG
>JAATEY010000268.1 GCA_015655465.1 Gammaproteobacteria bacterium | reverse complement strand
TTGTGGTACAGCAGCACCGCTACCGCTTCAGTGCCGGCAATCGAAGCGGGAGCCGCCACTTCCAGCACCCGCCCATCGAGCGTGAACCGGTCGCCCGGCTCGGCCCGATCACCAAGCCTGGCAACCTGGCCGTTGACGCTGACGCGGCCGGCGCGCAGCCACTCTTCTATGGTGCGTCGCGAGCCATGGCCCGCCGCCGCGAGCAGCTTCTGGATTCGCTCACCCACTGCCTCCAGCCCCTAGCGGATGGGCAACTGCAGCCGCCCGAGCATCTCCGCCTTGCTCTCGGGGTCGCGCGCGTCGATGGCACTTTCGATCAGGCGCCGCGTCAGGTGCGGGCCGAACAGCTGCATGAAATCATAGGCATAGTTGCGCAACAGCGTGCCGCGGCGGAAGCCGATCCAGGTGGTGTGGATGGGAAACAGGTGCGAGGCATCGACCAGCGCCAGGTCTGCGTCCAGTGCAGGCTCGAAGGCCACGCTCGCCACGATGCCCACGCCCATCCCGAGCCGCACATACGTCTTGATGACGTCGGAATCGCGGGCGGTAAGCGCGACACGCGGCTTGAGGCCTTCACGGGCGAACAGGGTTTCGAGGGAAGATGGCCCGCTGAAGCTGAATACATAGGTGACCAGCGGGTATTTTTCCAGCACCGCGAGGGTCAGTTTGGGCGCTCCCGCGCGCGCCAATGGGTGATGTTTTGGAACAATCACCTGCCGATGCCAGCGATATACGGGCAATAACACCAATTCCGGAAACAATGCCTCGGAGCCGGTGGCAATGGCCAGGTGCACGCGGTCGCTGGCCACCATCTCGGAAATCTGCTCGGAGGTGCCCTGGTGCAGGTGCAGGTCCACCTCGGGGTAGCGCTTGCGGAAGGCCTGTACCACCGGCGGCAGCACATAGCGGGCCTGCGTGTGGGTGGTGGCGATGGACAGGGTGCCGCGTGCGTCCTGGTTCAGGTCGGCGGCCACGGCGCGCAGGCTGTCGATTTCCGCCAGGGCGCGGGCGGCGTATTCCAGCACCTTGGTGCCTTCCGGCGTAATGCGGGCAAAACTGCGCCCCTCGCGCACAAACAGGTCGAAACCCAGTTCTTTTTCCAGTTCCTTCAGTGCCCGGCTGATCGCCGGCTGGGATGTGCCTAATGCTGCCGCGGCATTGGTTACCGACAGGCCGTTGCGGGCCACGGCGAGCGCGTACTGGAGTTGATGAAAGTTCATGACTGACCTGTTGAAGCGCTCTCATTATAACAAACAGTTATCAACCCTTCACCTGCAATGATGTATCTGTTGTCGGGGCGTATACAGATTTAGAGTCGCGCTCCGGCTTCTGCCGGGCGACACATACAAGGCAGGAAGCGCTGAATGATCTACAACAGCATTCTGGAGACGATCGGCCGCACGCCGGTGGTCCGTATCAATCGCCTCGCGCCGCCGGGCGTCACGCTGTACGTGAAGTGCGAGTTCTTCAATCCCGCGTCGTCCGTCAAGGATCGCCTCGCGATCGCCATCATTGAAGACGCCGAGCGCAGCGGCGCATTGCAGCCCGGACAGACAGTGGTCGAAGCGACTTCCGGCAACACCGGCATCGCGCTCGCCATGGTCTGCGCTGCCAAGGGTTATCCTTTTGTCGCGACCATGGTCGAAACGTTTTCGATCGAGCGTCGCAAGATCATGCGCATGCTCGGCGCCAGGGTGATTCTCACGCCCGCCGCAGAACGCGGCACCGGCATGGTGAAGAAGGCCGAGGAACTGGCAAGGAAGAACGGCTGGTTCCTGGCGCGGCAGTTCGAGAACCTGGCGAACCCCGCCTATCACCGCAACACCACCGGCCCGGAAATCCTCAGTGATTTCGCAGGCAGGCGTCTGGATACGTTCGTTTCTGGCTGGGGTACTGGCGGCACCATGACTGGCGTGGGCGAAGTGCTGAAGCTCGCGCGTCCCGATACGAAGATCGTGATTGCCGAACCGGAGAATGCCTCGCTGCTGTCGGGCAAGCCCTTCAGTCCGCACAAGGTCCAGGGCTGGACGCCGGACTTCATTCCGGCCGTGCTCAACCGCAAGGTAGCCGACCGTATCCTGCCGGTCAGTGATGCGGACGCGATCGCCACCGCGCGCGCGCTGGCGCAGCGCGAAGGCATTTTCTGCGGCATTTCGTCCGGTGCCACAGTGGCTGCAGCGCTGCAGGTTGCACGTGATTCCGCCGAGGGCAGCGTGATACTCGCGATGCTGCCGGACACGGGCGAGCGTTATCTGTCGACGGCGCTTGCCGAAGGCATCATCGAGGGGAGCGATCCTGAGCCCTGAAGCCAGCAACGCCGTGCGCAAACCCGTGGCGCAGCCCACAGCAGTCCGCTATGCCGCGCTGCCGGATCCCTTTCGCCTGTGGAAAGGCGGCGAGCTCAGGCGCGCACAGGTGGCCTATGAATGCTGGGGCACGCTGAACAAGGAGCGCAGCAACGCCATCCTGCTGTTCACGGGCCTGTCGCCGTCAGCGCATGCCGCATCTTCCCCGGCCAGCACCGAACCTGGCTGGTGGGAAAAGATGATCGGCCCCGGCCGCGCCATCGACACCGAACAGTATTTCGTGATGTGCGTGAACTCGCTGGGCAGCTGCTTTGGTTCCACCGGCCCGGCGTCGGTGAATCCGGCTACCGGCAAGGCCTATCGACTCGACTTTCCCGAACTTGCGGTTGAAGACATTGCGCGCGCCGGTTTCGAAGCAGCGCGCACGCTGGGCATCGAGCAGCTCGATACGGTGGTGGGCCCGTCACTGGGTGGCATGGTGGTGGTGGCATTTGCCGCTGCGGTTCCCGGTGGTGCGCGCCGCGCTGTCAGCATTTCCGGTTCATCCGCTTCATCACCCTTTGCCATCGCGCTGCGTTCAGTGCAGCGCGAAGCGGTGATGAGCGACCCGGCGTGGAACAAGGGTCAGTACTCCGACAACGAACGTGGACCGCAGTCGGGCATGCGCATTGCGCGCAAGCTCGGCACCATCACCTACCGCTCCTCGGTGGAGTGGGCGGGTCGCTTCGCACGCCAGGGCATCACGCCCGTGGGCAAGCGGGCTGTCGAACAGGCCCTGAAGCGCGTACCGGAAGGATTTGGTCCGCGTTTCGCAGTGGAAACCTATCTCGAAGCGCAGGCCGAGAAATTCGTGCACGTGTTCGATCCGAACTGCTACCTGTATCTGTCGCGCGCCATGGATTGCTTTGACATCGCCGCGCACGGCACCGCAGAAGAAGTGTATCGGCGCGCGGGATTCACCCACGCCCTGGTCGTTGGCGTGCAGTCGGATTTCCTTTTCGGCATCGAGGAGCAGCGGCAGATTGCCGCCGACATGACTGCGGCTGGCATACACACGCGCTTCGCGGAGCTGTCGAGTGTGGAAGGGCATGATGCCTTCCTGGTGGACCTGCCGCGCTTCGACGCGGCGATCCGCGGCTTCCTGGCGGGCTGACCGCCGACCTTGCGCGGGGTTTACTGCAGGAACCCCACCTTCACTTCCGCTTCGGACAACAGCCGCACCGGCACTGGCTTCGCCTTCCAGATGTCGCGGCAGTACTCGCGGATGGTGCGGTCCGACGAGAACAGCCCCGAGCGTGCGCTGTTGAGAATCGCCATGCGCACCCACGAGCTTTTGTCGGCGTAACTTGCAGACACCTGTTCCTGGCAATCCCGATAGGAGGAAAAATCCGCCAGCACCAGGTAAGGGTCGTGATACTGCAGGTTGTCGAGCAGCGGCCGGAACAGATCGGTGTCGCCGCGCGAGAAGAAACCATTGCGGATCAGCTCCAGCACCTCGGCCAGTTCCGGATCACGCGCACAGGCGGCCATCGGGCGATAGCCGCGCGCCCAGATGGCGGCGACTTCATCGGTATCGTGGCCGAACAGGAAGAAATTCTCCGGCCCCACCTGCTCGCGGATCTCGACATTCGCACCATCCAGCGTGCCGATGGTCAGCGCACCGTTCATGGTGAACTTCATGTTGCCGGTGCCTGAAGCTTCCTTGCCGGCGGTGGAAATCTGTTCGGACAGGTCGGCCGCGGGATAGATGCGGTGGCCATTGCTGACATTGAAGTTGGGCAGGTACACCACCTTCAATTGATCGCGGATCGCCTCGTCGCGATTCACGATGTCGCCCACTGCATTGATCAGCTTGATGATCAGCTTGGCCATGCGATAGCCCGGCGCCGCCTTGCCACCGAACACGAAGGTGCGCGGGGGCACGGACAATCCCGGGTTGGCCTTCAGGCGCAGGTACATCGCGATGACATGCAGGATATTCAGGTGCTGACGCTTGTACTCGTGGATGCGCTTGACCTGCACGTCGAACAGCGATGCCGGATCGATGACCACGCCGGTGCGCTCCAGCGCAAGTGCAGCGAAATCGCGCTTGTTGGCCTGCTTGATGGCCTGCCACTCGGTACGAAAGCCTGCGTCTTCCGCCAGCGGCTCAAGCCGCCTGAGCTCGTTCAGGTCCGTGATCCAGCCGGTGCCGATGGCGCCGGTGATCAGCTTCTCGAGCCGCGGATTGGCCAGCACCATCCAGCGGCGCGGGGTCACGCCATTGGTCTTGTTCTTGAATTTCTCGGGCCACAGCTCGTAGAAATCGCGCAGCACGTCGGTCTTCAGCAGTTCC
>JAATEY010000007.1 GCA_015655465.1 Gammaproteobacteria bacterium | reverse complement strand
GCTGCATCCTCGACCACCGACGCCTGCGCGATGCCCAGCGAAGCATCGTCGGTGCTCGACTTGACGAACAGCGGGAAGCGCAGCCGGCGCGGCAGGGTGATGCGCTGGCCGCGCCTGAACACTGCGAACTGCGGGGTCGAGATACGGTGGAAGGCGAACACCTGCTTGCAAAGCGCCTTGTCACGCGACAGCAACAGGCCGCGCGGATTGCAGCCGGTGTAGGGCTGCCGCAGCATCTCCAGGAAGGCGATGACGTGCTGGTCGTAGCTGACGATGCCGTCGAACTCCTCCAGCAGGTTGAAGACCACGTCGGGCTGCCAGTCGGCAATGGTGCTGCGCAGCTCGGTGATGCTGTCGAGCACGCCGAGCGCGCGGACCTCATGCCCCGATGCCCGCAATGTCTGGATGACGTCGAACTCCGTGCGCCATTCCTCGATGACCTTGGCACTCTGGCCGTCCAGACTATCGGGGGGCATCAGGCTCGGATGCAGTACGACCAGGACTCGCGAAGGCTTCATAGATTCAGTTGTGGCCGTTCCCGTTCACCCAGCAGCCGCGCCAGGCTGCCGAGCAACCAGCGTGCATGTGGCAGGGCGTTGCGCTGCGAACCCCGCAGGTAGAGCTGCATATTATCGGAACGGTCGATGGCAAGGCGCAGTACCTGATGCAGCATGTAGGAATCGGCATCGCTCAGGCGCTGCGCCCCCGTCAACAGCTCGCGCCGGTGGCTGCGCAGGAATGAAGCAGCGCGCGTTGCACTGCTGCGCCGGGGCTTGCGTGCAAACACCCGCAGCATCAGGCCATCGGCCGCTTCGCTGCGCCAGTCGGACAGACGCGCCAGCTTCTCCCGGTAGTGCTGCGCCAGCGTGCGCCTGTTGTCGCTCAGTGGCTCGATGTACGCGCGGCTGCGCACCAGCGCCGGCCGGGTGGCGATGTCCTGCATGACCTCCTCGACAAAACGCAGCTTCTCCCAGGCGGGCCAGCTGGCATAGGCGCGGCGCCAGTCGGAATTCGGCTTCAGCCACACCGCAAAGGTTTCGGCGAAATCCTCGGTGGGATGGCTCTGCGCATACCAGTCGCCCAGATGCTGCACGAAGCGGCGGCTGCCCGGGCGGGCACGATAGGAGTCGGGATAAGGCAGCGAAGCCGGCCCGAATATTTCACGCCAGCGTGCCCGGCGCCGCAGGCGATACGCGGTGTCGATGGCGTGCCCGACTTCGTGCCGCAGGATGCGCATCATCCAGTTGGCATTGCCGCCCTCCACCTGCCGCATCATGCGGCGCTCCAGGCGCATCAGCCGCGGATGCGCGAGATAGAACGGCACGGCGATGCCGGGTATGCCGTCGGGAGAAAACCACTCCTCGGCCAGCCACATGTGCGGACGGAAACGGATGCCGCGCCGCGCAAGTTCGCCGTATACGTGCTGCAGGCGTCGCTGCAACGCCGTGCCTGCCAGCGGCAGCTTGAGGTCGCAGAAGCGCAGCTGCAGCAGCTCTGCATCCGGCAAGCGGCTCCAGGTGCGGCGCTCGGGTTTCACGGCACCGCAGCTGGCACAAGGCCGGCGAAATCGAACAGTTTCGTATCGGCCAGGTGGGCCGGCTCGACATTGCGCAGCGCGGTGAGCAAGGACTCGATGCGCCCCGGATATTCACGCTCCCACTCGCCCAGCATCTTCTTCACGGCGGCGCGCTGCAGGTTCTCCTGCGAGCCGCAGAGGTTGCAGGGAATGATGGGGAACCCGCGCGCGCTGGCATAGCGCGCGACCTCACGCTCGGCCACATAGGCCAGTGGCCGGATGACGATGTGGCGCCCGTCGTCGGAGCGCAGCTTGGGCGCCATCGCCTTGAGCTTGCCGCCGAAGAACAGGTTCAGGAACAGCGTTTCGACGATGTCGTCGCGATGATGGCCAAGGGCCACCTTGGTGATGCCGTTCTCGGCCGCATAGCGGTACAGGGCACCACGCCGCATGCGCGAGCACAGGCTGCACATGGTGCGGCCCTCCGGGATCAGCCGCTTGACCACGCTGTAGGTATCCTGCTCGATGATGTGGAAATCCACCCCGAGTGAACGCAGGTATTCCGGCAGCACTTCGGCCGGAAAGTCGGGCTGCTTCTGGTCCAGGTTCACCGCGATCAGCGAGAAGTTGATCGGCGCGCTGCGCTGCAGGGACATCAGCATGTCGAGCAGCGTGTAGGAATCCTTGCCGCCGGACAGGCACACCATCACGCGATCGCCTTCGGCGATCATGGCGTAGTCCTCGATGGCCTTGCCCGTAAGCCCGCGCAGCTGCGCGGCCAGCTTGCGCTTGGTGGACGACTGCATTGGCAGCGCGGTGGCCGGCACGCTCATCGCGCTTCCTCCAGATAACGTGCCTCAAGGTAACGCAACGAGGCGGCGGCCGTCAGCGGTTTGCCGGTCGCATGCCGCACCAGCTCCTGTGGCGGCAGCCTTGCGCCCTCGGCATGCACATGCTCCACCAGCCAGTTGCGCACCGCCGTGAAGTCGCCATGCTCTATGCGCGCGTCCAGATCGGGTGTGGCCGCGCGCAGGCTTTCGTAAAGCTGCGCGGCGATCACTGCGCCGATGCCGTAGGAAGGGAAGTATCCGAATGCGCCGTGCGCCCAATGCACGTCCTGCAGACAGCCCTCGGCCGCATTGGCGGGCTTCACTTCGAGACGATCCTGCATGCGGTGATTCCACGCCTCCGGCAGATCGCGCACCGCCAGTTTGCCGTCCATGAGGTCCTTTTCGATGCCATAACGCAGCACCACATGCATGGGATAGGTCAGTTCATCCGCATCCACGCGGATGGCGCCGCGCCGCACCTGCGTCAGCAAACGGTAGAGATTGCCGGGTTCCCACTCCGGACCACTGATCGCAAAATGTTTCTCCAGCAACGGTCGCAGGTACTGCAGGAACGGGCGACTGCGGCAGATGATCATCTCGATCAGCAGCGACTGGCTTTCTTCCAGCGCAATGCCCCGTTCCTTGCCCACCGGCTGCGTGCGCCACTCGCGCGGCACGCCGAGGTCATACAGGGCGTGGCCGGTTTCATGCAGCGCCGCCAGCAGGCCCTTGAACGGATCGCCCTGGTCGAGCTTGGTGGTGACACGCACATCGCCAGCCCCGCCTTCCGTGAACGGATGATCGCTCTCATCGAGCCGCCCCCGGTCAAACGGGAAACCGAAGGCCTTCATCACTTCCGTGATCAGGGCCCGCTGCCGGGCAGTCGTGAACTTGCCGGCGACCGGCAGTGCCGGTGCGGCGGCCTGGCGTTCGATGGCTTCGCGGATCAGCGTCGGCAGGCGGCGCGACAGCGCGCGGAATACCGTATCGATCTCGGCGCCGCGGATGCCGGGTGTATAGCCGTCCATCAGCGCATCGTAGGGCGCCAGGTTCAGCGCCTGGCCAAGCAGTGCGGCCTTGTCGCGCACCAGCTGCAACACCTCTTCCAGATGCGGAGCGAATATATTGAAGTCCTGCTTCTCGCTCGCCGCTGCCCAGCTCACTTCGGCCACCGACGTCGCCCGTGCCAGCCGCGAGATCAGCGGCACCGGCGTCGCGATGGCGTGGTCGCGCTGGCGCAGCATCTCGCGCAGGTTGGCGTGCTGCCAGGAATCGAGCTCCCCGGCACCGGCCTGCGCCCGCTCCAGCAACCGGGCCACCCTGGGACTAGTCAGCAACGCATGCTGCTCGGTCTCGATTGCAGCCAGCTGCTCGCCACGCACGTCGGCGCTGCCGCGCGGCATCATGACCGCAGCATCCCAGCGCAGCAGCGACAGCGCACCACTGAAGGCATGCAGGCGCTGCCACTCCTGTTCGAGCTGTTTGTAGGGGGTGGCGGCCATGGTCGGGGGTTGCCGATTCTACCCCTGTTCAGGGCCCCCGGGCTGGCCGCCGGCTGGCTGCTAGCCGGCCGCTGCGGGAGGCGCCGGCTCGCCGGCCGGCGCGCTGTTTTCAGCCCCGCGCAGGCGGTCGATGAGGCGCGACAGGTATTGCGGCGAGCGGGTATGGCGGGCGATCTTTACATACAGCGCCGGCACCACGAACAGGGTCAGGGCCACGGCAAATACCGAGCCGAAGAACACCGTCGCACCGATCGACTGCCGGCTCTCGGCCCCGGCGCCGGTGGCAACCATCAGCGGCACCGCCCCCACCGCCGTCGCGAGGGTGGTCATCAGCACTGGCCGCAGGCGGGCGGTGGACGCTTCGATGGTGGCCTCGACGAACTCCGTGCCGCGGTCGCGCAACTGGTTTGCGAACTCCACGATGAGGATGCCGTTCTTGCTGGCGATGCCAATCAGCATCACCGCGCCGATCTGGCTGAAGATATTGATCGATGAACCGAACAGCCACAGTCCGAACAGCGCGCCGGTCAATGCCATGGGCACGGCCGCCAGGATCACCAGCGGATGCACGAAACTCTCGAACTGCGCGGCGAGCACCAGATAAACGATGAGCATGGCGAAAGCGAAGGTGAGCATCAGCCCGCCTGACGATCGCTTCAGTTCGCGCGATTCACCGTCGTAGTCGATCTGCACGGGCACGTCGCCCTGCAGCTTGCGCACGGTGTTCTCCATGTAATCGAGCGCCTCGCCCAGCGGGTAGCCGGCAGCCAGGTTCGCAGTGACCGTCACCGAACGCATGCGGTTGAAGCGGCGCAGCTCGGAAGCCGCGGAGGTTTCGCGGGTGCTGACCACACTTTCCAGCGGCACCAGCCCGCCGTTCTTGTCGGAGCGCACGTAGATGCTGTCCAGGTCGCCCACCGATGCGCGCTGGTCGTCGCGGGCCTGCAGCACCACGTTGTATTCGTCGCCACCCATCTGAAAGGTGGTGACCACGCGTGAACCCAGCATGGTCTCCAGCGCGCGCGCGACGTTGACCAGCGACACGCCAAGGTCGGCCGCCTTGTCGCGATCGACGCTGACCTGCAGCTGCGGCTGGCGTTCCTCGTAATTCATCTCGAGGTTGGCGAGGCCCGGGTTGGTGCCCGCCTCGTCCATCACCTTCTGCGCCAGCTGCGCCAGCGGGCGGTACTCGGGACCCTGCAACACGAGCTGCACGGGCTTGCCGCTGCTGCCCAGGCCCCCCGGTGTCTGCGGCACGACGCGCGCGCCTGGAAGATCCTGCGTGCGCTGCCGGAGCCGTTGCACGATCTGCGCGGTGGTATCCGGCCGTTCACTCCATTCCTTCATGGGCAGCATGACCTGTCCCGTGCTGACGGAGGCCTGGCTGTTGTTGTTGCCGGTACGCTGGATTACCCGGGTCGCGTTGCCGCGGTCCACTTCGTCGCGGGCGATGTCCGCGACCAGCGCGAGCTGCCGCTGGGTGTAGTCGACCGTGGAGCCCTCTGGCCCGATCACGAATATCATGACGCGACCCCGGTCTTCCTGGGGGGCAAGTTCCTGTGGCAGGCGCATGCCGGACCAGGGCCAGCCCGCCACCAGCAGGGACAGCACCAGCGCGGCGGACACTCCCGCAAACGACAGCACCCAGACCGGGCGCGCACCGCTCAGCGACCAGCGCAGCGCCGAGTTGTACACGCCGGCCATCGACTTGAAGGCGGCGTCGACGGAAGAAGCCAGCCGGCCACGATGGATGCCCTTCGCGAACAGCTTCGAGGTCATCATTGGCGTGAGCGTCAGTGCGACCACTGCCGAGAACACCACCGCCGCCGCCACGGATACGCCGAACTCGCTGAACAGCTTGCCGACGTTGCCCTGCAGGTAGGAAATCGGCAGGAACACCGCCACCAGCACCATGGTGGTCGCGACCACCGCGAAGGTGATCTCGCGACTGCCATTCATCGCGGCAAGCAGCGGCTGCTCGCCATGCTCGATGCGCCGCACGATGTTCTCGAGCACCACGATGGCGTCATCGACCACCAGACCGATGGCGAGCACCGCGCCCAGCAGTGTGAGCGTGTTGATCGAATAGTGCAGCGCCACCATCAGAATGGTCGCCGCGAAAATGGAAACCGGAATGGTGGCCGCGGGGATCAGCGTCGCGCGCACGCTGCCGAGGAACAGGAAGATGACCACCAGCACGATGACGCCGGTTTCGCCCAGCGCAACCACCACCTTTTTCATCGACTCGCGGATGAACACCGAGTTGTCGATGTTCACCTCGAAGGTGATGTCCTTCGGCAGGGTCGCGCGGATCAGCGCCATCTCCTTCTTGATGGCCGAAGAAACCTCGAGCACGTTGGCGGTGGACAACGGCGTGACGGGCATCATCAGCGCCGGGTTGCCATCGACCGCCGACCCGCCACGCTGGTTCTCGGCTGCCAGCTGCACCTGCGCCACGTCTCCCAGGCGCACCAGGTAGCCGTCCTGCCCCCGCCCCACGACGAGGTTGCGGAAATCGTCCTCGCTCTGCAGCGAAGTCTCGGTGCGCAGCGTGAACTCGCGCTGCAGCGATTCGATCCGGCCGGCCGGCAGCTCGATGTTCTGGTTGCGCAGCGCAGCCTCGATGTCCGACACGGCGATGCGACGGGCTGCCATCGCGCCACGATCCAGCCAGACACGCATGGAGTAGCGGCGCGCACCGTAGATGAACACGCTGGCGACGCCCGGCACGGCGCCGATGCGATCGACCAGGTAACGTTCGGCGTAGTCGGTAAGTTCCAGACCGTTGCGGGTGGTGCTGGTGAGGATCACGAACATCACCGGATCGGAACCGCTTTCCTGCTTTTCTATCTGGGGCGGATCGGCTTCGTCCGGCAGGCGCGCCATGATGCGCGTTACGCGGTCGCGCACGTCGTTGGCGGCGGAGTCCATGTCGCGGTTCGCCGTGAACTGCACGCTGACCGAAGAGCGCTCGTCGCGGCTCTGCGAGGTGACCTTGTCGACGCCCTCGATGCCCGCCACCTCGTTCTCGAGGATCTGCGTGATGCGCGTCTCGACCACCGAAGCATTCGCGCCGCGATATGCGACATTGACGCTGACCACCGGCTGCGAGGTATCGGGGTATTCGCGCAGCGACAGGCGCAACGTGGCCATCACGCCGACGATCAGCAGCAGCAGCGACAGTACGGTCGCGAATACCGGCCGCCGGATCGACAGCTCGGAAAGGGTCATGACGTGGGCGCCGCGGCACCGGCCTCGCGCACCGGCGCGCCATCGCGCAACTTGATCGTGCCCTCGACAACCACATGATCGCCCGCCGCGAGACCACTGGTGATCTCCACGAAACCCGGTTCGCGGCGCCCCAGCGATACTTCACGCTTCCGGGCCACTGCGCCGTCGATGACATAGACGAACTGGCGCGCCTGCTCGGGCACTACGGCCTCCTCCGGAATGGCGAGCACCGGCCGGTTGTCCTGGGACAGTGCCACGGTCAGGAACATGCCGGGCTTCAGGGCCGCATCATTATTGGCTACGACTGCACGCACAGTGACGGCGCGTGTAGCTGCATCGACGCGTGAATCGATGCTGGCGACCCGGCCATTGAACTTGCGGTTTGGATACGCGGTAGTGCGGGCCAGCACGTTCTGGCCCACGCGCAACCGGCCCACATGGGATTCGGGTACGGCGAAATCCACCTTGATGGAACTCGTGTCATCGAGCGTGGTGATCACGGTGCCTGGACTGATGAGCGCGCCCAGACTGATGCGGCGCATGCCCACGCCGCCGGTAAATGGCGCACGGATGTAGGTATCCGACAGGCGCGCCTGCGCTGCGGCGACCCTTGCCTCGTTGGCCTTCATCGTGGCCTCGATCTGCTCGTACTGCGCCTTGGACAGCACCTGCGTTGCCACGAGCTCGCGGCTGCGATTGAACTGGCTGCGACTTTCTTCGAACGCGGCCGTTGCAGCAGCCAGGTCTGCACCGGGCTGCTCACGGTCCAGTTCCACGAGCACCTGCCCTGCCTTCACCGCCTGCCCGTCACTGAAATGAATGGCCGTGACGATATTGCTGGTGCGGGAGGTGATGGTGACCGCTTCATTGGAATTGGCGGTGCCGATCGCTTCGATGCCGACATTGATGTCGCGCTGCTTTGCTACAGCCGTGATGACGGATATGACCGCCGCGTTGCGATTGCCGCCTGCCCCGGGCTGGCGCGCCTGTGCGGCTGGACCGCGGGGCGGCGCATCGTGCTTGATTTCGTAGACTGCCCAGCCCGCGCACACCAGTGCAAGCGCGATGCTGATCCCGGAAACGACTGTGCGTGCGTCGGCCATATCAGCGCATTATTGCATCGGGCCTGGCCTCAGGCAGCTGTTTAGCGCCGGAACTATTCTGTAACCAGCTTGTCGTCGCTGCTTGCAGTTTCTGCACCCAGCAATCGCTGCAGCTTCGCAGGCGGCGGCCCTGTACCGATCCACAGTACTGCGCGGCGCATGGCCGGTGCCACCACCAGCTTCCGCCCCGTCGTTTCCAGGATCAGCACGCGTCCCGCCACGGCATCCTCGGCAAGCCGGTACCCAAGGCCATAGCCGGAATGCACTGGCGAATCGATGGCGATCTGGTCGACAAATCCTGCAGGCAACAGCTGCCGGGCACCGATCCGGCCACGAGCTGCCAGCAGCAGACCGAGACGCAGCCAGTCCGCCGCGGTGGCACGCAGACAGCAGTGCGCTGCGATGTTGCCGCGGGGATGATCGAGCAGAGCTGTTGCGTCGGCGGCCGCCAGCTGCGACCAGAGCTGCTGCTCCAGCAATCGCGCATAGGGCATGCCCGTCATCCTGGCAGCCTGTATCGCGAGCAGCTGCGAATTCACTGGCGATTCTTCGAAATGCGACCCGGCAGGCCATGGCTGCTTCCAGTGCAGCGCCGCGCGTTCGAAGTCCGGCCCACTGACCAGCTGCGCCCATCTGCTGGCAGGATTGAGGGGCTGGAAGTCACCAGCCCGAAATCCGCTCAACTGCCACAGGAGCTGCCGTGGCGTGATCTCACCACGCGGATCGGCGCGCCCGCGCTGGATCCAGGTGCTGGCCGCAGTGTCGAGAAGATCCGGATATCGGGCAGCGAGCAGTCCATATATCGGCGTGAGCAATCCCGTTGCTAGACCCCGCCCATCCACCATTGAATTCGCGTTGTAACCGGGTGCAAACCATGCACCTCCACGGCCATCGGCACCCGCCACCAGCAATATCCGGGTGGTGGCGCCTGCTGCAATTGCCGGCAGCGCGGGATCGGCGTCGAAATGCAGCGGCAATGCCACCGCGCCACCCCGCAGCACCTGCGTCGGACCTGGCAGCACCGCAGGCCAGCCATCGGCCGCCATCTGCCATTGCCAGGCACGGGCCCAGAAGGGCCAGTGCGACGCCAGTACACCTGCGACGAGCGCCGCTGTCACCAGCAAAAACACCGCCAATATGACCAGCGCACGCCGCATCGATACATGATACCGCTACACTCGCGCCATGCCCTTACGCATCTGTTTCATTGCCTCCGAGGTTGCACCGCTGGCGAAGACCGGTGGCCTTGCCGACGTGGCGGGCGCGCTCACCAAGTACCTGCACAATGCCGGCCACGACGTGCGCGTATTCATGCCGCTGTACCGGCAGGTGGACCGCCGGCAGCTCGACATGTGGCCGGTGGAGTT
>JAATEY010000399.1 GCA_015655465.1 Gammaproteobacteria bacterium | reverse complement strand
GAGGCCGCCGGCATCGCCGACACCGACATGCTGGTGGCGCTCACCAGCTCCGACGAGGTCAACATGGTGGCCTGCGAAATCGCCCATGCGTTGTACCGCACGCCCACCAAGATCGCGCGCATCCGCGCCTCCGAATACACCTCGCAGGAGCGGCTGTTCGCCGACGGCGGGCTGTCGGTGGATGTGTGGATCAGCCCCGAGCAGCTGGTCACCGAATACATCGAGCGCCTGATCCGCAATCCGGGCGCGCTGCATGTGGTGGACTTCGCCGACGGCCGCGTGCGGCTGGTCGGCATGCAGGCGCGCAAGGGCGGCCTGCTGGTTGGCCAGCAGCTGCGCACGCTGCGCGACCACATGCCCAACGCCGATGCGCGCATCGCCGCCATCTACCGCAACGGGCGCTTCATCGAGCCGGAAGGCGAGACCGTGGTCGAGGAAGGCGACGAGATCTTCTTCGTGGCCGCGCGCGACAACATCCAGCGCATGATGAATGAAATCACGCGCGCGGAGGAAAAGGTGCGCAAGGTGGTGATTGCCGGTGGCGGCAACATCGGCTTTCGCCTCGCCCGCATGCTCGAGAAGGACTACCAGGTAAAGCTGATCGAGCGCGACATCGAACGCGCGCGGCGCGTGTCGGAGCGCCTGGATGGCACCATCGTGCTGAATGGCGACGCCCAGGACGAAGAACTGCTGATCGAGGAAAACATCGACGGCACCGATGTGTTCGCCGCGGTCACCAACTCCGAAGAAGCCAATGTGCTGTCGGCCATGCTGGCCAAGCGCCTGGGCGCGCGCAAGGTGCTGGCGCTGGTCAACCGCCCCTCCTACGGCGAACTGATGGAAAACCGCAGCATCGACATCGCCGTGTCGCCGCAGACGGTCACCATCGGGTCATTGCTGGCGCATGTGCGCAAGGGCGACGTGGTGCAGGTGCACTCTTTGCGCCGCGGGTCGGCGGAAGCGCTGGAAACCGTCGTGCACGGGCCGGAGGAGCGCTCGCGTGTGGTGGGGCGGCGCATCGAGCAGCTGGACCTGCCCAACGGGGCGTTGATCGTTGCCCTGGTGCGCGGCGATCGCGTGCTCATGGCGCATCACGACACGCAGATCGAGACCGAGGATCACATCATCGTGTTCCTGTCCGATCGCCGCCAGATCGACGCCGTGCAGCGTCTGTTCCAGTCGGGCTGAACCCGGCCATGCGTTCGAACCTGGCGATCGTCAATGTACTGGGCGCGCTGGTCGCGTTGTTTTCCGCCTGGTTCCTGCTGCCAATAGCCACCGCCCTGATCTATGGCGAAACCGCCGAACTGCAGGTGTTCCTGCAATGCGCCGGAGTAGCGGTTGCAACCGGAGTGATCCTGTTGCTGGCCACGCGGCGATTCCGGACGGAACTGCGGCCACGCGACGGCTATCTGCTGGTGAGCCTCGGCTGGAACGTCATCACCTTGCTGGCCGCGCTGCCGCTGATGCTGGGCGAACCGCAACTGTCGTTTACCGATGCCGTATTCGAGAGCATGTCCGGGCTTTCAACCACCGGTTCCACCATCATCACCGGCCTCGATGCCCTGCCCCATTCCGTGAATCTATGGCGCTGCGCGCTGCATTGGCTGGGAGGCATGGGCATCATCGTTCTGGCAGTCGCCATCCTGCCGCTGCTGGGCGTCGGCGGCATGCAGATGTATCGCGCCGAGACACCTGGTCCGGTGAAGGATGCCAAGCTCACGCCCCGCATCACCGAGACCGCCAAGGCCCTGTGGCTGGTTTATGCAGGATTGTCGCTGGCCTGCATGCTGGCGCTGTGGGCGGCTGGCATGCCGCTGTTCGACGCGATCTGTCATGCCTTCTCGGCCATGTCGCTGGGCGGCTTCTCCACCCACGATGCCAGTATCGGCTATTTCCACTCGGCGCAGATCGAGTTCGTGCTGATGCTGTTCATGCTCGGCGCGGCCGTGAATTTCGCAACCCATTTCACGGCCTTCCGCCGCCTGGACATGGGCGCCTACCGGCGTGACCCCGAAGCACGCTGGGTGCTGGTGTGGCTGGGATTCAGCGTGCTGCTGCTCACCGGCATGATCTACGCGCAGGGACTCTACGCCACATTTGGAGAGACCTTGCGCCACGTGGCGTTCAGCACGGTCTCGATGGCCACCACCGCCGGCTTCGTGACCGTGGATTTCTCGCGCTGGCCGATATTCGCCGGCGCGCTGATGCTGTTCCTGAGCTGCGTGATTCCCTGCACCGGCTCCACGGGCGGCGGCATCAAGATGTTTCGCTCGCTGATCATGATCAAGCAGTTCCGTCGCGAAATGTTCGTGCTGGTGCATCCGGCCGCGGTTGCGCCATTGAAGATTGCAGGCAACGTGGTGTCGAATCGCGTCGTCAACTCGGTGCTGGCTTTCATCTTCGTGTATTTCACCACCGTGATCGTGCTGACATTCGCGCTGCTCGCCACGGGCATGGATCTGATCAGCGCCTTCAGCGGCACGATCGCATCGATCAACAGCACCGGGCCGGGCCTTGGCCAGATCGGCCCCGCCACCACCTACGCATCGCTGAGCGACACGCAGACATGGATCTACACACTGGCGATGTTTCTCGGTCGCATCGAGCTGTTCACCTTCCTGATCCTGTTCACGCCCAGCTACTGGCGCAAATAGGATCAGAACAGGTCGATATCGCCGGGCGATGCGGCGCCGCGGTCTTCCCGCGACAGGTTGCCGCGATTGGCCAGGAAATCGGCCGGGAAATTCTTTCCCAGATACATGCGGTGGGTGTCCGAGAGCAGGCGGTCGGCGAGCTTCTGATGCAGGCTTGCCCAGGGTTCACCGGGAATGCCGGGCTCCGTGCCGATCTGCTCGGCGCTGCTGGCAAGATAGTCGCGTACATGGGTCAGATGCTGCGTCATGCGGTCATGGAACTGCAGGCCGGTGACCGCACGCGCAAGCTCGGCGCGCAACGTCGCAAGTTTCTGCTGGAATGCCGCATCCGGCAGCTCACCGGACAGCAACTGCGCCAGCCTTCCAAGGCTCTGCCCGAGCGCATCGATCGAGGGCTGCGAATCCCTGAGGGCGAGCGCAATCTGCTCGCTGGCAGCCTGCAGCACGCGGGCTGCTTCCTGGCCGCCACTCCTGCTGTTGCCATCCGCTCCCATCGGGACCCGTCAGGTGCCGGTGCGCAGCTGCTGCGCCGGCGGCGACATGCGCAACAGGCCGGGAATATCGAGAATCAGCGCCACCGTCCCCTCACCCAGGATGGTTGCGCCACCCACGCCCTCGATGCGGGTGTAGTTGGTTTCCATCGACTTGATGACCACCTGCTGCTGCCCCAGCAGCTCGTCGATGAAGATGCCGGCGCGCTTGCCGTCACCTTCCACGACCATGATCAGGCCGTCGCTGAGGGAGGTGCTGCGCGGCTTGACGCCGAACACCTCGTGCAGGCGGATGACCGGCAGATAGTCGCCACGGAACGAGAACACTTCGCCGTGATTGAAGATATGGTTGGCGGCACCGGATTTCACCTGCAACGATTCGACGATGGTGACCAGCGGCACGATGTAGGTCTCCGAGCCCACGGCCACCGACTGGCCATCGACGATGGCCAGCGTCAGCGGCAGCGTGATGGTGGTGGTCGTACCCTTGCCGAGCTCGGTGCGCAGCTCGACGTTGCCGCCCAGCTCCTTGATGTTCCGGCGCACCACG
>JAATEY010000291.1 GCA_015655465.1 Gammaproteobacteria bacterium | reverse complement strand
GGCCGGGTTCAAGTGGCTGGAACTGCATTTCGCGCACGGCTATCTCGCGCAGAGTTTCCTCTCGATCCCCGCCAGCCAGCGCACCGATGGGTCTGGCGGCGATGCACTGCGCCGCGGACGCTTTCTCGAGGAGACGCTCTCTGCCGTGCGCGAGGTGTGGCCGGAACACCTGCCGCTCGACGCGCGCTTCGGCGTGATCGAGTACGACGGCCGCGACGAGGAGACATTGCAAGAATCCATCGCGCTGGCGCAAAGGCTCAAGGCGCGCGGACTCGACTTCCTCAATATCAGCATCGGCTTTTCGACGCCGACCGGCGCGCCGCCGTGGGGGCCGGCATTCCTTGCCCCCATTGCCGGGCGCGTGCGCAGGGAGCTTGGCCTGCCCGTGGCTGCGGCCTGGGGAATGGACGATCCCGACGATGCGGAACGGGCCATCACGGATGGCCAGATGGACCTGGTGATGATGGCCCGCGCGCATCTCGCGAATCCGCACTATGTGTACGAGCTTGCGCGCTTGCTGGGCAAGGACAAGCCCGAGTGGTCGACGTTGCCGGCGCCTTATGCGCACTGGCTGGAGAAGTACCATCGGCCCGGCAAGGGCGGCCACCGCCAGGCATCGGACTGAAGATGGAAGAGGATTTCCACTTCTACGAACCGTCCAGGGGACATGGGTTACCGCATAACCCATTCAACGCAATCATTGGTCCGCGCCCTATCGGCTGGATTGCCACGCGTGACGCTGCCGGCCGGTTCAATCTCGCGCCCTACAGTTTCTTCAATGCCTTCGCGTATACGCCACCCATCATTGCCTTCGGCAGCAGCGGAGCGAAGGACACGCTCCGCAATGCGCGGGAAACGCGTGAGTTCGTGTGGAACCTCGCGACCATGCCATTGGCGGCGCAGATGAACCAGACCTCTGCCGCAGCCGCGCCTGGAGTCAGCGAGTTCGAACTCGCAGGCCTGACGCCCGTTCCATCGATGCGGGTTGCTGCGCCGCGCGTCGCGGAGAGCCCGGTGGCATTCGAGTGCGTGGTCACCCAGATCTTGCAACTGGAAGACAGGCAAGGTGCCGCAATGCCCAACTGGGTGGTGTTCGGCGAAGTCGTCGGCGCGCATATCGCCAGACGCCTGTTGGTCAATGGAGTTTATGACACGGGCGCTGCCCATCCCATTCTCAGGGCAGGCGGTACGGATGCGTATGCGGAGATCAGTCCGGAAACCATGTTCAGGATGGCACGACCCTGAATTTGCCCGACCCGATACCGGAATCGCAGCATTCCTGCGTTACCGGGCTTGCTCGGCTGCAGCAAGGCCACTGAGTCTGCCCTCTTTCAGCGGTCTACGGCGCCTGGGCAAGGATCACGCCAATATTGAGCTACGCAGCCACCTGCTCAGAGGAAAAGCGCGGCGCATCTGCGCGCTTCGAGGCGTGTTCGATCGTCAGGGAACAGATGTTGCCCTGGCCATCCAGATCCAGAAGTGCGAAGTAGCGAACTTTCATGGTGTGAACCCGCGATCAAAGAGGACGTTGTAGACAGTCTCACCTTCCATCCAGCCTGGCTGCCGTGCGTGCGTATTCAGATTTCTCCCAGGCGACTGATCGTATCCGGGAATCGCTGAACAAGACGGATCAGCAATGCCGCCTGTGCGTTGGGTTTCGCGCGCCCCTGCTCCCAGTTTTCCAGCGTACGAACATTCGTGCGCAGATACGCAGCGAACAACCCGCGGGACATCTTCAGGTCGCGTCGCAGATTCGCCACTTCCCGGGCCGAGACTTTCGGCGGGGGCCGCGACTCCACTGAGTGGGTACGCAGTGTCATCTTGCCCTGGCGCTCCATGGCAAGATCGCCCAGCCCTTCCATCAGCTCGTTGAAGAGATTTCGATTCCGCGCCTTCATGTTCCTCTCGCCAGCAGCTCAGCCTTCAATGCTTTCCTCAGAATGGCTTTCTGCTCTGAATTGAGGTCATCCATCTCGGCCTTCTCGTACAAGGCAAATAGCCAGAACTGCGGCCCAAACGGCCAGTAGAAGTAGATGACGCGAAGACCACCACGCTTTCCCTTGCCGCGCCGGGAGTCCCCGATGCGCAACTTCCGGAGACCTCCCGCGCCTTGAATCACGGCACCTGGCTCTGGTGCACGCATCAGCCATTCCTGCAACAGCAGAAAGGCGTTGTCATCCAGATAACGCTCCCGATGCCGAGCGAATGGCGATAGCTCCAGGAAGACTGCGCGCATGATTATTATACGCAATGTGCGTATAGATTGGAAGTAAACGGTTAATCGGATGGTCTGCGCACGGCACCTGAACTTGCAGCCCTGTTTCTGGCGCAAACAGCCACGAATGCAGCGAGAGCAGGCGCGGGCTGATCGTGTACCGGGGCACATATGCCACGGTTATTAGTCAGGTGTCTGTCAAGTTATGTGTCAAGTGGAGCGCGCTGGTTCTATAGCCCGTTCGGAGAGGATAGTTTCTGATCAAGGGCCACACAAATGCGACAGGACTCAAGCCCGGCCGTGCCGGACACTCAAGTTCTGTCCCGGAACCTTTCTTTTCGGCTATCCGCCATTGGCGTATCACCGTCGCTGGGGTATATTTGCCATGGTCTTCCTGGAAACCCCCGTATTCACGCGTCAGATCAAGGCACTGGTCGAGGATGACCGGTATCTGGAGCTTCAGGCGCTGCTGATGGCCCACCCGGACGCTGGCGACCTGATCCCTGGCAGCGGAGGCTTGCGGAAGATACGCATGCGGCTGGCGGGCCGTGGCAGGCGCGCAGGCGGATCTTGATAGTGAGGAAATCGGGATGCTCCGCAAACTGGTGCGAGAGGAGTTTGGTTGATGGACCCCAAGTTGTTTGCGGAACTCAGGAAGAGCATCCGGCAGGCCGGCGCGATTGCACGCGGCGAGCGCAATCCGTCGCGGCGCTTTGAATTCACGCCTTCGCGGATTCAGACGGTGCGGGAGAAGGCTGAGCTTTCGCAGGCGCAGTTTGCGCGGCTGCTGGGTGTGAGCGTGAAGACGCTACAGAACTGGGAGCAGGCGCGGCGGGAGCCGACGGGAGCGGCGAAGGTGCTGTTGAGGATTGTGGTGCTGGAGCCGTCGGCGGCGCTGCGTGCGTTGACGTCAAAATGAGATCGAGCGGTCAATCTCTGCGCAGCTATGGTCTGCGCACGGCACCGGAACTTAGCCCCGTTTCTGGCGCAAACGGTGCCGAATGCGTGCATTCCGCCGCCACGCCCCCTACACGTGTCGTCTTTTCCACGATTTTGCGACACGTATGGAGAAAGTGTCGCGGGAGGCGACAAGCCGGAAGGATGCACGCTCAGGTCACGTGCGCGACTGCCAGGCACCTGGACTGCGGCGGGCGTGGAACACCGCAAGAACCACGATACTTGTGACTTCTGCCTCGAACTCCCTGAGCGCGGGGCGGCGAAAGACAACCGGCAGTGTCATCTACCAAGCTGTTTGGCGAGCGAAGGTGGGCTTGTCGACCTCGAAGAATCGCAGCGTATCGCGGACGAACCCGACGTCTTCTTCATCCGGCGTCGAGTCATCCACATCCATCACGCAGGGAGTTGCCGTTAGGCCGATCTGCACGCCGTCGAAATGTTCCAGCACACCCCGCCATTTGCCGTAGATGCTGCGGTGGCACTCGTCCGAGATCACCAGATCGAAGTACCCGGCCGAGTAGTCGCAGTAGATGTTGATCATGCTCTGCAGCGTCGTGATCGTGATGCGCTTTTCGTCCTGGAAGCGGCGGCCGTTCTGCAGGCGGTAGCTGGGGATTTCCGGCAGGTGCTCTGCGAATGCGTCCTCTGTCTGCTTGGCGAGTGTGTTGCGATCTACCAGGAACAGCACGCGGGTTACGGTGTTTGCGTCGAACAGGCGCTTGATCAAAGCTGCGGCTGTGCGCGTTTTGCCGGTACCCGTTGCCATCTCCACCAGCATCTTGCGGCGGCCCACATGGAACTCACTGGTCAGCTTGTCGATGCATGCTGTCTGGTAGTCCCGCTCCACGATCCGCCGGTCGATCGTCACCGTACGCGGGTCTTTGCGCACGACCCGAGTG
>JAATEY010000179.1 GCA_015655465.1 Gammaproteobacteria bacterium | reverse complement strand
GGGCGCAGACAGGGCGGGTTCGCTCAGCGCGTAGAGGATGCGGAGCAGCACCGGCGTGAGACCGTCGCCCAGGACCGGCAGCGCGCGGGCCAGGATCACATACAGCGAATAGTCGAGGTAAGCCTTCTCCGAGAAATCGCGCAGCGATTGCTGTTCCACGCCTTCGAAATTCAGTTCCTGGTCTTTCACTTGAACCTGCCCGGTAGCCGCGCGCTATGCCAGCACGTCGGCGAGATTGCCTTTCTGCTCCAGCCACTCACGGCGATCCGATGCGCGCTTCTTGGCCAGCATCATGTCCATGATCTGGTCCGCACCGTCCTGGCCGCTGATCGTCAACTGCACCAGCCGGCGGGTGGACGGATCCATGGTGGTCTCGCGCAGCTGCAACGGCGACATCTCGCCCAGTCCCTTGAAACGGGTCACCACTGGTTTGGCGCGGTTTTTCTCCGACTCGAGCCGCGCGATGAAGGCATCGCGCTCGGCGTCATCCAGCGCATACCCCACCTGCTTGCCGGCGTCGATGCGATACAGCGGCGGCATGGCCACGAACACATGCCCGTTCATCACCAGCGGCCGGAAGTGGCGCAGGAACAGCGCGCACAGCAGCGTCGCAATGTGCTGACCATCCGAGTCCGCATCGGCCAGGATGCAGATCTTGTGATAGCGCAGGTCGGCGATATTGGATGAGCCCGGGTCCACGCCGATGGCGATGCTGATGTTGTGCACTTCCTCGGAAGCGGCCACCTGGCCGTGTTCCAGCTCCCAGGTGTTCAGGATCTTGCCGCGCAGTGGCATCTCGGCCTGGATGTTGCGGTCGCGGGCCTGGCGCGCCGAGCCGCCGGCGGAGTCACCCTCCACCAGGAACAGCTCGGAACGCGCCGGATCCTGCGTGGTGCAGTCGGCCAGCTTGCCGGGCAATGCGGGACCCGACACGGCGCGCTTGCGCGTGACCCGCTGCGCCGCCTTCAGCCGCTCCTGCGCGTTCTCGATGGCATACATCGCGATGCGCTCGCCGGCATCGGGATGCTGGTTCAGCCACAACGCCGTGCTGTCGCGTGCATAGCCTTCCACCAGCGCCGCCGCTTCGCGCGATCCCAGGCGCTCCTTGGTCTGCCCGGCGAACTGCGGATCCTTCATGCGGATGGACAGCACGAACGACACACCGTTCCAGATGTCTTCCGGCGCCAGCTTCACTCCGCGCGGCAGCAGGGTGCGGAACTCGGCGAACTCGCGCACTGCTGCGCACACACCGCCACGCAGGCCATTGACATGGGTGCCGCCGCCCGAGGTCGGGATCAGGTTGACATAGCTTTCGGCGATGAATGCCGGAAGATCGGGCGCCCAGGCCAGCGCCCATTCAACGGCATCGGTCGCGGTGCCATGCTTGCCGGACAGCGGCTCCTTCGGCAGGCAATCGGCCTTGCCGATCTGCTCCAGCAGGTATTCCGACAACGCGCCGGTATAGAACCATTCGTCCTTCTCGCCGGTGAATTCGTTTTCGAAGCGCACCCGCAGCCCGGGGCACAGCACGGCCTTGGCCTTGAGTGTGTGGCGCAGCTCGGCCGGCGCGAAGCGGTCGGTGTCGAAGAAGCTGGCTTCGGGCCAGAAGCGCACGGTGGTGCCGGTGTTCTTCTGGCCGACGGTGCCGATTTCCTCGAGCTTTGAAGTCACCTTGCCGCTGCGAAAACCGATGCTGTATTCCCTGCCGCCGCGCCGCACCCGGCAATCCAGCTGCTTCGACAGCGCGTTGACCACCGACACGCCCACGCCATGCAGTCCACCTGCGAACTTGTAGTTGGCATCGGTGAACTTGCCGCCCGCATGCAGGCGCGTGAGGATCAGTTCGACGCCGCTGACCTTTTCCTTCGGATGAATGTCCACCGGCATGCCGCGCCCGTTGTCGGTGACCTGCAGCGAGCCATCCTTGAACAGCACCACCTCGACCAGATCGCAGTGCCCGGCCAGCGCCTCGTCCACGCTGTTGTCGATGACTTCATGCGCCAGGTGATTGGGCCGGGTGGTGTCCGTATACATGCCGGGGCGGCGACGCACCGGATCGAGGCCGGACAGAACCTCGATGTCAGAAGCACTGTAGGAAGATGTCATTACGGATCGTTGTGCGGAGAATCCATGGAGATTGCGTGGAGCGCGATTCTACATCGCAACCCGTGCCGGCAGGTGAGCTAGACTTCCAGCATGAACCGCAACACCCACAACGCAGCTGCCCAGCCTGATTTCGAGAAGTCGCTGCAGGAACTTGAAAAACTGATTGCGCAACTGGAGCGCGGCGATCTGCCGCTGGCAGATTCCCTGGCATTGTTCGAGCAGGGTGTGGCGCTCACACGCAGCTGCCACTCCGCATTGACACAGGCACAGCAGCGTGTGGAGATCCTGCTGAAGGATGGTGACGGTGAACGCCTGCGTCCCTTCGACGCCGATGCGGAACCCGGCAATGACTGAGAGCACTGCGCTGGATTCGCGGCTGGTGCAGTGGCGCACCCGCACGGAACTGCAGCTGGCCAGGCAGCTCGACCTGGCCGATCCCGGCACCGTGCGCCTGGCCGAAGCCATGCGCTACAGCACACTGGGCGGTGGCAAGCGCCTGCGCCCCATCCTGGTCTATGCCACCGGCTCGGCACTGGGCGCTGCGTCCGAACTGCTGGATGACGCCGCCGTTGCAGTGGAGCTGATCCACGTTTACAGCCTGGTGCACGACGACCTGCCGGCCATGGACGATGACGACCTGCGGCGCGGACGCCCCACCTGCCACAAGGCCTATGACGAAGGCACTGCCGTGCTGGTCGGCGATGCGCTGCAGGCACTGGCCTTCGAGATCATCGCTGGCCGCGATACGGCGCTGCTGTCGGCGGCTGCACGCCTGCAGCAGATCCAGGTGCTGGCGCAGGGCATCGGCACCGCCGGCATGGCAGGTGGCCAGGCCATCGACCTTGCGGCCGTAGGCAGGCAGCTGTCGGTTGCCGCGCTGGAAAGCATGCACCGGCGCAAGACCGGCGCGCTGATCCGCGCGAGCGTGCTGCTGGGCGCGATTGCGGCAGGCACTGTCGGCGGCAGTGAATATGACGCGCTCGCGGCGTACGGCGCAGAACTGGGACTCGCGTTCCAGATCCAGGACGATGTGCTCGACGTGGAGGGCGAAACCGCCGCACTGGGCAAGACCGCAGGCACGGATGCCGCACGCGGCAAACCAACCTACCCCAGCGTGCATGGCCTCGCCGGCGCGACGCAGCTTGCGCGCCTGCATCGGGACGCGGCAGTTGCCGCGCTCGACGGCCTGGGGCCGCGCGCGGCTGACCTCGTCAGTCTTGCCGATCTGGTGGTTGAACGCAGCCACTGAAACGAATTCCGCTATCCGGTGCCGTGTAAACTTGTGTAATGGGTACTGAAGGCCTTCCCTTGCTCGAACGAATACGTGAACCCGCGGACGTGCGGACCCTTGCGCCCGCCGAGCTCGCACAACTCGCCGCTGAACTGCGCAAGTTCCTGATCCGCACCGTTGCCACCCGTGGTGGCCACTTTGCCGCCGGCCTCGGCACCGTGGAACTGACCATCGCCCTGCACTACGTCTACAACACCCCCTGGGACAGAATCATCTGGGACGTGGGCCACCAGGCCTATCCGCACAAGGTGCTGACCGGTCGACGCGACCGGCTGCAGTCGATCAAGCAGCGCGGTGGCCTGGCGCCGTTTCCGCATCGCGCGGAAAGTGAATACGACACCTTCGGCACCGGCCATTCCAGCACCTCGGTCAGCGCGGCGCTGGGCATGGCGACGGCGGCTGCGCAGCGGGGCGAGAACCGGCGTGCGGTGGCGGTCATCGGTGACGGCGCAATGAGCGGCGGCATGGCCTTCGAAGCGCTCAATCATGCGGGCAGCCTGTCCACCGACCTGCTGGTGGTGCTCAACGACAACGAGATGTCGATCTCCGAGGGCGTGGGTGCGCTGTCGCAGTACTTCGGGCGTGTGCTGGCGGGGCGCTTCTACTCCACGCTGCGCAAGGGCGGCAAGAAGGTGCTGTCGCAGCTGCCCACCATGCGCGAACTGGCGCGCCGCTCCGAGGAGCACATGAAGGGCATGGTCCTGCCGGGCACCATGTTCGAGGAGATGGGCTTCAACTACATCGGGCCCATCGACGGCCATGACCTGAAGGCGCTGGTGGGCGCGCTGGCCAATGTGCGCAAGCTGAAGGGTCCGCAGTTCCTGCACGTGGTCACGCGCAAGGGCAAGGGTTATGCGCCGGCCGAAGCCGACCCGATCACCTGGCATGGACCAGGTCCGTTCGATCCGGTCACCGGCACCATCTACAAGGAAAAGGCCGGGCCGCCCACTTATTCGCGCATCTTCGGCGACTGGCTGTGCGACCTGGCGGCAGCCGACCCGCTGGTGGTCGCCATCACGCCCGCGATGCGTGAGGGTTCGGGCCTGGTGGAATATTCGAAACGCTTCCCGGAACGCTACTTCGACGTCGCCATCGCCGAGCAGCATGCGGTCACCTTTGCCGCGGGTCTTGCCACCGAGGGCATGAAGCCGGTGGTCGCCATCTATTCCACCTTCCTGCAGCGTGGCTACGACCAGCTGATCCACGACGTGGCGCTGCAGAACCTGCCGGTGACTTTCGCGCTGGATCGCGCGGGCCTCGTGGGTGGCGATGGCGCCACGCACCAGGGCAGCTTCGACATCAGCTTCCTGCGCTGCATTCCGAACATGGTGGTGATGACCCCATCCGACGAAAACGAGTGCCGGCAGATGCTGTACACCGCGACCACGTTGCAGCAGCCATCGGCAGTGCGCTATCCGCGCGGCGCCGGCGTTGGCGCGCAGGTCAGCAAGGAAATGACCGCCCT
>JAATEY010000235.1 GCA_015655465.1 Gammaproteobacteria bacterium | reverse complement strand
TCGATCAGGGCATCGTTGAAATTGAGCGGATGCGAAGTGGTGAAGCGCACGCGCTCCACACCCGGCATGGCGCTGATGGTCCGGATCAGTTGCCCCAGATCCATCGGCGCAGCGCCGGGGCGCGCACCTTCATAGGCGTTGACATTCTGCCCCAGCAATGTGATCTCGCCGACGCCCTGCGCCACCAGCCCCCGCACTTCCTCCAGCACCGAGGCTGCCGGACGACTGACTTCCTCGCCGCGCGTGTACGGCACGACGCAGTAGCTGCAGAACTTGCTGCAGCCTTCCATGATCGAGACGAATGCCGCCGCACCGCTGGCGCGTGGCGCCGGCAGGTGATCGAACTTCTCGATTTCGGGAAAACTCACATCGATCTGCGATTGGCCCGTGCGCCGCAGGTCGGCCAGCAGTTGCGGCAGGCGATGGATGGTCTGTGGACCGAAGACCAGATCCACGTAAGGCGCGCGCGCCGTGATCGCCTCACCTTCCTGGCTGGCAACACATCCGCCCACACCGATGATGATGCCCGGCCGCTGCGCCTTGAGCAGGCGCCATGTGCCCAGCAACGAATACACCTTGTCTTCGGCCTTGTCGCGCACCGAGCAGGTGTTCATCAGCAGGATGTCCGCGGACTGTTCGTTGTCGGCGGGAGTCAGTCCTTCGGCGGCAGCGAGCACATCCCCCATGCGGGTGGAGTCGTACTCGTTCATCTGGCAGCCGAAGGTCTTGATGTAGTAGCGACCGGGCATAGGACCTTGAATTTGAGGGCAACCCGGATTTTATAGATTGTGCAACGCACAATGAGCGATCTGACATGAAACTGCTGGGGCCAGACACGAACCCTGGTTCACGATTGCAGTTATTGCCTTTATCAGATAACCCGCCTGCGGAGCTTCTAGAAGGGAATATCGTCGTCGAAGTCTGCCGACGGGGCACCGCCACCACCACGTTCACTGGCTGCAGGCGGAGCAAAACCGCTCTTGCCACCCGCGTCGCGGCTGTCGCGGGTTTCCTGGGTGGCACCACCGCCGCCACCGCCTCCGCGGCCGCCCATCATCTGCATTTCGCTGGCGACGATTTCGGTGGTGTAGCGGTCGTTGCCCTGCTTGTCCTGCCACTTGCGGGTCTGCAGCCGGCCTTCGATATAGACCTGCGAACCCTTCTTCAGGTATTCCGCCGCGATCTCGCCCAGGCGATTCCACAGCACGATGCCATGCCTCTCGGTCTGCTCCTTCGTCTCGCCAGTCGTCTTGTCTTTCCAGCTTTCTGAAGTCGCTATGCGGATGTTGGTGACCGTGGTGCCACCGGGCGTGGTACGTGTTTCCGGATCCGCGCCCAGGTTGCCGATGAGAATGACCTTGTTGACGCCGCGTGCCATGACTAACCCCTAAATGAATTTCAAGGACCTGAAGCCTAGTGCGAATGCCGCCGCGCCCGCCCGCGGCATTCCTGTCGCGAGTGTCCAAATAGGCGCGTCCGCCCTGTTCTGGCAGCTATAGTAATCGTTTTTCCACGCCTCGCGCCCAGCCGAAACCACCCATGGAATTCATCCGCGTCCGCGGCGCCCGCACCCACAATCTGCGCAATGTCGATGTCGACCTGCCGCGCAACCGGCTGGTGGTCATCACCGGCCTGTCGGGCTCCGGCAAGTCATCGCTGGCCTTCGATACGCTGTATGCGGAAGGGCAGCGGCGCTACGTGGAATCGCTGTCGGCCTATGCGCGGCAGTTCCTGTCGATGATGGACAAGCCCGACGTCGACAGCATCGAGGGCCTGTCGCCGGCGATTGCCATCGAGCAGAAGGCCACCTCGCACAACCCGCGCTCGACCGTAGGCACCGTCACCGAGATCTATGACTACCTGCGCCTGCTGTACGCACGCGCCGGCATTCCACGCTGCCCCGACCATGGACTGGACCTGACGGCACAGACGGTGAGCCAGATGGTGGACCAGGTGCTGCGCCTGCCCGAAGGCGAAAGCTGTCTGCTGCTGGCGCCGCTGGTCGCAGCGCGCAAGGGCGAACACCATGACGTGCTGGCGGAACTCGGCACACAGGGCTTCGTCCGCGTGCGCGTCGATGGCACGGTGTACGAACTGGATGCAGCGCCCGCACTCGATGCCAGGCGCAAGCACGACATCGAAGCCGTGGTCGACCGCTTCAAGGTGCGCGCCGATATCGCCCAGCGTCTGGCTGAATCGTTCGAAACCGCGCTGCGTCTCGGCAACGGTGTGGCGCGGCTGGCCTTTGCGCATGGCAAGCAGGACGAGATCATATTCTCCAGTCGCCACGCCTGCCCCACCTGCGGCCACAGCGTGCCGCCGCTGGAACCCAAGCTGTTCTCGTTCAACAGCCCGGCCGGCGCCTGCCCGGCCTGCGATGGCCTGGGCTACCAGGAATTCTTCGACCCGGCGCGGGTGGTGATGCATCCGCAGCTGTCGCTGGCCGGTGGCGCGATTCGCGGCTGGGACCGGCGCAATGCGTATTACTTCCAGATGATCCGCGCGCTCAGCCAGCATTTCAGTTTCGATATCGAGGCGCCATGGGTCAGCCTGCCGGCGCAGGCCCGCGAAGTCGTATTGCATGGCAGCGGTGAGACCGAGATCGTATTCCGCTATACCGATTCGCGCGGGCGCAGCGCGAAGAAATCGCATGCTTTCGAGGGCATCCTGCCGAATCTCGATCGCCGCTACCGCGAGACGGAGTCCTCCACGGTGCGCGACGAACTCGGCAAGTACCGCGGCACGCGCCGCTGTCCCGAATGCAGTGGCGGCCGGCTCAACAGCACCGCCCGTCACGTGCATGTGGCCGGCACCACGCTGCCGGAAGTGACGCGGCTATCCGTGGCGAAAGCCATGCAGCACTACAATCAGCTGCAGGTGAGCGGCTGGCGCGGCGAGATCGCTGTGCGCATCGTGAAAGAGGTGGCCGATCGCCTGCGCTTCCTGGTGGATGTCGGTCTCGACTACCTGACGCTGGACCGCAGCGCCGAAACGCTCTCGGGCGGCGAAGCGCAGCGTATCCGGCTGGCGAGCCAGGTGGGCTCGGGACTTACCGGAGTGCTCTACATCCTGGATGAGCCATCCATCGGGCTGCACCAGCGCGACAACCAGCGACTGCTTGCCACGCTGCAGCGCCTGCGCGACCTGGGCAATACGGTGCTGGTGGTGGAGCACGACGAAGAAGCGATCATGACCGCCGACTACGTGCTCGACATCGGCCCTGGCGCCGGCGTGCATGGCGGCATGGTCGTCGCGGCGGGAACTCCCGCCGAAGTGCGCGACAACCCCGCATCGGTCACCGGCGATTACCTCAGTGGCCGCAGGACCATTGCCATCCCGGCAACGCGGCATGCGCCGGACCCTGCCAGGCAGATCAGCATCCGCGGCGCCCGCGCCAACAACCTGCGCAATGTATCGACGGACTTTCCGCTGGGCCTGTTCACCTGCGTGACGGGCGTATCCGGGTCGGGCAAGTCCACGCTGGTCAATGACACGCTGTTTGCGGGCGCTTCGCGGCATCTCGGCCTCACCTGCTTCGATGCGCCGCAGGTCGAGGGCATGGAGGGGTTCGAATTCATCGATCGGGTGATCGACATCGACCAGAGCCCCATCGGCCGCACGCCGCGCTCGAATCCCGCCACCTATACCGGCCTGTTTGCACCGCTGCGCGAGCTGTTCGCGCAGGTGCCGGAGGCGCGCGCCCGTGGCTATGACGCCGGACGCTTCAGCTTCAACGTGAAGGGCGGGCGCTGCGAAGCCTGCCAGGGCGACGGCGTCATCCGCGTCGAAATGCATTTTCTGCCGGATGTATATGTGGCCTGCGACGTCTGCCAGGGCCGGCGCTACAACCGCGAGACGCTGGAAATCCGCTATCGCGGCAAGAACATCCACGATGTGCTGCAGATGACCATCGAGGATGCACTGGCATTTTTCTCGGCCGTGCCGATGGTGGCATCGAAGCTGCAGACGCTGCTCGACGTGGGCCTGTCCTATATCCAGCTGGGACAGAACGCCACCACGCTGTCGGGCGGTGAAGCGCAGCGCGTGAAGCTCGCCCGTGAACTCGCCAAGCGCGCCACCGGTCGCACGTTGTACATCCTCGATGAACCCACCACCGGCCTGCACTTCCATGATGTGGCGCAACTGCTGACAGTGCTGCACCGCCTGCGCGATGAAGGCAACACGGTGGTGGTCATCGAACACAATCTGGATGTGGTCAAGACCGCCGACTGGATCATCGATCTGGGTCCAGGTGGCGGCACGCATGGCGGACAG
>JAATEY010000360.1 GCA_015655465.1 Gammaproteobacteria bacterium | reverse complement strand
GCGTCCACCAGCGACCTGGCCAGCTCCAGTTCGCGGGCTGCTACCGCCTTGCGGGCCGCGGCCTCATACGCGGCAGCGATGCCCGGCTCGGCCGGGGCCTTTGAACCCGGATCGATGCGCTGCCAACGCGCCAGCACACTGGCCAGGTCATCCTTTCCCTGCTGCGGAATCAGCGCACCGCGCTGCAATGCCTCGTCCCGGGCGGCTGCCAGCTTCTGCAGCTCCTTGCGCGCCGTGGCGTCGATGCCTGCCCCGAGTTCCTCGACAACCCGCAAGTCCGGCAACCAGTTCTTGAGCTCCTTCCACATTTCGCGGGCGCGCGGAAAGTCGTCGCTCCCGGGCGCCATGGCCTGCTCGATACCCGCACGGTAGCGTTTGACCAGCGCCTCACGCGCCTTGTCGCTGGCCAGCGCACTGGTCTGGATCTGGCGCGTGGCAGCCTTCAGCTTGCCCAGCGCCTGCGAATAGATCTGCTCGTCCGGGCTGGCAAGGTCGGCGGCGAGCTGGCCGGCATGATAGGAATCCCATTGGCGCGGAACGATCCACGCCGCGGCCGCCGCCACCAGCACCACGCTGGCTGCCAGCGCCAGCCACCAGTGTCGCGCCTTGCCCGGCGCGCAGAAGCGTTCCACCAGCTCCGCCACCGTGGCCGTGCGGGCATCGCGCTCGAAAGCGAGGGCGCCCTGCAGGGCGCGCCACTGTTCACGCGACAGCTTGCGCAAGGGTGGCGGCTTGAGGCCGGCGGCGCGGGCCTTCAATGCATCGATGCGATTGAACGGATGCTGCCCGGCAAGCAGTTCGTAAAGCACGCAGCCCAGCGCATAGATGTCGTCGCGCTGGTCCGGGGTAGTGCCGCCGCTGAGCATCTCCAGGCTCGCATAGGGAGGCGAGACAGCCCCCAGCGCGCCGGCGTCGAAGATCGTCTTTTCCTCCGGACCGTTCAGCGAACGCGCCGCGCGCGCCACGCCGAAATCGAGGATCTTGACGTTGCCGTCCGTGGTCAGGAATGCATTGCTCGGCTTGAAGTCGGCGTGGACGATGCCGAGCTCATGCGCATAGCTCAACCCGGCACCCAGGCCCCGCAGGATGCGGATCACCTCTTCCAGTGGATAACTGCCGCCCTGCGACTTGAGCGCCTCGTCCAGCGAGCTGCCGCTCAGCAGCTCCATGACCATGTAGACATTGCCGCCATCGCGATCGAAGTCGTAGACCTTGACGATGTTCGGATGGGCCAGCTTCTGCGCCTTGCGTGCTTCGCGTTGCAGCGAGCGCACCGCCAGCGGATGGCGCTTGAACTCGTCGTTCAGCACCTTGATCGCCACGTAGGGGTTGCGATCCTTCAAGGCCGCGGTTGCCCGGTCGAGCGCCTTGTAGACCACACCCATGCCGCCGCGGCCGAGCTCCTGCAGCAACTCGAAGCGATTGCCCAGCACCGAGCCGATGTTCAGCGGTGCAGCAACTTCCGCCAGTCGTTCCGGCGCATCCCAGGCAGAACCGGTGGTGCCGGTGGTGCTTCCGGTCGTCAGGCCGGCAGTCATGCCGACGCTCTCGCGCCGCGGATACATCGGCTCGTCGAGACGGACCGGCCGGTCGTCGCGACTGGACACCACCGGCATCTCGGGTACCACGGCCCGCACGGGGGCGGCGGGCTGCGCCGGGGCCTGCACCGGCGCCTCGGTTGAACGCCCCCGCGGCGAGAACACCGTCCGATCAGCATCATCCCCTGGCTCTGCGATATCGGCGGCAATGGTGGCCGCAAGCGCTGCGCTTATCGCACCACCTTTGGCGCGCGCCAGGGTCATCGCTGCGTAGGCGGGCGCCAGCTGCGGTTCCCGGCGTACAGCCTCCCTGACTGCCTTGCGCAAGACATCCTCACCAATGGTCCCGGCTGCGAACTCATCGAAGCGGGATTGCACCTCCGCAATAGGCATGGATCAGTTTCCAGCAGACTTCAGATTGTTGTTGGACTCGTCGAAGCTGATCATCAGTTCCACACCCGGGCCAGGTGCCAGCGCCTTTTCCAGCGCGGCATTGGCTTCGCTCGGCACGCCTGCCTGGGTGCGAAGTCCCACCGAGGCCAGCCACTCCATCACTCCCCGAGCCCGTTGCTGCGACAGTCCCAGCTGCCGCACATCTTCACTGAACTGCAGCGCCGGCGTAACGGAAACCGTGCCACTGCCAATACCCATCAGGATACCCGCCGCGGTCGACAGGCGGTTGCGCGCATCGGCCCCCAGTTCGGTCTTGCCATTGGCAAAGCTGTCGCTGGTAAGGTGCACCGTCAGGTTGTTTTCACCGACGTCAAAGACCAGCCACCGGTTCAGCAACTGGGCGGCAAGCTGCAGCCGGTTGGTTGCGTTGGGCAATCGCTGGCGCACCGCCTTGATTTCGGCCGCACTGGCGTCCAGCTGGCTCCGCAGCATGGCTGCTTCCTCGGCTGCCAGCTGCTTGTCCCGCTCGCTGGCCTGCCTGGCCAGTTCGACCGCGTGCTTGTCCCGCTCGGCAGCCAGACCCAGCTCGCGAATGCGGGCATCGCGTTCTGCCAGCTGATCCCGCAAAGCCTGTGCCTTTGCCCCCACCTGACGCGTCTGGGCAGCAGCGCGGGCATCTTCGGCGGCCTGTATTGCCTGGCGTGCCAGCTCCAGCGCCTGGCCCCGGACACTGCTGGACCTGGATGCCTGGGCATTGTCCGCGTCGCGCAAGGCGGCTCTGGCGACTTCCAGCGTCCTGGGCGACAGCGTTGCCGCGTCGGCATTCTCTGCAAGAGTCACTGCGTAACGCGCCATGGTGAGTTCGATCGGCGCCTTGAGCTTGGGGTCGATATTGATCGGTGCCAGCGAGCGGTAATCGGCCCGTGCCGCCAGGGAAGTCACCACCAGCTGGGTGCCCTGCACGCTGCCCCCCACGTTTTGCAGCACGATGGTTTCGCCCGGGATGCTCACCGCGAAATGCGGCTCTGCAGTAACGATCATGGCGAAACTCGAGAACGGCGTCGTGGTGGTCAGGCGGCCCTTGCCTCCATCCAGATTGATGGCGCCCACATTGAAAGCCCGGCCCTCCGGGGTAACGACCCAGAGTACGTAGACAGTGAACGGACCAAAACCACCAGGGGGCGGGAGATCTTCAAAACGGCCCTGGATCTCCGTCAGCGAGTCGCTGGTCCTGACCCTGGCTGAACCTGCGGCACGTGGCGCCAGCGCAGTTCCGCGAAAACCCAGATCGGAACTGCTATCCGGCTTGTAGCTGAAACCATCGACCCGACTGGCGACCGACTCGGAGACGATCGCCACACCCTGCTCGATCTGCTGGGCAGTGGCCGGCTTGAAGAACCCCAGGCAGACAAGGCCCGCAAAGATTCCGGCAACGGCTCGCACCACAGGCACCCTTGGATATCGACCGATCAAGGCCTTACATCCTAGGGCTCAACCATAGGCTGTCAATATGGCCAGGCGGGCAACCGCTGGCAACCCCGGAACGAGGCTGCCAGCACTTTATGTCTCACCCCGAGCCACGTGGTCGACGGGCCGGGCGCTCACCGTGCCTGCGGAGCGCCGACAAGCGCCGCCACCAGGCTGGTTTCCCGCTCGAGCATTTCGAATGGCGCGCGCTGCTGCGGCAACGTGGCGGCCTTGCAGCTTTCCATTTCCGCGGCGGCTTCGTCATCGCGCTGATCGGGCGGCAGGCACACACCCACGATATTGAAGAGCGAGATGCTGGCATCAGGCGTGGCGCCGAGGATGCCGTTGAGCGTGTTGGTGTCACCGGCGACCGTGACACTGGCCAGCGTTGCATTACCTGCAGAACTTGAAGTTCCGAGGGTAGTTCCACCAGAGGTGCCGATTCCCCCGGTAAAGTCCTGGGCAAAGCTGATCGATGGTGGCGCTACCACCCCTGACCCGATGACGAACCTCGAAGTGGTCAGCGCCGTGGCGGAGTTCAACACGCCTGGCGTTACCGGCCACAGGGTCCGGTTGTTCTGGCCGTTGATCGTCATATGGTGATTGTCCACATCAATCGGCGACCCGTTCAATCCCATGACGGAGAAGAAGGCCTGACTCGGCGACCCCGTCGTAAGGGAAAAGTCCGTGGCCATGATTCCAACGAAGTGGTCCGAGCTGCCCAGAGCCGCGGGCGTGTTGATGGCGACGCCATTACCACGTACCACGATGCTGGCGGAATCGAAAGAGCCCACGTTTGGCGCACCAAACGTCTGCGTCGTGGAGATCGCTCCGGAAGCAGTCAACGTCACATTGCCTGCACCTGAACCAACCCCCCTGTTGAAGCCCGCATCCACTCCGCCAATGGTCATGCCAGCGGCAGAGTTCGCCGTGATATTCCCCCCAAGGGACAGCGCATAGAGATTATCGATATTGCCACTGGTCGATGTGACTTCAATATCACCCATGGCGCCGGCATTCAGGCTGGTGAACTTGAGCGACTTGAGCTTGATGCTGCCAGAGCCAGCGGTGTTGCTGGTCCTCGCCTCCACCGCTCCCTGGAAGTCATTGCTCTGTGAGGACAGGTCAATCGACTGACCGGCGGCCGTAGCGAGGAATGTCGAAGTGCCGCCCACCGTGAGCACGCCACTCTGCGTGATGCCGCCCGTCGCCGCCGTTGCAGCCAGGTTGTGACCCACGCTCGAGGCGCCAAGGTTCAGGCTCTGCGACTTCACCGTCGCATCGCCCGCACCGGAGGTGGTCAGCGATACCGCACCGGTCAGCGCGTTGGTCGACGTAGAGATGTTGACCGACTGGCCGGCCGTCGAGGCCGTGAAGGACGAAGTGCCGCCCACCGTCAGCACACCATTCTGCGTGAGGCCACCCGTGGCTGAACTTGCCGTCAGGTTGCGACCTACGCCCGAAGTGCCCAGCAGCAGTGTATTGGCGCGCACCGCTGCGTCACCGGTACCCGTGGTGGTCAGCGATACCGCGCCGGTCAGCGCGTTGGCCGACGTGGAAACGTCGATCAACTGGTTGGCCGTCGACGCCGTGAACGCCGAAGTGCCGCCCACCGTCAGCACACCATTCTGCGTGAGGCCACCCGTGGCTGAACTTGCCGTCAGGTTGCGACCCACGCCCGAGGTGCCCAGCAGCAGCGTATTGGCGCGCACTGCTGCGTCACCCGTACCCGTGGTGGTCAGAGATACCGCACCGGTCAGCGCATTGGCCGATGTGGACACGTCGATCGACTGGTTGGCCGTCGACGCCGTGAACGCCGAAGTGCCGCCTACCGTCAGCACACCATTCTGCGTGAGGCCACCCGTGGCTGAACTTGCCGTCAGGTTGCGACCTACGCCCGAGGTGCCCAGCAGCAGCGTATTGGCGCGCACTGCTGCGTCACCCGTACCCGAAGTGGTCAGCGATACCGCGCCGGTCAGCGCGTTGGCCGACGTGGAAACGTCGATCGACTGGTTGGC
>JAATEY010000312.1 GCA_015655465.1 Gammaproteobacteria bacterium | reverse complement strand
TCCGCTGCCTTCGGGAAGCTGGGATGTGCTTGCCGGTCAGGCTGCCATCATCCCCATTCCTGGAACCGGAGAGAGTGCCAGCGCCGGTGCACTGGTGGTGGGACTCAATCCCTTCCGTCTCTTCGACGAGAAGTACCGCGGCTTCCTCACCCTGGTCGCCGGACAGATCGGCACTGCCGTCGCCAATGCCGCAGCCTACGAAACCGAGCGTCGGCGCGCCGAAGCGCTGGCGCAGATCGACCGCGCGAAGACGGCGTTCTTCTCCAATGTCAGCCACGAGTTTCGCACGCCGCTGACGCTGATGATCGCGCCGCTGGAAGACGCCCTTGCCGAGGGCGGTGAGATGCCGCCGAAGCAGCGCGAGCGGCTGGAGATCGCACACCGCAATTCGCTGCGCCTGCAACGGCTGGTGAATTCGCTGCTGGATTTCTCGCGGATCGAAGCCGGGCGGGCGAAGGCTGCATTCCGCTCCACCGATCTCGGCGCCCTGACCCGCGACCTGGCCTCCTCATTCAGGGCGGCGACCGACAGGGCCGGTTTGAAGCTCACGGTGGAGGTGCCTTCACTTGTCGGCCCCGTCTTTGTGGATCGGGACATGTGGGAGAAAATCGTGCTGAACCTGATGTCCAATGCCTTCAAGTTCACGCTGGCGGGGGAAATCCTCGTCCGGCTGACAGAAGGTCCGGACAAGGTTCAGCTCAGTGTTGCAGATACCGGCATCGGCATTCCGGCCGCCGAGTTGCCGCGCCTGTTCGAACGCTTCCATCGCGTGGAAGGCGCCAGCGGGCGATCTTACGAGGGTAGCGGCATCGGCCTTGCATTGGTCAGCGATCTGGCAGGACTGCACGGTGGTGAAATCCGCGTCGAGAGTGAACCGGGTCGCGGCACCACGTTCACCGTGGAACTGCCGCTGGGGCAGGCCCACCTCCCGGCGGAGCAGGTATACGAGGGCGCCAGCAATGACGCCATCGGCTCGCGGGCCTCCTCATTCGTGGAAGAGGCCCTGCGCTGGATCCCCGGGCAGGATGCGCTGGATGGCGAGGTTGATACCGAAGTGCTGCGGGATATCGCGCCCGCGGCAGATGGCGCAGCTGCCGGCATTGCGGCGCATCGCATCGTGCTGGCCGACGACAACGCGGATCTGCGGGACTACATTGCGCGGCTGCTTCGCGGCCGCGGGCATCTGGTGGAAACCGTGGCCGACGGTGTGGCAGCACTCGCCGCCATCCGCAACCTGAGACCCGACCTGCTGATCACCGATGTGATGATGCCGCGGCTCGATGGCATCGGACTGCTGCGGGCGATCCGCCAGGATCCCACACTGCAGGATCTCTCCGTCATTGTGCTGTCGGCCCGCTCCGGTGAAGAGGCGCGCGTGGAAGGCCTCGATGGTGGCGCGGACGATTACCTGGTCAAGCCGTTTTCGGCGCGCGAGCTGATTGCACGGGTGGATTCCCATCTGGCCATGACGCGCCTGCGCCGCGCCGCGACCGTAGCATTGCGCGACGAAGCCCGCATGCTCGAAGCCCTGAACCGCAGCGGCGCGAATCTCGCCGGACAGCTGGATCTTGCGCGCGTGGTGCAGATGGTGACGGATACGGGTGTCGAACTGACCGGCGCGCAGTTCGGTGCATTCTTCTACAACGTGAAGAACGAAGCCGGCGAGAGCTACACGCTGTACACACTGTCCGGCGTCGATCGTTCCGCGTTCGCGCGTTTCCCGATGCCGCGCAATACCGCGGTGTTCGCTCCAACCTTCGACGGCGTGGGCGTGGTGCGCTCGGATGACATCACCCGCGATCCGCGTTATGGCAGGAATGCGCCCTACCGCGGCATGCCGGAAGGGCACTTGCCGGTCAGGAGCTATCTCGCGGTGCCGGTGATGGCGGGCAGCGGCGAAGTGATGGGCGGACTGTTTTTCGGTCACCCGGAAACGGCCCGCTTCACCGAACGGCATGAACGGTTGATGAATGGCATCGCCGGCCAGGCCGCGGTGGCCATCGACAATGCCCGCCTGTACCAGGCTGCGCAGCGCGAGATCAACCAGCGCACCGCGGCTGAACGGGCGCTGCAGGCACTCAATGACGAGCTCGAAGAGCGCGTGACAACGGAGATCGGCGTGCGTCGCCAGGCGGAAGCAGCCCTGCATCAGGCGCAGAAAATGGAGGCTCTTGGACAGCTGACCGGCGGCGTGGCGCATGATTTCAACAACCTGCTGTAGGTCATCTCGGGGAATCTGCAACTGCTGTCCAGGGACGTCGCCGGCAACGAACGGGCGCTGCAGCGCGTGCAGAATGCGCTCACCGGCGTTTCGCGAGGCTCGAAGCTGGCGTCGCAGCTGCTGGCATTCGGCCGGCGTCAGCCGCTGGAACCCAAGGTGGTCAATATCGGGCGTTTCATCCGCGGGCTCGATGACCTGCTGCGGCGTGCGCTCGGCGAAGAGATCGAAATCGAGACCACGGTCTCCGGCGGGCTGTGGAACACCTTTGCCGATCCCGGCCAGATCGAGAACGCGCTGCTGAACCTGGCCATCAATGCGCGCGATGCCATGAACGGCAGAGGCAGGATGACCATCGAGGTGGGCAATGCCTTCCTCGACGATGACTACGCGCTGGAGCATGCGGATGTGACTCCCGGGCAGTATGTGATGCTGGCGGTCACCGATACCGGCACCGGCATTGCTCCCGAGATCATCGACAAGGTGTTCGAGCCCTTCTTCACCACCAAGCCGGAAGGACGCGGCACCGGACTTGGCCTGTCGATGGTCTACGGTTTCGCCAGGCAGTCGGGCGGGCATGTGAAGATCTATTCCGAGCTGGGGCTGGGAACGACGATCAAGCTGTACCTGCCGCGCTCGCATGCCAGCGAGGATCTGGTGGTCGAGAGCACGCAGAAGCCCGTGGTCGGTGGCACCGAAACCATCCTGGTGGTCGAAGACGACGAGGGAGTGCGTGCCACCGCAGTGGAAATGCTCACCGATCTGGGCTACCGCGTGCTCAAGGCAGCGGATGCGGCGAGCGCGCTCGCGGTAATAGAAAGTGGCGTTCCGGTGGATCTGCTTTTCACGGATGTCGTGATGCCCGGTGCCCTGCGCAGTCCGGCACTGGCGCGCCGTGCGCGCGAACGCCTGCCCGGTATCGCAGTGCTGTTTACCTCGGGTTATACCGAGAATGCCATCGTGCACGGCGGCCGCCTGGACGAGGGCGTCAACCTGCTGCCGAAACCGTATACGCGCGAAGCGCTGTCCCGGAAGATCCGGTATGTGCTGGGTAGCCAGCAGCAGGGCAACGCTGCAGGTCCGGCGCAGGCTCGCACCGGAGCGTCGCTGGAAAAGACGGCACGGCAGCTGTCGATCCTGCTGGTGGAAGACGAAGCAATCATCCGGCTGAGTTCCGTCGACATGCTGCAGGACCTGGGCCATGACGTGCAGGGAGCTGCAAACATCGAAGATGCATTGGCGTTGTTGCGCAAGGCTCCATTCGATGTGCTGATTACCGATATACAGTTGTCGGGAAGCTCGGGTCTCGAACTCGCGGACGAAGCGAGCGCCCTGCATCCCGGCATCGGCATCATTTTCGCATCCGGCCGCGACAGTCTTCCCCGCGAACGCGAAGGCGGCATCCTGCTGCGCAAACCCTATGACGCTGCCGCGCTCGCGAGTTGTCTGGAAAGACTGGGTAAATGTGGTGCGTCGCAGACGTCCTAATCCCGCTGCTTCGCACCAGCCAGTTCGCTCGCGATTTCCCGCAAAGTCTTTTCGAAGGTCTCAGGCGGTTGTCCGCCGGAAATCAGCCACTCGCCGTTGATGACGATGCCGGGCACGGCGCGAATGCCGCGCGCTATCCACAGCTTTTCTGCCTGGCGGACATCATCTGCGTAGCCGCCTGTCGTCAGTACCTCGCGCGCTTCGCCGGCGTCGAGGCCAGCCGCGACTGCGGCGGCGACCAGTACTTCATGATCCGACACGTCTGCATTGTCGGAAAAGTTTGCCTTGAACAGCGCGTGCTTCAAAGCCTGCTGTTTTCCCGTGCCCCGGGCCCAGTGCAGCAGCCGGTGCGCATCGAAGGTGTTATAGATGCGGCTGTTGCCGTTCTGGTTGAAGTTGAAGCCGACACCTGCCGCGCGAGCGCGCACATTCTCGCGCATGGCGTTCATCCGCGCGGGGTCGGCGCCATAGCGGCTGCCGATGAACTCGTCGATGTTCTCGCCCTCCGGGCGCATGCCGGGATTGAGCTCGAAGGGCTGGAAACGGATCTGCGCGATGACAGCGTCGGCTGCGCGCCGCAGTGCCTCTTCGAGGCTGGCGAGACCGATGGCGCACCAGGGGCAGGCCACATCCGAGACAAAGTCGATTTCCAGTTGCGCGGGCATTGCGTGCCTGATAGTACAGCGTGCGAATTGACTACTGGAAGTCCGCGCCCGCCGCGGACGTCTTCACCCGCAATCTCATCATGCTGATCACCGCCGCAATCGATGCCGCAACCGCCGCTGCTCGTAGCTGCGTCGGCCCCGACGCCACGCCCATCCAGTGAAAGCCCGCGGCCACGGCCACCGCGCCGCTGGTCTGGCCGAGCAGCCGCGCGGTTGCAAGCATGCCGCCGGCTGCGCCGGAGCGTGCGCGCGGCGCGGCCGTGACAATCGTGCGGTTGTTGGGTGACTGGAAGAACCCGAACCCGGCGCCGCACAGGGCCATGCGCCACAGGATGTCGGCATTGCCCGGCGAAGCACCCAGCATCGACAGCGACAGCAGGCCGACCGCGAACACGGCGAGGCCGATGCCACCCAGCAGTCCGGCCGGGTAGCGGTCGGCGAGCCTTCCTGCCAGCGGTGCGGTGACCCCGACCGACAGCGGCCACAGTGTCATCAGCAGCCCGGTTTCCATCACGTTGCGGCCGAGCACGCCTTGCAGCAGGAAGGGTAGCGTGACAAAGGCAAGCATCTGCGCTGCAAAGGTGACGATCGATGTGGCTATCGACAACGAGAAGATCGGGATGCGCAGCAGGTCGAGCGGCAGCAGCGGCGCGGGGTCGCTCCATTCGCGACGCACGAGCAATACACCCGTGACCAGCGCAATCAGCAGCACCGGCAGGGCTGTCTGCAGCTCGTCGCGCGCCAGCGTCTCGATGCCGAACACCAGCGTGCTGAGCGCCATTGCACTCAAGGCTGCGGCGACGTAGTCGGGGCTACCGCCATGGCCGGTGGTGTGGGGCAGCGCACGCATTCCGATGAGCAGCGCGGCGAGTCCGAACGGTACATTGATCAGGAACAGCCATGACCAGGATGCAACGCTGAGGATCAGCGCCGCGATGGTGGGGCCGGCCGCTGCCGAGATCGACAGCACCAGCGCGTTGTAGCCGATGCCCTTGCCCAGCATGGCCTGCGGATAAGTGGCGCGAACCAGCGCCGCGTTCATGCTCATGATTGCCGCCCCGCCGATGCCCTGGAACATGCGTGCGGCGATGAGCGTGGCAAGGCTGTGCGCAAGCGCGCAGGCGATGGAGCCGACGATGAAGATCGCAAGCCCCGGCAGGTAGACGCGGCGATACCCGATGCGATCGCCCAGTGCGGCCAGCGGCAGCAGCAGGGCGGTGATTGCCAGCTGATAGGCGTTGATGATCCAGATGGATAACGCAGCGGGAGCATCGAGTTCCCGGGCAATGGTGGGCAGCGCGACGTTCGCGATCGAGCTGTCGAGAATCGCCATGGAAATGGCAAGCCAGATGGCGAGTACCGACCAGTAGCGGCGCGGTCTCGGCAATCCGTCCACGAAGACGCCATTCATGGGGTCCCATGCTAGACCAGCCAGTCATAGAAGCAAGATGGCCTGCTGGCAGGTTGTG
>JAATEY010000278.1 GCA_015655465.1 Gammaproteobacteria bacterium | reverse complement strand
GCGATCTTCATCACCTGCTCCTGGTACAGGATGACGCCGTAGGTGGCTTCCAGCACCGGCTGCAGCGAGGGATGCAGATAGTCGATGGCCCCGACATTGGTGCTGTGCTTGCGGGCGATGAAGTCGTCCACCATGCCCGACTGCAGCGGGCCCGGGCGGAACAGCGCCACCAGCGCGACGACGTCCTCGAAGTGGTCCGGTTTGAGGCGCCGGATGAGGTCCTGCATGCCGCGCGATTCCAGCTGGAACACGGCGGTGGTCTTCCCCGACTTGAGCAACTGGTAGGTCAGCAGGTCGTCGACCGGCAGTTGCGTGATGTCGACCGGCGCGCCGGTCCTGCCGGGCAGCGCGTTGATGATCCGCACGGCCCGGTCGATGATGGTCAACGTCCGCAGGCCGAGGAAGTCGAACTTGACCAGGCCCGCCGCCTCGACATCGTCCTTGTCGAACTGCGTGACCACGCTGTCGCTGCCGGCTTCACAGAACAGCGGAGTGAAATCGGTAAGCACGGAAGGCGCGATCACCACGCCACCGGCGTGCTTGCCGGCATTGCGCGTCAGGCCTTCAAGGGATCGCGCGAGCTCCAGCAATGTGCGGACTTCCTCGTCGTCGCGATTGAGGCGCGCAAGCTCGGGCTCCTTCTCCAGCGCGGCATCCAGGGTGATGTCCAGTTCGTTCGGAATGAGCTTCGCGATGCGGTCGGCGAAACCGAACGGATGCCCCAGCACCCGCGCCACGTCACGCACCACCGCCTTCGCCGCCATGGTGCCGTAGGTGATGATCTGCGAGACGCGATCGCGGCCGTAGCGGTCGGATACGTAGGCAATCACGCGGTCGCGCCCTTCCATGCAGAAGTCGACGTCGAAGTCCGGCATGGAGACGCGCTCGGGATTCAGGAAGCGCTCGAACAGCAGGTCATGCTCGATGGGGTCGAGATCGGTGATGCCCAGCACCCACGCAACCAGCGAGCCTGCGCCGGAGCCGCGGCCCGGACCCACCGGCACGCCGTTCTCGCGCGCCCAGCGGATGAAATCGGCCACGATGAGGAAGTAACCGGAAAAACCCATCGAGCAGATGACATCGAGTTCGCGCTTCAGGCGCGCGGTGTACTGCTCCGGAACTGCGGCAACTGCGCCTGCCGCCTTTGCTGCAAACCGCGCCGCGAGTCCATCGCTGGCCGAGATGCGGATGTAGTCTTCCACGGGGCTGCCATCGGGCACGGGGAATACCGGCAGCCGGCTGGTGCCGAGCTTCAATGGCAGGCTGCAGCGCCGGGCAATCTCCACGCTGTTGGCCAGCGCCCCGGGCAGGTCCGCAAAGAGCTCCGACATCTGTTCCGGCGTGCGCAGGAATTGCTCGCGTGTGTACCGCCGCTTGCGCGCCGCATCGGCCAGCAGCGCCCGCTCGCGGATACACACGCGCGCCTCATGGGCTTCGTAGTCGCCCTGTGTCAGGAAGCGCACGTCGTTGGTGGCCACCACCGGCACATCGCATTCCGCCGCCAGCGCCACGGCCGCGCCCACATAGTCGGCATCGGTGCTGCGCCCCAGGCGTTGCAGCTCGACGTAGTAGCGATCGCCCAGCAGCGCCTTCCACTCGAGCAGCAGGCGGCGGGCCAGCGCCGGCCGGCCCGTCAGCAGCGCACGCCCGACATCGCCCTCCCAGGCGCCGGACAGTGCGATCAACCCCTGCAGCACCTCGGCAGTCAGCCAGCTGCGTTCGACCAGCGGCGTGTTCTGCCGCTCACCCTCGAGATAGGCGCGCGACACCAGGCGCGAGAGGTTCAGATAGCCGGCTTCACTCTGGCACAGCAGCGTCAGGCGGGTGGCCGCATCCCGCTCCGGGCCATCGTGCACCCACAGGTCGATGCCGATGACGGGCTTGATGCCGGCGGCGATCGCCGCGCGGTAGAACTTGACCATCGCGAACAGGTTGCACTCGTCGGTGAGTGCGATGGCGGGCATACCCTGCGCCGCGGCTGCAACCATCAGCTCCGGCACGCGCACCACGCTGTCGAGCAGCGAGTACTCGGTATGAACTCTCAGATGAATAAAATTCTGCAAGCTCATGTTTCGAATATATTTATCGCATCGCGCACGGGGCCAAAGCTGCGCCTGTGCTGGGGCGAAGGCCCCAGCCGCGCCAAGGCAGCCAGATGATCGGGTGTAGGGTACCCCTTGTGGGTGGCGAGCTGATACCCCGGATAGGCCCGCTCCAGCGCGGGCATGAGCGCGTCGCGCCCCTGCTTGGCGAGAATCGACGCCGCGCTGATCGCCGGAATGCTGGCGTCGCCCCGCACCACGGCCTCGACCCGGTCGCAGCAGTCCGCAATCTGCGGGCAGCGATTGCCATCCACCTGCACCAGCGACGGCCGCAGCGCGAGGCCCGCCACTGCGCGACGCATGGCGAGCATGGTCGCACCGAGAATATTCAGGCAGTCGATCTCTTCGACATCCGCCCAGGCCACCTGCCATGCCAGGGCATGCTCGCGGATCTGCACCGCCAGCAGTTCGCGGCGCGCCGGCGACAGCTGCTTGGAGTCGCGCAACCCGACGATGGGACGTCGTGGATCGAGGATGACGGCGGCGGCATAGACCGGGCCTGCCAGCGGCCCGCGCCCGGCCTCATCCACACCCGCGGTGCAGACGGCAGGCGCGCTCACGCGCCACCGGCTGCGGTGGCGCCGCTGCGTGCATGCAGCAGTTCCACCAGCACCTGCGCGGCACGGGCCGCGCCGCCCTGCCGCAGTTGCAGATGCAGCGCGCGAAAGCGCTGCTGCAGTTGCCGCCGGCGGGCCGTATCGACCAGCGCGTCGCGCAATGCCGTCGCCAGTGCGGCTGGCGTCACCGCCTGCTGGAAGAACTCCGGCACCAGCGTCTCATCCGCCAGCAGGTTGGGCAGCGAGAAATGCCTGACCTTCACCAGCCCGAGATCGCGTGCGATGAAGGCCGTCAGCGACGCAAGGCGATACGCCACGACCATCGGACAGCCATGCAGCATGGCCTGCAGCGTCGCGGTGCCGGATGCCACCAGCGCCACATCGGCGGCTGCCAGCACCTGGTCGGCGCGCTGTTCCACCAGCTGGATGACCGCTCCGGCTGCATCCACCTGCCGCCTGAACACGGCACCAACCTGCAGCGACGCCATCGGCGCCACGAAGTGCAGAGGTCCGGGCAGCTGCTGGCGCAGCACCACTGTCGCTGCCGCAAAATCCTTTCCGAGCCTGCCGACTTCACCCATGCGGCTGCCGGGCAGCACGGCAACCACGCGCGCCTCTGCGGCAATTCCAAGGCTGTGGCGCGCAGCATTGCGATCGACTTCGAGTGGAATCCGGTCGGCCAGCGGGTGGCCCACGAATTCAGCGCGCACCGGCTGCCCTGCGTAGGCAGCAGGCTCGAATGGCAGCAGGCATAGCACGGCATCGACGGCCGCTGCGATCTTCCGCACTCGCCCCCTGCGCCAGGCCCACACCTGCGGACTGACGTACTGCGCGGTGACGACACCCTGCTGCCGCAAACGGAGCGAAAGGCCGAGATTGAAGGCCGGCGAATCGATGCCCACGAACACATCGACCTTGCGCGCCAGGAAAGCACGCCTGAGTCGCGAACGCAGGCGCAACAATCGCGGCAGGTGGCGCAATGGCTCCACCAGCCCCATGACCGCGAGCTCTTCCGAGGATCCCAGGGATTCACAACCGGCGGCACGCATGTGCTCGCCAGCCAGGCCGACAAATTCGACCGCGGGCAGTCGCGACTGCAGGGCCTCGATGAGCGCTGCGCCCAGCAGATCGCCGGAGGCCTCGCCGGCTACCAGCCCGATGCGAAGCGGCATGACCACGTCCGCCGGCGTCAGCGCGCCAGGCCGCGCGCCGACTGCAGGATGAAGTCGACGAAGATGGCGAGGCAATCGTGCTCCGCTGCCATTCCGCGCAGCTGTGCGACAGCGTCTTCGAGCGCGAGCTCGCTGCGATACAGCACGCGGTAGGCGTTGCGGATCGCGCGGATCTGCTCCTCGCTGAAGCCGCGCCGCTTGAGGCCCTCGACATTGACCGAACGCGGCTCGGCGGGGTGCCCGGTGGCAAGCACATACGGCGGAATATCGCGGATCACCGAGGTGTTGTTGCCGATGAAGGCATGTGCGCCGATCCTGCAGAACTGATGCGCCCCGGCAAAGCCGCTCATGATGGCCCAGTCGCCGATTTCGACGTGTCCGGCCAGGTTCACCACATTGGACAGCACGATGTTGTTGCCAAGCACGCAGTCGTGCGCCACATGCGAGTAGGCAAGCAGCAGGTTGTCGTTGCCGATGCGCGTCTCGCCGATGCCGGTGATGGTGCCGCGATTGACCGTCACGTATTCGCGGAACACATTGCGATCGCCGACCGCAAGTCGCGTCGGCTCGCCCTGGTATTTCTTGTCCTGCGGCGCCTCGCCGATGGAGGCGAACTGGAACACCTTGTTGTCGGCACCCAGCACCGTGGGCCCGTTGACCACGGCATGCGGGCCGATCCAGCTGCGCGGCCCGATGGTCACCTGCGGCCCGATGACGGCAAACGGGCCGATCTCCACATCTTCGGCAATCTGCGCGCCGGACGAGACAACTGCGCGTGGATCGATGCTCACGCGCCCTCAACCCCCGACTGGATCGACGGAGGTGGCGTTGTCCGCGTCCGGGAACAACATCATCTCCGCCTGCGCGGCCTCCGCCTCACCCACATAGGCCACCGTGGAGAGCTTCCAGATACCTTTCATGTTGCGCTCCACCCTGGCGGTGAGAATCAACTGGTCGCCCGGCTCCACCGGCCGGCGGAAGCGGCAGCCATCGATGCCGGCGAAATAGAAGCGCGTGTTTTCGTTCGGCACCTTGCGCAGCGTGGCGTAGGTAAGGATGCCGGCGGTCTGCGCCAGCGCCTCCAGAATCATCACGCCCGGCATCACCGGTCGCTCGGGAAAGTGCCCGGTAAATTGCGGCTCGTTGAAGGTCACATTCTTGATGGCGCGAATGCTCTCGCCCGGCTTGCACTCCAGCACCCGGTCCACCAGCAGGAACGGATAGCGATGCGGCAAGTACTTCAGGATTGCGAAGATGTCGAGAAACGGCTTTTCAGTTGTCATCGTCCTGCCCTGTTGCCGTGATTGCATTCACGGCCTCCAATTTCCTGACGCGGCCCGCCAGCACGTCGAGTCGCTTGAAGCGCCCGACCAGCCGGCGCCAGAGGCGCGCTTCTTCCACCGGCATGACGCTCGAGTACATGCCCGGCTTGTCCAGTGAACGCGTCACCATGCCAAACCCCGCGATGACGATATCATCGCCAATCGCCAGCTGCCCGCCGATCCCGGTGCCGCCGCCGATCATGCAGCGCCTGCCGATGCGCGTGCTGCCGGCGATGCCGGTGCAGGCGGCAATCGCCGTATGCGCGCCAATCACGACGTTGTGTGCGATCTGGATCTGGTTGTCGAGACGCACGCCATCCTCGATGATGGTGTCACCCAGGGCGCCCCGATCGATGGTGGTGTTGGCACCGATCTCCACGTCGTCGCCGATCCGCACGCTGCCGAGCTGCGGCACCTTCACCCACTGCCCGCCGTCGCCGGCATTGCCGAACCCGTCCGATCCAATCACTGCGCCGGGGTGCAGGATGCAGCGACTGCCGATCCGGACTGCGCTGCAGACGGTGACCCGCTCGTGCAATCTGGTGTCGGCGCCCACGGTCACGTCGGCACCGACGATGCATTGCGCAGCAATGCGGCAACGCGGACCAATCACCGCGTTCGCGCCAATCACCGCGAAGGCAGCGATCTCGGCCGAGGCATCGACCTGCGCCGATGGATGCACGACAGCGGTTGGGTGTATGCCGGGCTCTGCCGGCGGCAGAGGATGCAGCAACGCGGCAATGCGGGCAAAGGTGGCGTGGGGGTTGGCATGCACCAGGACAGCCACAGGGCAATCGGCCGCCAGCTGCCCGTCGACGATGACCGCTGCGAGCTTTGTGGCCCGCAGCTGCTCGCGATAAGCCGGGCTCGCTACGAACCCCAGGGACGAGTCACCTCCTCCGAGCCCAGCCACGGAGCTGACTTCAATATCCGGGTCGCCCCGCAGGCCGCAGCCAAACTGCACCGCCAACGCGCCAAGACTGCGGCCCACTGTGACGGAAGGCATCGCCCCGGAAGGCGTTGCGATCAGGGCTTGGCAGGTGTCGGGGCAGCAGGAGCGGGCCGGGCAGCAGGTGCCGCCGCAGGTGCAGCAGCACCGCCAGCCTTGCGCTTCAGCGATTCCAGTATGGGTCCGGTCACGTCATAGGTGGCCGTCGCATACACCACACCATCGGCCAGTATCAGGTCGTAATTCTGTGCCTTGGCGAAAGCCTGCACTTCCTGACGCACGGTGTTCTGCAGCCGCGTCATCTCTTCTTCGCGGCGGGCGTCGAAGTCTTCCTGCGCCGCGTCCTGCTTCTGCTTCAGTTCGCGGGAACCAACCTGCAATTCCCTGTCTGCGGCGGTGCGCTGCAATTCGGTCATGGTCGCCGCATCCTTCTGCAGCTTGTCCTGCCGCGTCTTGAGCAGCTGGTCCAGGGCCTGGATTTCCTTCGTACGCGATTCGAATTCGGCACGGAGGGAATTGCTGGCTGCGAGGGCCTGCGGCGCCTCTTGCATGAGTTTTGCGGTGTTGACCACGCCGATCTTGACTTCTGCACTCGCCAGCGAGGCGAACCCGGTCAATACGGCGGCCGACAACAGGACAATGATGCTGCGCTTCACAATGAACCTCACTAAAGACTAGAAAGCCTGCCCGATCGAGAACTGGAATTTTTCCTTCTCGTCGGGGAACAACACGGTGCTGCCCTTGGATGCATTCAGCGGGATGGCATAGCTGAACCGGAACAGACCCAATGGAGCGAGCCACTCCACCGAGATGCCGGCGGAACGGCGCAGGTTATTATACTTGAACTTGTAGGTCACCGGCGTCACTCCATCCCTGCCGAAGAACTGCGTGTCGCTCTGGGTGGAAAACACGTTGCCGATGTCGTGGAACAGGCTCACGCGGGCGCTGGACTGGAACTTGACCGGCATGGGAATGATCACTTCGGACCGCCCGACCACCAGCATGTTGCCGCCATAGGGCAGTCCGTAATTGTCCTTCGGGCCCATGCGGCTTTCCTGAAAGCCGCGCACCGTGTCCGGTCCGCCGCCAAAGAACAGCCGGCCCGGTGGCAGCCCGGATGTGCCGCCGAATGACGCGCCATAGGATGCCTTCAGGCTCAGCAGGCCCGTGAAGCGCCGCCAGATAGGCACGTACTGCAGGAACTGGTAGTCAGCCACCCAGTACTCCACGGCTGTCCCCGGGATGCTGGTCGATACCGTAAGTGTCTGCTTCTGGCCGCGATCCGGAAACAGGCCGCGATTCAGCCGCTGCAGGTACCAGGCGGCGGACAGCTCGAGTGAGGTATACCTGGTACCGAAGTATTCGTAGATGTTGCCGAGGGCGTCGACGGCACTGCGGCTGAAGGGCTTGCCGTTCTCCTGCACCCATTCCTGTGCCTGCTGCGCGCTGCCGTTGGAAGTGGCCAGCAGTTCGGACCGCGTCGCACTGATACCAAACCTCAACCCCTGGAACTCGGTGACCGGATAGCCGAACTCGAGCCCGGCAGCGAGCGATTTGGACGAGAAGTCCGATGATGCCGAGACGAACTGGTTGATATCCGAATAGCGCAGGCTGATGGAACGGGAAATATTGTTGATCCCGATATAGGGATCGGTATGCGAGAAGCTCAGCGACTTCTGGTACTTGCCGGTATTGACGTCGAACGCAACCCGCTTGCCGGTGCCCATGAAGTTGCTGTCGGCATAGCTGCCGGTGATGATGAAGGCAGACGACTCCGAATACCCGACTCCGCCCGTCAGCGTGGCACTGGGCCCTTCCTTGATGGTGTATTCCACATCGACAAGGTCGTCCGACCCCTCGACCTTGGTCTTTTCGAAATCGACTTTCTCGATGTAAGGCAGCTGCTGGATACGCTGCTTGCCACGTTCCAGCGCGACATTCGACACCCACGCGCCCTCCAGCTGCCGCATCTCGCGCCGCAGCACCACATCGTTGGTACGACCCACGCCGGCGAACTTGATGTGCCGCACGTAGACACGCTTGCCCGGGTCGACGAGAAAGGTCATCACGACCTCTTTCTTCTCCTCATCGAGCTTGGGCACGGGATCGACCTTGGCGAACGCGTAACCGTCTTCGCCAAGCCGGTTCTCCAGCAGCTTCTGCGTCGCGGAAATCAGCTGTTGCGAATAGATCTGGCCCTTCTGCACCAGCAGCCGCGCCTGCATTTCCCGCAGCGGGACGATGGTGTTGCCGGCAATCCTGGCGTCGGAGATCCGGTAGACATCCCCTTCCTTGATGCTGATGGTGACGAACATGTCGTCCTTCTCGGGCGAGATGGTCACCTGTGCCGACTCGATCTCGAAGTTGGCATAGCCGCGATCCTGGTACCAGGACTTCAGCTTTTCCAGGTCGCCCTGCATCTGCTCGCGACCGTAGCGGTTGTTCTGCTTGTACCAGGAATTCCACTGCGGCGTCTTCAGTTCGAAGGTTTCGAGAATGTCCTTCTCCTTGAACTTCGTGTTGCCGACGATGCTGATCTGGCGGATGCGCGCGCGGTCGCCTTCCTTGATGTCGATCAGGATGCTGACGCGATTGCCCGCCAGCTCATCGACGGTGGTCTCGATCTTCACGCCGTACTTGCCCTGGCTGAAATACTGGTCGGTGAGGTAACTCTTGACCTCCTGCAGCACCGAACGGTCGAAGGTCTTGCCGGCGGCCAGGCCCACGCCACGCAGCGACTTGGTGAGTTCCTCGGTCTTGATGTCCTTGTTGCCCTGGATCTCGAAACTGTCGATCGACGGGCGCTCGTGGACGTCGATCACCAGCGTATTGCCGTCGCGACGCAGTTCCACCGTGCGGAAAAACCCGGTCTCGTAGAGCGCTCGCAGCGCCTCGCGCACCCGTTGCGGGTTGAGGTCGTCGCCGATGTTCACCGGCAGGTAGTTGAAGACGGTGCCTTCCGACACACGCTCCAGTCCCTCCACGTGGATATCGCCAACGGTAAAACGGCTTTCTGCCAGCGGCTCCAGCTGTGCATGCACCAGGGGCGCGAACAGCAGGGCCGCAATGGCCCAGACGGGACTCTTGTTGATCATTACCTAACCGAACTGTCGAAGGATGTCGTTGAAGAGTGCCAGGCCCATCATCAGTACCAGCAGACCAATGCCAAGCTGCTGCCCGAGCACCTGGGCGCGCTCCGACAGGGGGCTTCCCTTGATCCACTCGACCAGCTGGTAGACGATCTGGCCACCATCGAGGATCGGCACCGGCAGCAGATTCAGGAAGCCAAGGCTGAGACTGATGAGTACCAGGAAAGAGGCAAATGCGGCCACGCCGGACTGGGCGGAATTGCCGGCGGCTTCGGCGATGCCAAGCGGACCGCTGAGATTCTTGAGGGATACATGGCCCAGCAGCATGCGCCAGAACACGACGGCCTGCAGTGCGGTCATGCGCCAGGCTTCACGCGCGCCCATGACCAGCGACGCGCCGGGGCCCAGTGCGGTACGACGCACCATGGAGTCGGGCAGGCTGGCGGTGCGCTGCGAACCGATGCCGGCGCGACCGACACGCCTGCCGCCCTTTTCCGCAACGGCCACCTCGACCCGCAGCGACTGCTCCTGACCGGCGCGGTTGATGCCGAACAGCACGCTGTCACCGGGGTGTTCCTCGATGCGTCGTCGCAGGTCTTCGAAATCAGCCACGGCCGTGCCATTGACTGCGGTCACCGTATCGCCGACGGCAAGTCCGGCCCGTGCAGCGGGACCACCCGCCTCGAGCTCGCCGATGATCGCCGGCGCCGGCGGGGTCCAGAAGCCGAAGCCAAGACCGCGCAGCAGATTCTCGGGTTCGGTCAGGCGCCGCCGCTCCACTGGATCGGCCACCGACAGGATTGCCGTGCGCCGCTCGCCCGTGCCGGACTGCAGCAGCAGCTCGACGCGGCCGTCCGAGGTCATCTCCTCCAGCAGCCCGATCACCACGTCGGACTGGCCGGCGACTGCGGTGCCGTTGAACGCCAGCACTTCATCGCCGCGTGCGAGCCCTGCCTGCGCGGCCCGCGAACCGGGCAGCACCTCACCCACCACGGCGCGAACTTCGGTTACGCCGTTCCACCAGAACAGCCCAGCGAGCACCACGATGGCAAACAGGATGTTGAAGGCCGGCCCGGCCAGCAGCACCAGGATGCGCTGCCAATGCGGGCGACGATTGAAGGCGCGATGCACCTCGTGTGCCTCCACCGGCGCCTCGCGTTCATCCAGCAGCTTCACGTAGCCGCCCAGCGGTATGGCGGCCAGCACGTATTCGGTGCCATCGCGGCCTGCGGTGCGCGACCACAGCGCCTTGCCGAAACCCACCGAGAAACGCAGCACCTTGAAACCCAGGCGCCGCGCGACCCAGTAATGACCGAACTCATGCACGGTAACGAGCAGGCCGACGGCGAACAGGAATGCCAGCAGATGCTGCCAGGAAAGATTCAAGAGCACGCGCTCCGCGGCTGCCTTGCGTGAGGCAACAGCGCACGGGCGAGCTGGCGCGCACGCGTGTCGGCGTCGAGCACCGACTGCAGGTCCGGCTTGCCGCCGTGGCTGACCCAGCTGTTCATGACCCCTCCAATGACCTCCGGTATCCCGCCAAAGTTCAACCGGCCTTCCAGGAAGGCCGCCACGGCCACCTCGTTGGCAGCGCTGAGCACGGTCGGCATTTCCCCCCCCGCACCCGCCGCCTCCATGGCCAGCCGGAGGCAGGGAAACCGCTGCAGGTCCGGCGGCTCGAAATCGAGCCTTGCCACCTGCAGCAGGTCGAGAAATTGTACACCGGAGGCCAGGCGGTCGGGCCACGCGAGGGCCTGGGCTATTGGCGTACGCATATCCGGCGAACCCAGCTGTGCGAGCACGGAGCCGTCGACGTACTCCACCAGCGAATGGATGACGCTCTGCCTGTGTATCACCACTTCGATCTGCCGGGCAGGCACCCCGAACAGCAGGCTCGCCTCGATCAACTCCAGCCCCTTGTTCATCAGGGTGGCAGAGTCGACCGATATCTTGCGCCCCATGTTCCAGGTCGGATGGGCGCAGGCCTGTTCAGGGGTGACATCCTGCAGCGCTTCGGCTGAGCAGTTCCTGAACGGCCCGCCGGAAGCAGTCAGCAGGATGCGCCGCAGGCCCCTCGGGGGCTCGCCAAGGCGCGTGTCGTCGGGCAGGCACTGGAAAATGGCATTGTGCTCGCTGTCGATCGGAATGATGCGCGCGCCGGAACGGGCCGCAGCCTCCAGCACCAGCGGGCCGGCCATCACCAGCGCTTCCTTGTTCGCGATCATCAGCCGCTTGCCGCTTTGCGCTGCGGCAAGCGTCGAGCGCAAACCGGCGGCACCCACGATCGCGGCCATGACGTATGGAGCGGAGGGCAAGGCGGCCAGCGTTTCGGTGGCGCCTTCGCCGGCAAGCACCTCGGTGCCAAGCCCTGCCGCGCGCAGCCGCTGCTGCAAACCTGCGGCCAGCGACTCATCGGCCACGGCCACGCAGTCCGGCGCGAACTCCAGGCATTGCGTCAGCAGCAGCTCGACATTGCGCTGCGCCGACAGCGCCACCACCCGGAAGCGGTCGCGATGCTGGCGCAGCACATCCAGCGTGCTTTCGCCGATGCTGCCGGTGGAGCCGAGTACGGCAACTCCGATCATCGGCCCAGCCCCGGCAGCAGTTCAATGCCCAGCAGCAGCAGCGGTGCAGCCGCCAGCAGGCTGTCGAACCGGTCCAGCACACCGCCATGCCCGGGAATCAGCGAACCGCTGTCCTTGAGCCCGGCGAAGCGCTTGCACAGGCTTTCGGTCAGGTCACCCACCACCGAAAACGACCCGACGACGACGGTGACCAGCAGCAGCGCCGGCAGCGGCACCTGCGCGATCCATGCGGTCAGCGTTGCCAGGATGGCACAGGCGGCCAGGCCACCCCAGAAGCCGGCCCAGGTCTTGCCGGGCGACACCGCTGGCGCCAGTTTGCGCACACCCCAGGCACGACCGGCGAAATAGGCGCCACTGTCGGCCAGCCAGACCACGAGCAGGGAATACAGCACCATGCGTTCACCGTGCGGCAGGTCCACGCGCATGCGTACCAGCGCGATCCACGCCAGCGACAGTGCCAGCAATCCCGCGGCGCCCACGATCGCGACATTGACCCGCTGCGGCATGCAGGCCACCCACAGCAGCGCCATGCTCCAGAACAGCAGCGCGAACCACAGCACCATGCGCAGCGCCGCGGCTGTAGCGGTCGCCTGCCACCAGCAACCACAGAGCGCAATCGACGCCAGCACGAACGCGGCGCGCACCCAGGCATGTCGGCCCAGGAACCCGGACCATTCCCAGGATGCGGCCAGCAGCACGACGCTCAGCGCCACCGCCGACCAGAAAGCCGGCAGCGCCAGCACGGCAAGGAGCAGCAGCAAGGCGATGAACAGCGCCGAAATGACCCGCTGCCGGATCACCTGGTGGCACCCAGCTGTGCATCCGTGAGGCCATAGCGGCGTTTGCGCGCAGCAAAGAATTCGAGGGCCGTCCCGAATCCTGCCTCCGTGAAGTCAGGCCAGAGTTCGTCGCAGAAATACAGTTCGGTGTAGGCGAGATTCCACAGCAGGAAGTTGCTGATACGTTTTTCGCCACCGGTGCGGATGAAGAGGTCGGGATCGGGAAGGCCGGCAAGCTGCACCGCCTGCCCAAGGGTTTCGGGAGTGATGTCCGCCGGACTCATGGCACCACTGACACAGCGACCGGCAAGCGTGCGCGCGGCATTGGCGATATCCCAGCGGCCGCCGTAGCCCACCGCGATCTGCAGCCGCAGTGCGGTGTTCGCCGCCGTGCGCCCCTCGGCCGCCAGCATGCGGGTCTGCAGCCGCACGGGGAAGTTCTGGCGCTCGCCGATGAACAGCAGGCGCACACCATTGCCGTGCAGCTCGTCCATCTCGCGATCCAGCGCCTCCACGAACAGCCCCATCAGGGCGCCGACTTCGTCACCGGGACGGCCCCAGTTCTCGCTGCTGAACGCGAACAGCGTGAGCGCCTCGATATGCCGCTTCATGCTCTCGCGGATGCACATGCGCACCGGCTCGACGCCTTCCTTGTGGCCAGCCTGGCGCGGCAGACCACGGCCGCTGGCCCAGCGGCCATTGCCATCCATGATGATCGCGATATGACGCGGCAGCGTCATGGGGATTTTCCGCAGTCGGAAGCGCGGGAGGCGCCTCAGACCTGCAGGACTTCCTTTTCCTTGACGGCGAGCAGCTGTTCGATATCGGCTATCGCCTTGTCGGTCAGCTTCTGGATCTCGTCCTGGCCGCGCCGTTCGTCATCCTGCGAGATCAGCTTTTCCTTCAGCGCCTCCCTGGCCTCGGCGAGCGCGTCGCGACGCACATTGCGCACGCTGACGCGCGCGGCCTCGGCATCCTGCTTCACCACTTTCATGATGTCGCGGCGGCGCTCTTCCGTCAGCGGCGGCAGCGGGATGCGGATCACCGTGCCGGCGGTGTTGGGCGTCAGGTGCAGATCGGACTTGTGGATGGCCTTCTCGATGGCGGCCACCATGTTGCGATCCCAGGGAGTCACCACCAGCGTGCGCCCGTCTTCCACCGAGATGTTGGCCACCTGGTTGAGCGGCGATTCGCTGCCGTAGAAATCGACCTTCAGGCCCTCGATCAGGCTCGGATGCGCACGGCCCGTGCGCAGCTTCTTGAGATCCGACTGGAAGCTCTGGATGCATTTCTGCATCCGCGAGCTTGCCTCTGCCTTGATGTCATTGAGCATGTTGCGTTAGCCCTTCGGTTCGATCATTCGTTGGTGACGAGGGTACCGACATTCTCGCCGCGCACAACCCGCAGCAGGTCGCCGGGGGTGTTCATGTTGAACACCCGCAGCGGCAGGCGGTTGTCGCGGCACAGCACGATGGCCGTCGCATCCATGACGCCGAGGCGATCGTCGAGCACGCGGTCGAAACTGAGCTTCTCATAACGCGACGCCGCCGGGTTCTTCACCGGGTCGTCCGAATACACGCCGTTGACCTTGGTTGCCTTCAACAACAGGTCGGCGCCGATCTCGATGGCGCGCAGGCTCGCCGCCGAATCCGTGGTGAAGAACGGGTTGCCGGTGCCGGCGGCGAAGATCACGACGCGCCCCTTCTCCAGGTGGCGGATGGCGCGGCGGCGCACGAAATCCTCGGCCACCTCGTTGATGTGGATGGCCGACATGACGCGGGCATGGGCGCCCAGCGCCTCGACCGCGTCCTGCATGGCCAGCGAGTTGATCACCGTGGCGAGCATGCCCATCTGGTCCGCGGTTACCCGGTCCATGCCGGCGCGCGCCAGGCCCGCGCCGCGAAAGATGTTGCCGCCGCCCAGCACCACGGCGATCTCGACGCCCATGGCGGAAACTTCAACCAGCTCGGCCGCCACGCGCCTCAACATGGCCGGATCGATGCCGTAGTCGACATCGCCCAGCAGTGCCTCGCCGGAGAGCTTGACCAGAATGCGTTTGTAGCGCGGTGCGCTCATTCCCTGCTCCCTGTTAAAAAAAACCCCGCCTTGGCGGGGTCCTGGTTACGCTCGAAACTACTTCCCGTCCTTGTTCTTCTCGTCATCCTTGAGCTTCTGCGCTTCGGCCTGCGCTTTCACCTCGGCGACGAAATCGTCCTTCTTCTTCTCGATGCCGGCCCCGACCTCGAGCCGCGCATAGCGCACGATGCTTGCGTTGCCGCCCTTGAGCAGCTTCTCGATCGAGAGCTTGTCGTCCTTCACGAACGGCTGGCCCAGCAGCGTGATCTCGCCCAGCCACTTGCTGAGGCCGCCCTCGACGATCTTCACAAGGATGGCGTCGGGCTTGCCCTTGTTCTTCTCGTCGTTCTTCATGATCTCGACGCGGATGTCGCGCTCCTTCGCCAGGTCTTCCGCCGGCACTTCGGCCGCCGAGAGGTAGCGCGGATTGCTGGCGGCCACATGCATCGCGAGATCCTTCGCGAGCTGGGCATCGCCGCCCTCGATGGCGACCAGCGAGCCGATGCGCGTGCCGTGCAGATAGCTGCCCAGCAACCCGGTGCTTTCGACCCGCTCGAAGCGGCGCAGGCTGATGTTCTCGCCGATCTTGGCGATCAGTGTGCGGCGCTTTTCATCGACGGTTTCACCGGAGCCGAGCTGCAATGCGCCCAGCGCCTCGACATCGGCCGGCTTTGCGGCCAGCGCCACTGCCGCGACTTCCCTGGCGAACGCGGTGAAATCGTCGCCGCGGGCGACGAAATCCGTCTCGCAGTTGATCTCCACCAGCACCGCGGCGCGCCCGTCGGCAGTGGCGGCGGTGGCGATCACGCCTTCGGCGGCGACGCGGGAAGCCTTCTTGTCGGCCTTGGCCAGGCCCTGCTTGCGCATGAGCTCGGCGGCGGCATCCAGGTCGCCACTGACTTCAACCAGTGCCTTCTTGCACTCCATCATGCCGGCGCCGGTGCGCTCGCGCAGCTGACGGACTGATTCTGCGGTTACGCTCACCGACGTGCTCCGCTGCGCGCTCCGCCACCGGCTCCGGCGGCAGGACGGCGACGGGCCGTGCCGATCGTCTCCTTGCCACCTGCCTTCACGCCCTCGACTGCGGGCTCATCGAGCTCGGTCTCGGCAACTTCCACCGGCGCGCCAGGTACGGCGTCGGCCGCCACGGCAGCGACCGGCTTCTTGCGTACCGTAGCCTGGGGACGCGCACGGCCGCCCGGACGACCGGCATTGCGGCGCGGAGCACCGGATTCGTCGAGTTCCACGAAATCGTCTTCACCCACCGCGACCTGCGGCACGGCGGCCTTGCCCTCGAGCGCGGCATCGGCAACCGCCGAGGCATAGAGGCTGATGGCGCGCATGGCGTCGTCGTTGCCGGGGACCACGTATTCCACGTCTTCCGGCGAACAGTTGGTGTCGACAATCGCGATGACCGGAATGCCAAGCTTCTTGGCTTCGTTGAGCGCGATGCGCTCGTGGCCCACGTCGATGACGAACAGTGCATCCGGCAGCGAATTCATGTGCTTGATGCCGCCCAGGCTCTTTTCGAGCTTGGCCATTTCGCGGGTCAGCTGCAGCGCTTCCTTCTTGCCGCGCTTGGCCAGCGCGCCGGATTCCTGCAGTTCGTTCAGATCCATCAGTCGCTTGATGGACTGGCGGATGGTCTTGAAATTGGTGAGCATGCCGCCGGGCCAGCGCTGGTTCACGAAGGGCATGCCGCAGCGCAGGGCTTCCTTCTGCACGGCATCGCGGGCGGAACGCTTGGTGCCAACGAACAGCACCGTGCCGCCGTCGCCAACCACGCTCTTCGCGTAGGCAATGGCTTCCGCAAACAGCGGCTGGGTCTTTTCCAGATTGATGATGTGGATTCGGTTACGCTCCCCAAAGATGTACTGGGCCATCCGGGGGTTCCAGAAGCGGGTCTGATGTCCGAAATGAACACCCGCTTCCAGCATCTGTCGCATTGACACGCTGGGCATC
>JAATEY010000074.1 GCA_015655465.1 Gammaproteobacteria bacterium | reverse complement strand
TGAAGGTCTGCTCCTGGTACGACAACGAGTGGGGTTTCTCGAACCGCATGCTCGACACGGCGCTGGCCTGGAGCGAGGCCAAGTAGATGCAAGTCCTCGAGATGGCGCAGCTGGATCTGGCTGGCAAGCGCGTGCTGATCCGCGAGGATCTGAACGTGCCGGTCAAGAGTGGAGAAGTCACCAGCGACGCGCGCATCCGTGCCGCGCTGCCCACCATCCGGCTGGCGATGGGGAAGGGCGCGCGTGTCATCCTCATGTCGCATCTCGGGCGTCCGGAAGAGGGCAGGTACGATCCGGAGCAGTCGCTGGCGCCGGTGGCCGCGCGCCTGTCGGCACTGCTGGGCATCAACGTGCCGCTGGTGAAGGACTGGCTTGACGGCGTGGCCGTCGAGCCGCGCCAGGTGGTGCTGTGCGAGAACGTGCGCTTCAACAAGGGCGAGAAGAAGGATAGCGAAGATCTGGCCAAACGCATGGCGGCGCTCTGCGATGTGTTCGTCATGGATGCCTTCGGCACCGCCCATCGCGCCGAGGCCTCGACGCATGGCGTGGCGCGGTTTGCGCCGGTGGCCTGCGCCGGCCCGTTGCTGGTGAGTGAGCTGTCGGCGCTGGAACGCGCGCTGGAAAAGCCGCAGCGGCCGCTGGTGGCGATCGTGGCGGGCTCCAAGGTCAGCACCAAGCTCACCATTCTCGAAGCACTGCTGGAAAAGGTGGATCGGCTGATCGTGGGCGGCGGCATCGCCAACACCTTTCTCGCGGCAACCGGCGTCGGTGTGGGCAAGTCGCTTTGCGAGATGGAAATGCTCGATACCTGCCGCAGGCTCATGGCGCGCGCACGTGAGCGCGGCGCAGACATTCCGCTGCCCACCGATGTGGTCGTGGCAACCGAGTTTGCTGCCACAGCGCATGCGGATGTGCGCAGCATCCACGACGTCAGGCCCGAAGAGCTGATCCTCGACATCGGCCCCGATACCTCCGAACGCCTGGCAAAGCTGATCGCCGAGTCCGGCACGATTCTCTGGAACGGTCCGGTGGGCGTGTTCGAGTTCGACCAGTTCGGCGAAGGCACGAAATCGGTTGCCAACGCCATCGCCAGCAGCAAGGCCTTCTCGCTGGCAGGCGGTGGCGACACGCTGGCCGCAATTGAAAAATATGGCGTGGAGGACGGTATTTCCTACATTTCCACGGGCGGCGGCGCATTCCTCGAGTTCGTCGAGGGCAAGCGCCTGCCGGCAGTAGCCGCGCTCGAAGAGCGCGCGCAAGGGTAGAAAAGTGACCAACAAAGAAGCATTCCTGCGACGGACCAAGATCGTCGGCACCCTGGGGCCGGCGACCGACGATCCGGCCGTCATGGCGGACATGGTCCGCGCGGGCCTCGATGTTGCCCGCATCAATTTCTCGCATGGTGGCAAGGATGAGCAGCGGCGCCGCATCCTGGCCATTCGCGCCGCTGCAGAGTCGGTCGGCCGGCCCATCGGCATCCTGGCCGACCTGTCCGGGCCCAAGATCCGCATCGAGAGTTTCGAGAAGGGCAGGATCGAGCTCGCCGAGGGTCAGGCCTTTGCGCTCGACACCGCGCTCGATCCCACCGCCGGCAACGAGCGCGAGGTGGGCTGCGCCTACAAGGATCTGATCAAGGACGTGAAGTCCGGCGATACCCTGCTGCTGGCCGATGGCTACATCGTGCTGGAAGTGCTGTCCGTCAAGGGCACGCGCGTCGAATGCGTGACGCGCGCCGGCGGCGAACTCTCCAATCGCAAGGGCCTGAACAAGCAGGGCGGTGGCCTGTCGGCACCGGCACTCACCGAGAAGGATCTCGAATACATCCAGCTGGCCGCCGAGATGGGCGTGGATTTCCTGGCGGTGTCCTTTGCGCGCGATGCGGCCGATATCCGCCGCGCCCAGTCCGAGCTGCGCAAGTGGCGTGGTACCGCGCATGTGGTCGCCAAGATCGAGCGCCACGAAGCCATCGACAACCTGAGCGACATCCTCTCCGTGGCCGACGCCGTGATGGTGGCGCGCGGCGACCTGGGCGTCGAGATGGGCTACGCCGCGCTCACCGGCCTGCAGAAGACCATCATCGAGCAGGCGCAGGCGGCCAACCGCATCGTCATCACTGCCACGCAGATGATGGAGTCCATGATCCAGAGCCCGGTGCCGACCCGCGCCGAGGTCAGTGACGTGGCCAACGCGGTGCTCGACGGCAGCGATGCGGTGATGCTGTCCGCCGAAACCGCGGCCGGCAAATACCCGGTCAAGGCCGTGCAGGCCATGTCCGAGGTCATTGTCGGCGCCGAGAAATACCAGCTGGGCAGCATGCGCAGGCCGCGCCGCATGGATGGCCCGTTCCTGAATACCGAGGAAGCCATCGCCAAGGCGGTGATGTTCACCGCCCAGCACATGCATCCGCGTGCCATCGTGGCGCTGACCGAATCCGGCCTGACGCCGCTGTGGATGTCACGCATACGCACCGACATCCCCATCTTCGCGTTCACGCGCCAGGAAGTAACGCGCAGCCGCGTCACGCTGTACCGTGGTGTGTACCCCGTGCTGTTCGATGTCACTCACAGCACGCCCAGCCATATGTACGAGGCGATTTTCAACCAGCTGCTGACCAAGGGGCTGGTGGAACTGGGTGATCAGATCATCCTGACCAAGGGCGACCTGTCAGGTGTGCAGGGCGGCACCAACTCCATGCAGATCCTGCGTGTGAGCCGCTCTGCCTGAAGCCAAGGACTGCTCGCTCATCGCAAGGAGCAGCCCCCGGGTTTTCCCTACTCAGCCCTTCCTGGCTGCGGCCTTGAAGGCTTCGATGTCCGCCAGCAGTTCGGCGGAATGGCCTTCCAGCTTGTCCGGCGTGACATCGTAGTGCTTGGCCACCTTGCCGTTCGGATCGATCAGGAAGGTGTCGCGGCTGGCAATCGTCATCGTGCCACGCTGCATCAGCACGCCATAGGTTTTGGCGGTTGCGAAGGTGGAGTCGGCCAGCAGCGGGAAGGGCAGGCCATGCTCCTCGATCGCCTTCTGGTTGTCGGCCGAGATCTTCGCGTTCTTCGCCAGCGCAGCCTCGAAGGCCTTGTGCGACTTTTCGTCATCCACGCTGATGCCCAGGATCTGCGCGCCGGCCTTGCGGAAGGCAAACACGTTCTCGGTGAAACTGCAGGCTTGATTGGTGCAGCCCGGGGTCTGGTCCTTCGGGTAGAAATAAACCACTACCCACTTGCCCTTGTAGTCAGCCAGCTTGTGGGTCTTGCCGTTCTGGTCCACGAGGCTGAACTGTGGCGCCACTGCGCCCGCTGCAGGCTTTGACATGAGGCCCTCGATTGGCGCCGCCGCCGGTGCTGGTGTGGCAGCCGAAACCGCCAGTGCCACCAATGCCAGCACCGTAAATGCCAGCAGGACATGAATGGGTTTGAGACGAATGGATTGTGAGCGCATGGCTACTCCTGAAACAAAAGCGCCCCTTGCGGGGAATGGCAAACGATAATCATAGACCCATGTCATCGGACCTTGCATCCACTCCCGCAGTTCCCGCGCTGGTCTTGACCGGTGGCGGCGCACGCGCTGCTTATCAGGTGGGGGTGTTGAAAGCTGTCTCGCAGCTATTGCCCGAGCAACCAAATCCGTTTCGGGTGGTGATTGGCACCTCGGCAGGTGCAGTGGCGGCGATTGCGCTGGCCTCCCGCGCCGATCGCTGGCAGGCAGCCGTTGCGGCTATCGAAGAAGTCTGGGCGAACTTCCGGACCGAGCAGGTGTTCTATGTCGGTCGCCGGCGGATGTTGCGCTCCGGGCTGCACTGGGTGGTGTCGCTGCTGTCTGGTGGCGTGCTGCTGCGAATGCCGCGCTCGCTGTTCGACAATGCGCCACTGCGTACCCTGCTGGCGCGCGAGGTGCCATGGCGCGGTCTGGCCATCAACATCGCCCGCGGCAACCTGGATGCTCTCGCGCTGTGCTGCACCGGCTACGGCACGGCGCGTTCGGTGGCTTTCTACCAGGGGCGCGCCGATCTGGGCGAGTGGAGCCGGCGCAATCACATCGGTAGACGCACCGAGCTCACGCTGGAACACCTGATGGCGAGCATGTCGGTGCCGATGATCTTTCCTCCGGAGGGGATCCACGGCGAGTACTACGGCGATGGAGCCATGCGGCAGTTCGCGCCGCTGAGTCCGGCGCTGCACCTGGGCGCCAACCGCCTGCTCGTGGTGGGCATGCGTACAACCGGGGGCGGTGGAGTATCGACCCGTCATTCCGCTCCGCATGCGGAGCCTACGCCGGGCCAGTTGCTCGGCTACGCCCTCGACAACCTGTTCGCGGACCAGATCTATTCCGATCTGGAGCAGATCGATCGGGTGAACGACATTGTGCGTGTGGCGCCGCAGCTCGTGCCCGGTGCGCGCATCGTCGAGAAGATCGTGTTCCTCACGCCCACGGAAGACCCGCGCCGGATCGCCATGCGGCATCTCGGCAGCCTGCCGCCCAGTCTCAAGGCCCTGCTGCGTGTGATGGGGGCCAGCAACCAGGCTGGCGTACAGCTGGCCAGCTATCTGATGTTCGAGAGCGGCTATACGCAGGAACTGATCGCACTGGGCTATCGCGATGCGATGGCGCAGGGGGACGAGATCGTCAATCTGCTGACCGCCCCGGCCTGCGTGCCGCGTTCAGGTCAGGAACAGCGTACCTAGTCCCAGCAGCGTCGCGAAGCCGATGCAGTCGGTGAAGGTGGTGAGGATCACACCCGCTGCCAGCGCCGGATCGATCTGCATGCGCCGCAGGGTGAGCGGCACCATCACTCCCACGAAGGCGGAGGCCAGCAGGTTGGTCATCATCGCCGCGGCGATGATGACTGCAATCTTCCAGGTGCCGAGCCATGCCACGGTGATGGCCGCAAGGATCAGCGAGATCACCATCCCGTTCAGCGCGCTCACACCCATCTCGCGCAGCACCAGCCAGCGCGCATCGCGCCATTGCACCTGGCCCAGCGCCAGCGAACGGATGATGAGTGTCAGGGTCTGCGTGCCGGCGTTGCCGCCCATGCCGGCCACGATCGGCATCAGCGCGGCCAGTGCCGCCACCTTCGCGATGGTGTCTTCAAAGCGCTGCACCACCAGGCCCGCCATGATGGCCGTGACCAGGTTGATGCCCAGCCACAGCATGCGGCGGCGCGTGGAGGTAAACACCGGTGCGAATACGTCTTCCTCGTCGCGCAGACCGGCGCCGGCCATGACTTCGTGCGCGGCTTCTTCGGTGATGACGTCCACCACGTCATCGACGGTGATGCGGCCCAGCAGCACGCCCTGCTCGTCGACCACGGGGGCGGACACCAGGTCGCGGTCGCGGAACAGCTGCGACACCTCGCTGGCCGTGGTGTCCGGCGCAATGCGCGGCGCATCGGCGTCGAGGCTGGCGCCGACCAGGTTGTCGGGATCGTCGGTCAGCAGGCGCGCCAGCGTGATGGTCCCCAGGAAGCGGTCACTGCGATCGACGGCGAACAGCCGGTCGGTGCGCGGCGGCAGTTCGCCCCGCATGCGCAGGTAGCGCTGCACCACTTCCAGCGACACATCCGAGCGCACGCTCACCGTGTCGGTGCTCATCAGGCCGCCGGCAGTATCCTCCGGCCAGGACAGCACGCGCGACAGCCGCTCGCGATCCTGCTGGTCCATGTTGTGCAGCAGCTGCTGCGTGACGGTTTCCGGCAGGTCGGCCAGCAGGTCCGCGAGATCGTCGACCTCCATGCCCAGGGTGGCGGCGGCCAGCTCTTCCGGATCCATCTCGCGGATCAGCTGCGCCCGCACATCCTCGCTGAGTTCCACCAGCACGTCGCCATCGAGTCCGGCGTCGGTCATTTCCCAGACCAGCTCGCGCCGCTTCGGTGGCAGCGATTCGAGCAGCTGCGCGATCTCGGCCGGATGCAGCGTGTTGATCATGCGCTCGGCCGAACGCACCGCGCCTTCATCCAGCGCCGTGCGCAATGCCGCGAGGCGCCCCAGCTTCGGCGGGCGCGTCACGGCGATGTGATTGTCGTTCGGGTCGTTCACAGGTTCGAGTAGTTGGGGCCGCTGCCGCCTTCCGGTGTGGTCCAGGTGATCACGGCGTAAGGGTCCTTGATGTCGCAGGCCTTGCAGTGCACGCAATTGGCGGCATTCACCTGCAGGCGCCTGCCGCCTGCGCCATCGTCCACCATCTCATACACATTCGCCGGACAGAATCGCGTGCAGGGATTGCCGAACTCGGTGGCACAGCGGGTGGCGCACAGGTGGGTGTCGGCCACATGCAGATGCGCCGGCTGCGCTTCGTTGTGGCTGGTCTGCGCGAAGAACACGGAGGCCAGCCGGTCGCGCGGCGGCAGGTCTCGTGGCCGCCACTGCCGGTCGGGCGATTCATATTCATCAAGCCGATGCAGCGCCTGATTGCTGCTGTTTTCCAGCGTCCACGGCGCAGCGCCGCCAGTCAGCGTTTCGAAGGCGCCATTGGCGAGACCGAACCACAGGCCGCGCTTGAACCCCGGCTTGATGTTGCGCACACGGTGCAGTTCGCGGCCACCTTCCGACTCACGCCAGCGCGCATCGAAGCCCGTGGTGTTGCCGCTGGCCACCAGATGTTCTGCCGCCAGCATGCCGCAGCGCAGGGCCTGGTGGATGCCCTTGAGCTTGGGGAAGTTGAGCGTGCCGGCGGCATCGCCCAGCAGCATGGCCCCGGGCATGTCGAGTTTCGGGCAGGACTGCCAGCCGCCGGCCGCGATGCTGCGCGCGCCGGCTGCGAGGATCTCGCCGCCGCCGAGCAAGGCGTGCATCGAAGGATGGTGCTTGAATTGCTGAAAGGCCTCGAACGGCGAGAGCCGTGGGTCCAGATAGTCGAGCCCGACCACATAGCCCACACAGGCCTGGTCACCCGGCAGGTGGTACACGAAGCTGCCGCCGTAGCTGGCATCGTCCAGCGGCCAGCCCACCGAGTGCTGCACCAGTCCGGGCCGGCCGCGCCCGGCGGGCAACTGCCACAGCTCCTTGAATCCCAGTGCATAGGTCTGTGGCGAACGGCCTGCATCCAGCGCGAACTGGCTGATCAGCAGCTTCGCGAGACTTCCGCGGCAGCCTTCGGCGATCAGCGTCGTGCGCGCACGGATCTCGGGACCCGCCGCAAAGTCGGCGCCGGGATTGCCCGCTGCATCCCGCCCCTGGTCACCGACGCGCACCCCCGCGACCGCGCCATCGGCGCCGAAGAGCGCGGCGCTGGCGGCAAATCCGGGCAGCACATCGACTCCGAGGCTTTCCGCCTGCTGCGCGAGCAATGGCAGCAATTGTCCCAGCGACACGATGAAGTTGCCGTGATTGCGCTGCTGCGGTGGCAGCGGCAGCCGCATCGAACCGCCGGCGGTAAGCAGCCGCAGTTCATCGTGCTCTACAGCCACGCACAGCGCCGGCATCTGCTGCCGCCATCCGGGCCACAGCGCATCCAGCGGAGCGGGTTCCATCACCGCGCCCGACAAGGTGTGGCCCCCTATGCTCGCCGCCTTTTCCAGTACACACACCGAACGCGCGGGGTCGAGCTGCTTCAGGCGAATGGCCGCTGCCAGACCGGCCGGCCCGGCGCCGACGATCACCACGTCGTACTCCATGACATCGCGTTCGATCATGCGCGGCAGTTTAGCCGTCTGCTGCCAGGTCCGGTTCGGCAATGCGCGCGAGAATCGCCTGCCTTGCAGCGGCCACGGAGGTGGCTACATCGCCTGCCGCAGTCGAAGCGGGCGGTGGCAGCAGCGGCGCCAGTTCGATCTCGATTCTCGCCGGCCGGGGCAGCATCGATCTGCCCGGCAGCGCGTAGCGGGTGCCGCGTATCGCCACCGGCATCACCGCAAGTCCGGCGCGCGCCGCGACCAGGAACGCGCCACTGCGAAAGCGCAGCAGTCCGGGCTCGTGATGAAAAGTGCCCTCGGGGAAAAACGCCAGTGCGCCGCCGGCAGCAGCCTGCTTGAGCAGCTTGCGTGTGTCGCGGGCGCTCTTCTGGCTGCGGCCGCGATCCACGTAGTGGGCACCGATCCGGCGCAACAGCAGGTTCGCCATGGGCACCCTGCTCATCTCGCGCTTGATCACGAACCCGAACACCGGTGGCAGCGTGGCATACAGCACGATGCCGTCGAGGTAACTCGAGTGGTTGGCGACCACGACACAGGCATTGGCCGGCAGGCGCTCCGGGTGCAGCACCACCAGGCGCATGCCGCAGACGCGCAACGCCAGCCGTGCTGCAGCGCGCACCATGCGTCGCCGCAACGTCTGCCAGGGAACCGGCAGGATCAGCAGCAATGTCGCCAGCGCCAGCACGGTGAATGCCGACAGCGCATAGACTCCGTAGGGCACGGCCAGCCAGCGGGGCAGGTCTCTGGGTTGCGGCACGTTTGCGGGAGCCCTCGCTGGCGGGATTTAGTGTGATCCGCTTCTCTTTATGTTAACGCGTAATAGCCGCTGTGAAAGCCATCACGCAGAGGGGGGCGGGGAGTGACGATACTGTTGACAGAACCCGCCACGACCCGACATGGAAGAAACCCGTGACCAAGTCCGCCACCGCAGCTGTTGTCCGAACTGTCGCCGACGTCGTAGACCCGGCCGTGACACGGTTTCTCGATGGCGCATGGATGGAACGGGGGCTTTCATCCAACACGCTGGCTGCCTACCGCGCCGATCTCATGGCGCTGTCGCGCTGGCTCGCAACGCAGAATGTATCGATTACCAAGGCCACGCGCGCCCATGTGCTGGGCTTCATCGCCTTCCGTGTCGAAGCCGGCGCACGGCCGCGCTCCACGGCGCGACAGCTGTCCTCGTTCCGCCGTTTCTACCGGCACCTGCTGCGCGAAGGCAGCCTGCGCGACGACCCCACTGCGCAGATCGCCATGCCCAAGATCGGCCGCTCGCTGCCGAAGTCGCTGACCGAGGAAGAAGTCGA
>JAATEY010000051.1 GCA_015655465.1 Gammaproteobacteria bacterium | reverse complement strand
TGGTCATCACCAACATCATCGACTTCAACCTGAACGTGACCCAGGCCGTCGACTCGCCGCGCTTCCACCATCAGTGGCAACCCGACGTCATCGACCATGAGCCATTCCTTACATCGCCCGACACGATTGCGCTGCTCACGGCTGAGGGGCATGCCCTGGCGTCCAGAAAGCTCTATCCCAACGCGCCCGAGGCAGAAGCGCGCACATGGGGTGATGCAGAGTCCATCCTGATCGACCCGCGGACGAACCTGCGCCTGGGCGCCCGTGATTTGCGGAGCCCGGACTCCGCCGCCATCGGGTGGTAGCGGCTACTTGCCGGCGCGTTGCGGTCCACGCGTCTGCGTCGCGATCCGGTAGACCGAACCACGCCCGACCACGTAGAGCGCGGAGCGATCCTTGCCGGCGAAGGCCAGGTTCTGCGGCGCCTTGGGCAACACGATGATGCCCAGCGCCTCACCGCGCGGCGAGAACACCTGCACGCCAGCGGTGGTGGCAACGTAGAGACGCCCCTTGTCATCGACCGCCAGGCCATCGGCACCGCTGCTCGGCCCGGTCTCGGTCTGCCGGAAGCCGGCAAGCTTCGCGAAGTCGCGTTTTGCCTTCACCGCACCCTTGCTGTCCAGGTCGAATGCCAGCACCCATTCGCCGGCGGTGTTGGCCACGTAGAGCGTACGCTCGTCCGGACTGAGCGCGATGCCGTTGGGACGGCGGATGTCGTCGGCGATGCGCGTGAGCTTGCCATCGGCCGCCAGTTGATAGACCGCCGTCGGCTTCGGCGCCTCGCCAGCTGCCGCCGCCACGCCCGGATCGGTGAAATAGATCTGGCCGAGACGACCGGCCGTCAGATCGTTGGGACGGTTGAGCGGTTTGCCTTCGAATTCCTGCGCCAGCACCTTCGGGGCCGCATCCTTCTTCAGCACACCGATGGCAGGCTTCTCGGTCAGGGCCGCGACAATCTCGCCTTTGGAATTCACGGCCAGCGCATTGGCGCCGCCGCTCGCCGCCAGCCACACCGAGGTGGATCCATCCGGCGCCACCCTCACGACGCGGTTGGCGCGGTTCTCGGTGAACAGCAGGCTGCCATCGGCTTGCGGCAACGGACCTTCCGTGCCGTCGAAGCCTTCCTTGACGATCTCGATGGCGGTGCCGGCAACCACCACGCCGGAAATTGCCGGCGTGGTGCCCGGCTTGTCCTGCGCGAACACGGCACCCGACAGCAACACTGTGACCATGGCCCAGCCCGGGCCAATTCCTGCCTTGCTCATTCCTGCTTCCCTCAACCCTATTGTTTCTTTGGTTTGTATGTGTCGTGGCAGGACTTGCAGTTCGCATGCAACTCGCGCGCCTTCGTCACTCCGAGAGTGAAATCCCGCGCATCCAGCGCGCTCTGGATCTCGCCCAGCAACTTCCGGCCTGCAATCACGATCTCGAGCGCGTCCGGAGCCTCGGCCTTTTTCCCGGTGAAGTATTCGTGCGTCCACTGGTAGCCCTCCTTGAGAACCGCGAGATCCACCCTGGCCGCATCGGCGTTCGACGCACCCAGCACCGGCTCGAGATCCTTGTAGGCATCGTCCATGGCCCGCATCACGTCATCATCGAAATCCGATAAATCAATCGCCGGGATCGCCGCCACTGGAACCACCAGCAGCAGCGCACTCAAAAAAAATTGTCTCAAGCCAGCAGCTCCTTGATCACCTTGCCGTAGACCACCGTCGGCCGCTCGGAGCGACCGTTGCTCAGGTAGGTCACCTTCAGGTGATCCAGCCCCAGCAGCTGCAGCACCGTCGCCTGCAGGTCATAGGTGTCCACCGTGATATCGCTGACGGACTGCAAGCCGATCTCATCGGTCTGCCCCACGGTCGTGCCGGCTCTGGAGCCGCCGCCGGCGAGCCATTGCGTATAGCCCCAGGGATTGTGATCGCGCCCGTCCCCAGCCTGGCTGTACGCCGTGCGCCCGAACTCCGAAGCCCAGACCACCAGCGTCGAATCCAGCAGTCCGCGCGCGCGCAGATCGGCCAGCAGCGCAGCTACCGGCTTGTCCACCATCCGCGCCATCGCCGCATTGTTGCCCTTGGCGTCGTTGTGCGCATCCCAGTCCTTGAAGCCGCCCGACTCGCCCGACACCACCTGCACGAATCGCGTGCCGCGTTCCACCAGCCGGCGGGCGCGCAGCAGATTGGTGCCGTAGGCATTGGTCTCGGCCACACCGATTCCGTACAGGTCCCGGGTGGCCTGCGACTCGCCCTTCAGGTCCACCTCTTCGGCAGCGGATTTCTCCATGCGATAGGCCGGTTCGTTGGCCTCGATGAGGGCGCGCAATTCGGAGTCGCCCGGATAACGACTGGC
>JAATEY010000181.1 GCA_015655465.1 Gammaproteobacteria bacterium | reverse complement strand
TGATGATGCGCGGCACCTTCGCCAACATCCGGCTGCGCAACCTGCTGCTGCCGGGCACGGAAGGCGGCGTCACGCTGCACATTCCATCGGGCGAGCAGATGTCGATCTTCGACGCCGCGATGCGCTACAAGCAGGAAGGCACCACGCTCATCATCCTGGCGGGCAAGGAATACGGCACCGGCTCATCGCGCGACTGGGCTGCCAAGGGCACGATGCTGCTCGGCGTCAAGGCCGTGATCGCCGAAAGTTACGAGCGCATCCATCGCTCCAACCTGATCGGCATGGGGGTGCTGCCGCTGCAGTTCATGCCTGGCGAGACCGCGCTGTCGCTGGGGCTGACCGGCAAGGAAACCTTTGCCATCGAGGGAGGCAGCGACGCGACACGCAAGACCGTTGCAGTGACCGCAACGTCGCAGGACGGTGGCGCTGCGCTGAAGTTCGAGGCGCGGGTACGCATCGACACGCCGAAGGAGCGCGAGTACTTCCAGCACGGCGGCATCCTGCATTACGTACTGCGCCAGCTGGCCGTGATGGGCCGGGCCGCCTAGGGCGGCTACCGGTCGAGAGCGCCGTGCAGCAGCATACCCAGCCGGCACCGCGCCGGCTGGCGATTTTCGATCTGGATGGCACGCTCACCCGGCATGACACGTTCTTGCCGTTCGTGCTGGAGCTGCTCCGCCAGCATCGCGCGCGCTGGCCGCGGGTCGCGCTGCTGCTGCTTCCTGCACTGGGCTATCTGCTGCGGGTGGTGGATCGTGGCGGCCTGAAGGGCGCCGTCCTGCACTGCCTGTTCCGCGGGCTGCCGCGCGAAGTCGTCAATGACCAGGCACTGCGCTATGCGCAGACCGTCGTTCCCGCGCGCATGTTTGCCGAGGCCGTGAACGAATTCCGCAAGCACCTGGCAGCGGGCGACCATGTGGTGGTGCTGTCCGCAAGTCCCGACCTGTTCGTGCCGGAAATCGCGCGCGCCCTCGGCGCGAACGAGGTGATCTGCACGCAGATCCGCTGGACCGGCGAGCTGCTCGATGGCCGCCTGGCAGGCCCGAACCGTCGTGACCATGAAAAGGCCCGCGTGCTGGAGGAGCTGCGCGCCCGCATGCCGGGCCTGCCGGTGATCGCCTATGGCAACAGCACCGCGGACCTGGTGCACATGTATCGCTGCGAATATGGCGTATACGTGAATCCCGATGCCGCACTGGCCGCCCGGCTCACCCAGCGCGGCCTGCGCTGCGTTCAGTGGCGGTGAGGCGTAACATTCCGCCCTGCGCGAACGTACTATCTGGTTGACCATCCTCGGCCTTCGGGAGTTATCCATGAAAAACCACATCCCCCGCATTGCCTCGTCGGAGATCACCCCCGAGGGGGTGTACCTGGACCGGCGGCAGTTGCTGGCAGCAGGTTTCGCTACGGCAGCCCTGGGCACGCTTGGCGCCAGCACCACCCTGGCCGCTTCACCGCCGGCACTCGCACCGCTCACAGCTGCGCGCAACCAGGCTGTGTCAACCAGCGACGCGCCGAACTCCTACGAAGACATCACCACCTATAACAACTACTACGAGTTCGGCACGGGCAAGTCAGACCCGGCGGTGGAGGCACGCGATTTCAAACCCACGCCCTGGAGCGTGACGGTCGATGGCGAGGCCGACGTCAAGGGCAAGTTCACCCTGGAAGACATCCTCAAACCGCAGGTGCTGGAAGAACGCGTATACCGGCTCCGCTGCGTCGAAGCCTGGTCGATGGTCATACCCTGGACGGGTTTCAGCCTTGCAAGCCTGCTGCAACGCTTCAAACCCACGTCAAAAGCGAAATACGTGGAGTTCACCACGCTGCTGGATCCGAAGCAGATGCCCGGCCAGCGCGACGCGGTGCTGCGCTGGCCCTATGTGGAAGGGCTGCGCATGGATGAAGCCATGCATCCGCTGGCGTTCATGGCAGTTGGCCTGTACGGCAAGACGCTGCCCAACCAGAGCGGCGCACCGCTGCGCCTGGTGGTGCCCTGGAAATACGGCTTCAAGAACATCAAGGCGATCGTGCGCATCCGCTTTACCGAACAGCAGCCACGCAACAGCTGGCAGATTGCTGCCGCGAGTGAATACGGGTTTTTTGCCAATGTGAATCCGGCCGTCGATCATCCGCGCTGGAGCCAGGCCACCGAGCGGCGCATCGGCGGCGGCCTGCTCGCCAAACGGGCGGCCACGCTGCCGTTCAACGGCTACGCCGACCAGGTGGCGTCGTTGTACAGCGGCATGGACCTGCGGCGATACTATTGAACAGCACCCGGCAGTTCCGTTTCATCTTCAAGCCGCTGGTTTTCGCAGCCTGCGCCATCCCGGCCGGATTGATGGTGCTGGGCATCATGAAGTTGCAAGGCATCACGGAGTTCGCGCCAATGGACCTCGGCGCCGATCCGGTGAGCCGGCTGATCCATGCCTGCGGCATCACCGCGCTGAACCTGCTGCTGATCACGCTGCTGGTCACGCCGGCACGCCAGATTTCGGGCTGGAACAACCTGATCCGCCTGCGGCGGATGCTCGGCCTGTTCGCGTTCTTCTATGCGGTGATGCATTTCACCTGCTACGCCTGGCTCGACCAGGGACTGGACCTCGCTGCCATCGGTGCCGATATCGTGAAGCGTCCGTACATCACCATCGGCATGGCTGCGCTGTTGATGCTCATCCCGCTGGCGGTCACCTCCACCAGCGGCATGATGCGGCGCCTCGGCCGCAAATGGATCAAATTGCATCGGCTCATCTACGTGCTGACGGCACTTGGCGTCTGGCACTTCTACTGGCAGGTGAAGAAGGACATCCGCGAGCCGTTGCTCTATGTCGCCATGTTCGCGGTGCTGATGGCCTGGCGGATCGGCTGGCGCTTCAAAGGGAAGTTCGTGCCTGCCAGAGTTCCGGAAAAAACCTGAGTTCCAGGGCCTTCGCGAGATAGGACACGCCGCCGGTTCCGCCGGTGCCCATCTTGTGGCCGATGATGCGCTCGACCGTCTTCATGTGCTGGAAGCGCCACAGCTGGAAGCGGTGATCCAGATCGATCAGGCCCTCGGCCAGTTCGTACAGATCCCAGTCTTTTTCCGCATTGTGGTAAACGCCGAGCCAGGCACCGGTGACCGCCTTGCTGGTCACGTGGCTTTCGGAAAAATCGCGATCGAGCAGCTCCGCCGGGATGCCGTAACCGCGGCGGCTCAGCAGGCGCAATACTTCGTCATACAGGCTGGGCGCCTGCAGTGCGCGCGTCAGGCGCGCATGGTCGTCGGGGTTGCGCTGGTGCACGCGGATGATGTCGGCGTTCCTGTTGCCGAGACCGAATTCCAGCAACCGGTATTGCACCGACTGGAATCCGGACGAACGGCCCAGTGCATTGCGGAATGCGGTGTAGTCGGAAGGCGTCATGGTTGCCAGCACTTCCCACACGCCGAAGAGCTGGGTCTGCACCTTCGATATCCGCTGCAAGGCCTTGAAACTCGGGTCCAGATCATCCCTGATCACACAGCGCCGCACGAACTCCAGTTCATGCAGGAACAGATGGATCCACAGTTCCGACACCTGGTGCACGATGATGAACATGGTCTCGTCATGCGCATCGGAAACCGGCTTCTGCGCCGACAGCAGCTGCGTCAGCTGCAGGTAATCGCCATAGGACTGCGAACTGCCGAGATCCCAATGGACTGCTTCGCCGGTCAGATCGATGCGTCCGGACGCTGGTTGCTCTTCACTAGCCATACTGCCCCTGTTCCCGCACCCAGGCCGGCACATTGCGCCACCCATTGCAGAGCGCGGCATCCAGCTCGCGATAACGCGGCTCGTGTTCCTCGACACAGCGCCAGAAGCGCGCCGAATGATTCATGTGCCGGGTGTGCGCGAGCTCATGGCACAGCAGATAGCGCACCACATCCGGCGGCTGGAACAGCAGCGCCAGGTTCAGCGAAATCACGCCGCGCGAGGAACAGCTGCCCCAGCGCGTGCGCTGGCAGCGCACCCGCAGCGCGCTGAATTGAAAGCCGTGCTGTGCGGCCAGCGTCTCGAGCATGGGGCGCAGTGATTGCTCGGCGCGCCGCGCAAGCCAGCGCAGCAGGCTGCGTCGCTGCTGCTCGCGGGTGCCGACGCCACGCAGCTCCAGCACCTTGCCGACCTCGCGCAACCGCAGGGCACCAGCACCGCCCGACTGGAACACAGGCCACGACTCGCCCGGCAATTGCAGGGTGAGCCGCGCAGGCGGGAAACTTTCGACAGGCGGCGCCATGGAACGCCGGCGTTCCACGTGCTGGCGCACCCACTCCGAACGACTCTCGAGGAATGCACGGGCGCGTCGCTCCGACACACCACGCGGCACGATCAACTCCACCGCACCGCTGGCAAGGATGCGCACTGCCACGCGCCTGGCGCGCTGACTGTGCCGCACCTGGGCAACCGGTTGCGCCGGCTGTTCCGTCCACAGTGGCAACTGCGGCGCGGACCTGTTGTCGGATATCCTCACGCCACGATGATAACAGCGCATCCTCCGGAACTGATCGACATTGGCGCCAATCTCACCCACGAGAGTTTTGCGCAGGATCTGCCGGAAGTCCTGCGCCGCGCCCACCATGCCGGCATACAGCGCATGATCGTCACCGGCACCAGTGTCGCGGCCACGCGCGCTGCCATCGCCCTGCACGCCCAGCACCCGACCAGGCTGTTTGCCACGGCCGGACTGCACCCCCATCACGCCGCCGACCTTTCGCCGGAGGTGCTGGCGGAATTGCGCGAACTTGCCGGTCAGCCGGGAGTGGTTGCAGTGGGCGAATGCGGCCTGGATTACTACCGCAACTTCGCGCCGCGCGAAGCGCAGCTGCGCGCCTTTCGCGCGCTGCTGGAACTGGCGGCGGACAGCGGAAAACCCGTATTCCTGCATCAGCGCGATGCCCACGCCGACTTCGTGAGCATCCTGCGCGAGTTCCGTGGTGCGCTGACAGATGGCGTGGCGCATTGCTTCACCGGGCAGGCAGATGAACTTGCCGACTACCTCGAACTGAACCTCGCCATCGGCATCACCGGCTGGATCTGCGATGAACGGCGCGGCTTGCACCTGCTGCCGATGATGACGACCATTCCTGCGGATCGATTGATGATTGAAACCGACGCGCCCTATCTGCTGCCGCGCAGCCTTAAACCCCGGCCATCCGACCGCCGCAATGAGCCGGCGTTCCTGACCGAGGTGGCGGCAACGGTGGCGCGTGCCAGGGGAGAGTCGCTGCAGCAACTGGCGGCCAGCAGCACGGCGGCGGCGCAGTCGTTCTTTCGCCTGCCCGAACCGGGCAGCCGCTAGAACCGCTCGTCGAATACTTCGGCGAAAAAGCCCCGCCGCTGCCGCAGCGAGCTTGGAGTAACGGCTGCCGCAATTGCCTGCCAGTCCTCGCGATAGCGCTCCATCCAGTGCTGCGACGCCTCGGAATCAATCGGCGGAAATTCGGCCCGCAGCGAATCGACCATCAGGGTCCAGCGCGGCAGTCCCTTGGGGAATTTTCCACGGCGCGTGAACAGCACCCGCCCTTCCACCGGCAACTCACCGGCCAGGGCGCGCACCGCGGCCACACGGTCGTACAGCGCATGCTGTGGATTCTGGAAGGTCGCCCGGAAAGCACCGCTCATGACCGTCCATTCGGTCATCTGGTCGCCACCGAAGATATTGCCACGCACGTCGCGCAGATCGACCACGACCACACCGCGCGAGGTCAGCAGCAGGTAGTCCACGTGCATCGCGGCGCCCATGCCATCCGGCACCAGCACATTGTTCAGGAACTCGGTGCCCACCGAAACGATGCCCAGATGCAGGCGCTGGCGATCCGCGCGGCGACGCATTGCGCGCGCGAAGTAGTACGCGAGCGCAGCGATGAACACCATCAACACCGCGGTCAGAATCAGCCGATTCTGCGGTGTGTCGATCTGATCGAAGGAAGTTTCAACCGCCAGTTGCACGGCGCAGGTCACTCAGCGTGGGATCGATTTCGGAGAACACGGATGGCAGGTCATACAGCCGCTGCAGATTCTCGGGCACCGGCACGGTTCCCGCCAGTGGCTCGACGATTTCGCGAAACTTGGCCGGGTGCGCGGTGGACACGATCACCCAGTGATGCGCAAGCTTCTCTGCTTCCGGCAGCAATGCATGTACTTCCGCCGCCGTTGCCGTGTGCGGGCACCAGATCTCGCCATAGGTCGCATGATCGCTGCGGATACGCGCCTGGATGGCGTCATCGGAAATGGACCAGGCGCTCACCTGCTGCCCCAGTGCAGCCGCATCGGGATACAGGTTCAGCAGGCGTTCCAGGTTGCTGGGACTGCCTACGTCCATGGCCGAGGCCAGCGTCGCCACACTGGCGCGCGGTTGCAGCACACCGGTCCTGAGAAACTGCGGCACGGTGGCATTGGCATTGTGCGCCAGCACGATGCGATCGATCGGGAAACCCAGGCGCCGCGCCCAGATGCATGCCGCGGAATTGCCCAGGTTGCCGCTGGGAATGATGTACGAAGCTTTCTCGCCGGTCTCCGCGTGCAGCGCCAGGCTGCTCTGCGCGTAGTACACCGCCTGGGGCAGCAAACGCCCCAGGTTGATGCTGTTCGCGGACGACATCTCCGCGTGCTGCCGGAACACCGGATCGAGGAAGGCCTCATTCACCAGTCGCTGGCAATCATCGAAACTGCCGCGCACCGCCAGGCTCGTGACATTGTCGCCCCAGCAAGTGAGCTGCTGTTCCTGGCGCGGGCTCACCAGGCCCTTGGGGTACAGGATCACGACCCGCACCCACGGGCGGCGATGGAATGCGGCCGCCACGGCGCCCCCGGTATCGCCCGAGGTCGCCACCAAGATGGTCAGCGGTTGGGTCGAGCCGGTTTCCAGCCGTTGCAGGGTCTCGGCCAGAAAGCGGGCACCAAAATCCTTGAAGGCGGCGGTTG
>JAATEY010000023.1 GCA_015655465.1 Gammaproteobacteria bacterium | reverse complement strand
TGCTGGGCGACGCCGGCGGTGCGCCCGCGAGCTGTGGTGCGGCATCCGCCAGCAACTGCAGGATGGCCTCGTGCACCACCGGGCTGCGCATCAATTCGTTGTGCGGGACATGGCAATACCAGGCTTCGCAACCGTCCAGCGTGGCACGGGCCGTCGGCACTGTGCCGTCGCCGTTGAAGTCGAAGCGATAGTAGAAATCATCGTGCACACGGGTGATGTCGACTGCGGTTTCGTAGCCGAAGCCGGCGATGGCGCTGATGCGTGCATCCGGGCCGCCCAGTCGCAACAGGGGGACGCGATCGAGCAGCGTGGCATTGGGTTGTGGTCCGGTGCGGGGCCAGTTGCGCGAGTCGATCAGGTCGAGCGCGCCGTCGAGTGGCAGCATCTGGTAGAGGCTGTGGAAACTCGAGAACACATCGCGCGCCAGCGCTTCGGCGCTGTGTACATCGTCGATCTGCGCCAGGCGGCGTACCAGTGGATACACGCCGCGCACCGCCAGCACCGGAGCGTATGAACCGCGGTGCGGAGTGCCCAGTGTAACCAGCCGCTGGATGCGCGGGCCGCTGGTCGAGCGCAGCGCGATGCGCGCGATCAGGCCACCCATGCTGTGGCCGATCACGGTCAGGTCGCGGGCAGGCTCGGTGGCCAGATGCCGCGCCAGCACGGCGCCGGTTTCGGAGATATCGCGGCGCCAGTCATAGTCGAAGCAGCGCACGGTGTAGCCGGCAGCGGCAAGTGTCAGCTTCAGCGGCAGATAGCCATGCAGCACGGGGCCACAGGCCATGACCAGTGGGCCGGGCATGGTAAGCAGGCTGAGCTGGCCCCGGCTGATGTCCGTCGGGTCGATCCACAGCAGGTCGTCGGGAACAGCGCCCAGGCGTCGCAGGCACAGTTGCGACCCCATGAGTCCGGGCACCACATACACGCAGCGGTCCGGATCCTGCCTTGCAGCTGCGGCTGCAACCGCCAGTGGCTGCAGCCGCGCGTATTCCGCTTCGCCGAAATAGGCGATCAGCTCGCGGCGCCGCTGGCCGGTGGCGAGCAGTTGCTCGACGACTCCCTCGGGCCAGACCAGGCGGTCATACACCGACACATCCGCGCGTTCGGTGCTCATGCTTCCACCTGCTGGCCGGCGGCCTCGGCGATGATCTCGCACACGGCTTCGATGGCCGTGCTGCGCGCCGAGGTCTTGCGCCACAGCGCGCCGATGTGGCGCACGGGTACCGGTTTGGCAAAGGGCAGCGTCACCACGCCGCGTGCGTTGCCGTAAGCGCCGCTGCTGGCCAGCAGCGGCAGCAGCGTGATGCCACCACCGGAGGCGACCATCTGCCGCAGGGTCTCGAGGGAAGTGGCGCGAAAGTCCTGCTTTTCGTGGAGTTGCGCGCGGGCACAGACATCCAGCGCCTGGTCGCGCAGGCAATGTCCGTCTTCCAGCAGCAGCAGCGTTTCGCCGTTCAGGTCCGTGGCCTTGAGCGACTTGCGGCTGGTGAGCGGGTGTTGTTCCGGCAGGGCCACCACGAATGGTTCGTCGAACAGCGCGCGTTCGACCAGCCCGTCACTGGGTACTGGCAACGCGAGTACGCCGAGGTCGATGTCGCCCGCCTGCAGGTGGTCGAGCATCGGACCTGTCTGGTATTCATACAGCAGCAGTTCGATGCGCGTCAGTTTCCGGCGGATGCGGGCCGCGACCAGCGGCAACAGGTAGGGACCGATGGTGGGCAGCAGTGCCATGCGCAGGCGGCCGGCCAGCGGATCGCGTTGCAGTTCTGCCAGCGCGACGATCTCGTCGCTGGCCTCGATGATGCGGCGGGCGCGGGCCACGACCTGCGTGCCGGCCTCGGTCAGTGCGATGCGCCGTGGATGGCGTTCCACCAGCTGTACGCCGAGATAGTCTTCCAGCTTCTTCAGCTGCGCGGACAAGGTGGGCTGGCTGACGAAGCAGCGGGCCGCGGCCTGGCCGAAGTGCCGCGTGTCGGCCACGGCAACCAGGTAGCGAAGATCCTTGAGCTTCAGATCGGCCATCGACCGATTCTATCGAATTCGGGCCGGCGATCTATGTGCGGTATTTACGGCGGGGCGATGCTGCGCATGGTCATGGCCATGGCCTGTTCGTACAGTGCCGCGGCACTGGTGTTGCGGTGGGCGAGCATGCCTTCCCTGGTGGCGGCGATCTGGATCACGCCGTGCATGAAGCCCCACATGGCAATGGCCACGGCATCCACTGCGCCGACGTCGCTGCGAACCGAGCCATCGGCCATGCCTTCCCGGATCGCCGCGATCAGTTGCGCATGGCAGGCGTCGCCGAGAGCCAGGCATTGGCCCGGCAACTGCTGCAGGTCGGCGGCACTGCGTGCTTCGAAGCGCGCCAGGGCTTCGAAGTGGACCGGATGATTGCGGGAGAAGGCCACATAGGCGTTCGCCATGGCGGCCAGCTTTGCGCGGCCGTTGGGCGCGTCGGGCGTGCTGCCTGCGAGCTCTGCGAGCAGCAGTTCCAGCGCCCGCTCGTAAAGGGCGAGGCAGATCGCGGCCTTGTCTTCGAAGTACACGTAGACCAGTGCCCGCGACAAACGCGCGCGGCGCGCAACCTGTTCCATGGTGATTGCATCGAAGCCGCCTTCGGCCGCGGCGGCCGCCGCCGCATCGAGTATCTCGGTACGGCGGCGGTCCTTTTCCTCGCGACGGCGGTCTGTCAGCTCACTCATCAGGTGACAGTATGTTTAATAACTGACAGAGTGTCAAATTTTAGATGATTGCCAAATATTGGGTGAAATTGTGCTAATCCGGGTGCTATGGAGCCCATTGTTTCACTGTCTCTTCTAATCCCTCTCTCACCGCTGCCTCAGCACTGGGTCCAGGTTTGCCCGGCCCGTTGGCGGTGCCCAGGCAGATGAAACCGATCAGGTGATCGGTGGCATCGAGACCGAGGCTGGCCTTGAACGGCACGTCGAACACTCCAGCGCCGGAGAACAGGAAGGCGCTGAAGCCCAGCGCGTGGGCGGCGTTGAGCACCAGCTGGGTGGCGCCGGCAGCGGCGAAGGCCTGCTCGATTGGCGCGACCTTGGCGGTGGTGTCGATCTTCGCAGCGGCAACCACGAGCAATGGCGCGCGCGCGGTGAGGCGGTACTTGTCGCGGTTTCTCTCGTAGCGCGACGGGTCGCCCTGCACACGCGTCGCCGCCTCGGCGAGGCGATCGTAGAAAACCTCGTACTGCTCCGGACGCACGATCTGGAATCGCCACGGACGCAGCCGGTCGTGATCGGCCGCGCGCTGTGCGGCGCCCAGGATCTGCCGCAGCTGCTCGTCATTGGGGGCGGGTGCCTGCATGAACGACCCAGCCAGCGAGTTGCGGCTGAGCAGGGATTCGATGGCGGAGGTGGGTGCGGTCATGGAGGTTCTTCCGGGACGAAAAAGGGGCGGGCCAGGCCGTATCATTCTATCCAACCCCGAATCACCACCTGAACCTGTCGGCGCTATGGAATTCGATCTGCAACCGCAGCTGCGTGGCGAGCGGCTGATACTGCGCCCCCTGCAAGCCAGCGACCGCCAGCCGTTGTGGGAGGTGGCGCGTGATCCGCTGCTATGGGCACAGCATCCGGACAAGACCCGCCATGAGCCCGAGGGCTTTGCACGCTTCTTCGAAGGCTCGCTGGAATCCCGCAGTGCGCTGGTCGTGGTCGATGCCGCGTCGGAGCAGATCATCGGCTCGGCCCGCTACTACGACTGGGATCCGGAACTGCGGGAAGTGGCGATCGGCTACACCTTCCTGGCGCGCTCAGCCTGGGGTGGCGCGGTGAACCGTGAATTGAAGCAGCTCATGATCGGTCACGCCGCACGATGGGCGGAGCGGGTATGGTTTCACGTCGGCAAGCACAATCTGCGGTCGCGCCGGGCCATGGAAAAGATCGGTGCCACGGCCCAGTTCGAGGGGCCGCGGCCGTTGAACGGCGAGATGATCCCTTTCATTTACTACCGGATCGATACGGCGGGCTGGCGCCCGTCATGATGTTGTGTCGGCCGTGGCCGGATGCATGACGCGCGTCGCCGACGGTGGAGCTATGGCGCTTGAGCTATCTTTATCGTACTCAGGATCGTCGCCCGGCCGCCGCCAAAGCTTGCCGAAGGTTGAATCGACAGCGTTTGATTGAAGACTGAAACCGTGTAGGTAACAGTCTGTACCACGTCGACTGCGGGTGCCGGAAAAGTCGGATTTTGCGGACAAGTGGTGCTGAACTTGCTCCAGACGCAGGTGCCGACCTGTTGTCCCTGGATGGCTTGATCCTGGCCAAACTCGCCAGCGTCGTAAGTGCTGTTTGGCGCCATGCCCAATGTGACCCGATAGTTTCCATTCGGGACATTGAT
>JAATEY010000162.1 GCA_015655465.1 Gammaproteobacteria bacterium | reverse complement strand
GTCGTACGCGGCGATGAAGCCACGCGAGCCGAACTCGCCACCGGAAGCACCGACGAATACCTTGCCCTTGGCGGCACGCGGGGCCATCGAGACCGAGTACTTGGTGAGATTCGCAGCACCGACCAGGGCTGCCGGAATGGTGTCGGCCTCCCACTTCAACTTGCCGGTCTTCGCATCGACAGCCACCAGCCGGCCGTCCAGCGTGCCCATGAAGATCTTGCCATTCCACATGGCAATGCCCTTGTTCACATTGCCGAGGTTCTGGTGCGGCACCTGGGCAGGGGCATAGGTCCACAGCCGCTTGCCGTCATGCGCATCGAAGGCATGCAGGAAGTTGCGCGAGGTGGAAACGTAGATCACGCCATCGGCGTACAGCGGCGAACCGTGATTCATCAGATTGGCGTCGTAATCGGCGTAGAACGCCAGGCCCAGCTGCTTGACGTTGGTGTCGTTGATCTTCGTCAGGGGGCTGAAACGCTGTTCGTTGTAGCTGCCGCCATAGGTTCCCCATAGCGCGGTGTCGTCAGTGCCCTTGTTCAGGCGCGCCTGGGTGACCGCAGCGGGACCCTTGGCCATCGGCGCAGCCGCAGCCGCAATCCTGGGCTGCTCGGCCGGCTGCGGGTTGACGCAGGACACGGCCAAGGGCAACAGCAGGGACAAGCCCAGCAAACGAGCACGATTGGACACAGGACCCCCGGTCAGGTGTTTTGTTGAGAGCGGGGGAGTTTATCCCGAATCCGGCAGCTGGCCGCAAATTGCCACAATTGCTGCAATTTTCGTCAATCGGACAGCATCGGGCGCTCAATGAGTTCGATCTTGTAACCATCGGGATCTTCCACGAAGGCGATGACGGTGGTGCCGCCCTTTACCGGGCCGGCCTCGCGCACCACCTTGCCGCCGGCGGCCTTGATGCGGGCGCAGGTCGCGGCCACGTCCGGCACGCCGATGGCCAGGTGCCCGAATGCGGTGCCGAGTTCGTAGGTGGTGACACCATAGTTATAGGTGAGCTCGAGCTCCGCACCGCCATCGTCGTTGCCGCGGCCGAAACCCAGGAAGGTCAGCGAGTACTTCTGCTCCGGCATGTCCCGGGTGCGCAGCACCTGCATGCCGATGATGCGGGTGTAGAAGTCGACCGAGCGCTGCATGTCGCCGATGCGCAGCATGGTGTGCAGGAATTTCATGGTGGTTTCCTCGGGCGGATCATTTGTCGGGGAAGGAATGTCGGGCATTATGGACCCGGGGAAGCCTAAGCGTTCGTCGGGCAAGACTTGGGGGATGCATCGTGCGAGTTCTGTCGGGCTGTTTACTCGCAGCTCTGGGTGTTGCTGCCAACGCGGCGCAGGCGCCCGCAACCTTTCCCGCGCAGCAGCGCTCGCCGGGTGCGCCGGCTGTCATCGAACGCGGCAAGACTCTTTACACTTCCTTCTGTCGCGCCTGCCATGGCGCCGACCTGCGTGGTGGTGATCTGGGCGGACCCAACCTGCTGCGCTCGCAGCTGGTGCTGAATGACCAGGCCGGCGAAGCCATCGGCCCCGTCGTGCGTGCCGGTCGCGTGCCAGCCGGCGGTGGAACCGCCATGCCTCCGCAACCCGGCATGACTGAAGACGACCTCAAGGCCGTGGCGGAGTATCTGCACGCCGTGATCTATACGGCACAGCCACAGGGCGCCCCACCTGCCGGGCCAAGGGTGGAGCTGAACCTGCTGGTCGGCGATGCGCGCGAAGGCGAACGCTATTTCAAGGTGGAATGTGCAAGTTGCCATTCACCCGCCGCCGGCGACCTGAGCGGCATTGGCACGCGATTGAAGGACATCGAACAACTGCAGAACAGCTGGGTGGCCGGGCGCCGGCTGGGCGCGGGCGCACCTTCTTCCAATGCCGTGCAGCGTCCAGCGCGGGTCAGCGTGAAGTTCGCGGGTGGCGAGACGCTCAACGGCACGCTGCTGCGCATCGATGATTTCGTGCTCAGCCTGCGCACCGATGCCGGCGAATACCGCAGTTTCACGCGTCGCTCCAGCATACCGCGCATCGAATCCATCAAGGTCGATGACCCTGCGGCCCAGCATCGCGTGCTGTGGACCAGGCTCACCGACAGGACCATGCATGACGTCACCGCCTATCTGGCCACACTGAAATGAACACTTTCATCATGCTGCGCAGGGCGCGGGTCGCAATCGTTGCCGCAGTGGCGGCGTGTTGCGCGGCCATGCCGCTTGCCGCACAGGAAAAACCGCTGGTGCCTCCCGCTGTACTGCTCAAGCAGCTCACGCAGGACTGGCCCAGCTACTCCGGCGATTACACCGGCCAGCGCTTCAGCCATCTCACGCAGGTGGATCGCAGCACGGTCAAGCATCTGTCGCTGGCGTGGATCACGCGCATGAATGCGGAGACGCGCGGCGCCATCGTCGGTGGTGAGGGCAAGGGTGATTTTCCTGTGGCCGGCGCCAGCCTGAAAGGCTCGATACTCGAAGTGGATGGAGTGCTGTATGTGACTTCGCCCGATCATGCGTGGGCCGTTGACGGTCGCGATGGACGCGAGCTCTGGCACTACTACTGGAAGACCCGGGGCAGCACGCACATCGCGAGCCGGGGCGCCGCCATCTGGAACAACTCGCTGCTGTTCGAAACGCCGGACAATTACCTGGTGTCGCTGGATGCGCGCACCGGCAGCGAGAACTGGCATGTCGAAATCGCCGACCTCGACGAGCAGTACTTCTCCACCATGGCGCCCATTGTCGTCGGCGACCAGGTGCTGGTGGGCACGGGCAACGACATCGATGCACCGGGATTCCTGCAGTCCTTCGATCCGCGCACCGGCAAGCGCAACTGGAAGTTCTACACCGTGCCGATGAACCCGGGTGATCCGGGTCTTGAAACCTGGCCCAACCTCGATGCCGCGCGTCACGGCGGCGGCCAGGTGTGGATGCCAGGTTCATACGACCCGGAAACCGATCTCTATATATTCGGCACTGCCAATCCCACGCCTGGCTACACCGGCATATCGCGCCTGGGCGACAACCTGTTCACCTGCACGCTGATGGCGGTGAAGGTCTCCACCGGCAGGATGG
>JAATEY010000116.1 GCA_015655465.1 Gammaproteobacteria bacterium | reverse complement strand
GTTCCAGTGGCATCATAAGTCCCGTGCAGTAGCCCTTCAGGCCAGCCACTCGATCTGCGTGGCCCAAGCTCAGCGACAAATGCTCCAGGTACTGATCGAACCGACTGCGTCCGGTCATCACGCCTCATCCTTGTCAGGAAGGAGCTCCTATAATACCTTGATCTTTATGACACAGTAAGACTAGGTAGGGCGTGCCGGGCATACTCCACCCTCCTGCAGTAAGGAACCGCAAAAGCACCGTCGACGAATTCATCATTGTCCCATTTACCACGCTCTATGCTGCCCCACCATGCTTTCGGAAACCAATGTATCCCGTCGATACTGAGTTTGGGACTACCGGGAACAACTACAACCACGTGGCCATTGTCGCGGTCATTCAATTGATCTTTGGTCAGTCCACCGATGACCAAGTAATTACTGGCTGCAGCTTCAACGGCTTTCTTTGCTGCAGCAGCATCGGTGCTATTCTTAGCTGCAGCGTCGTTGCCAAGATACTCCCAACCGTATTTTTCAGCCGTCAATGCCTCGACGATAGCGCTAGCGCCGGGGAGATCGCTTGGTGGTTTGCCGCTTGGCAGTGGAACTCCCAGATATTTTGCTACAGCACAGACAAAGCCGTTGCAGCTGGTCTTATTAGCTTCCCACATCTTCTCGCAGACGTCTCGGATGAGCGGGCTCTTGTTCAGCCTAACCGCAGGAGGTTGAAAGTCTGCCACGCTTGGTATTGATGGTGTACTCCCACGTAGGTTTCCGAAGCCGATGCCTGTCACGCCTGGTAATGATGCCGTGCTCTGAAGTAGGGTCGCGAAATCGATGCCCGTCATGCTTGGTATTGACGTGGCGCTCCGAAATAGCGTCCCGAAGTCGATGCGCGTTGCGCTGGACGTTGACGACGCGTTCCGATATAGCGTCCCGAATCGGCAAAGAGGTTCCGCCAGTCTGAATCCGGCCATTTCGCTTCTCCTAGTGAGCAGGTGGCAAATCTGATCAGTTCTTAATCATGCGCCTCCGATACTCGACAATCCACGGCGAGCGTGCGAAGCCCTGCGTTGGCAGCAAACAATGTCGCCATCTCCGAAAGTAACTGGGAACAACGGATGCTGTACCAACGTGACACAACGCTGTAACTGAATATCAAGTGCGATTGCGCCAAGAACCGTTTGCACCGGAAAGCGCTGGAAGACCGCTGCCCGTCGGCACGCCATCAACGACGGACCATGCGTCATTCGACGATACTGTCGAAAATGCGACGCCGAAGAACGGGAAATTCGTGTCGTATCTGCGCCTATTGATCGAGATCAATCCCCAACTGCAGAGCCTTCGCCCGATGCACCTGACGCGGTATCACGGCGTGTTCGCCCCGCACAGCCGGCCGCGGGCAGTGACGCCAGCGCATCACGGCGGGAGTAGCCGACAGCAGGCAAGCGAACCGGGTCCGACCGACGAGAAGGCGCCGCAGCCAAAACATGTGGCGATGAGCTGGGCGCGGCGCCTGTGTGCTCTTCGAGAGCGGTCTATGCTATCACCACACGAGATTCCGCCTACTTCCCGGCCGCCTTCAATTCCTCGATCTTCTTTTTCAAACAGATAATGACCGGATGCTGGTCCGTGTAACCACGAGCCATGTTGGCGTAGTTTGCCTCGGCCTGTTTCAGCGTCTTGGCGGCATTGCACTGGAAGTCGATGAGGTTCTGGATTTCCTTGGTAATTGGCACTTCGTCAGCCATGGCGCCCTGGCAGACCGACACGATCACCGCGGCGATGGCGACACGCGAAACAATCAATCGCTTGCTGCGCTGCATGAACCTGCTCCGAAGAGAGTGAGTGTTGATGGCACAAAGTTACAAGCTGCCCGGCGGGGCTTGCTGTGCCTCAACACGCAAAATGGCGCCGCTAGGTTATTGTTAAATGGGGCAGCCGGCAACCCCCTGCCCCGTCAGTTCGACGGAATGACGAACTGACGGAAATATGCCGCCAGCTTGGCCCGGTTGGTGACGCGATAAGCGTTGTAATCCTGGGCGATACCCTCATCCGCCGCCTGCAGCAGGATGTACGCATCGATCATCTTCGCCCTGCCCAGCATCACCAGATCCCGCACGTCCGCGTCGGCGCCCTCCAGATCGAGCTGATCCACCTTCAGTGAGGCCAATGCGATTTTCAGTGAGTCGGCTTCCTCCATCAATGAATGCCGGTACTTCTGCTCCTGCGGGTACTGCTTGGCGAATTCGCTGGCCATCCAGCTGCCGCGCATCGTGGCATAGACAAGCCAGGCCACTCTCGTGCGGGGATTCTTCAGTGTATCCGGGCCAAGGTTGATGGCCACCGTTGGTTTCGCGTTCTCCTGTACGGTGACGGTGGGCGCTGGCGGCACGGGAACACTGGGCTTGCGCAACTTGACACCATTGCGGTCCGCCCATTGCTGCAGGCCCGTCCGCGCGGTGCGATTGTAGGGTTCGGCCACGAAGGCATCGATGTAGTGCGCGAGCGCCTCGTCCTCCCGCTTCGCCTTCGCCAGCGCATCACCCCAGTAGCGATGCGCCGTTTCGACATTGGGGTTCAGGTCGATGGCAGCCTGGAACCACTTTGCAGCCGCGTCCACATTGCCCTTGATGAAATGAACGTCACCTGCAAACAGCCGCGCGCCGTACGACAGCGGATTCGCCGCCGCCACGGCTTCATAGCCTGCGAGCGCCTTGTCGTAATCGCCACGCTGGAACGCGGCTTCTGCGGCGGCCAATTCCTGGGTTTCCTTGCTCGGCTCGAAGGCGGCCATATTGTCCAGGGAGTCGAGCAATGTGGCCAGCAGATTGCTGTTGTCACCCAGTGCCTTCGCCCGCAATGCTTCCGTCCTGATCTGCCCCACTATTGCGGTGCGCTTTTCGCCTGCGGGCATCCCATTGAGTAGTGTCAGCATCGCAAACGCATGCCTTTCGGCATACAGGGGGTTCTGCGGTTCGTTCTGGGCGAGACGTTCGTAGTAGGGCAAAGCAGCCACGGCATTGCCGTTTTCAAACAGCACCCTGGCTGTTGCAGCTTCGTCCATGACAGGGTTTTCCGCGGCACCTGCATTCAGCACCGTGCCCAGACAGATGACGGCAACAAGACCTGCCCAGCTGCGCGCGGGGTTCGAAAGGTCGTTCCACATGGGTTTCCCTCCCTTCATTCTTTCGGACAACGATCCGTAACGCCCTTCAGGCTGTCAAGTTGTCGGACGAATGCCCGGTGAACTTCCTTTGTTCCGCCCGGCGGCACGAGGTAGCCAGGGTCGCCCCGGGCTGCCGATTCCCTTCACGGAAGAATATGATGCAGCCATGACACATTGTCGCGCCGCAGCATCATAGAGTACTCCCATGACCCAAATCAGCCTCCGGCGCCTGCGGCAGGATCCGCATGTGCGCGCCCTGACGCGCGGCGCGCGTCCGCATCCCGAGCAGTTCATCCAGCCCCTGTTTGTGGTCGAGGGCATCGCGCAGCGCGAAACCATTCCGGGGCTGACCGGTGTATATCGCGAGACGCCTGCTTCACTGCTGACGCAGATCGAATCCGACCTCGCGCGCGGAGTGAACAAATTCCTGCTGTTCGGCGTGCCGGCGAGCCACGCAACGCATGACATCGACTGGTCCTTCACGGCCGGCCAGATCGCTGCGGTAAAGAAGAAATTCGGCAAGGATCTATGGCTGGCGGTGGATGTATGTCTGTGCTCCGCCACGCCGCATGGCCACTGCGGCGTGCTCAACGATTCGGCCGATCACCTGGACAATGCTGCCAGCGTGAAGGAGCTGGCCGCGGCCGCCCTCGCCTATGCCAAAGCTGGTGCCGACTGCGTGGCGCCCAGCGACATGATGGATGGCCGCATCGGCGCCATTCGCGCCGCGCTGGATGACAACGGGCTCGAACGCACCGTGCTCATGAGTTATGCGGCGAAGTTTCATTCCAGTTTCTATGGCCCCTTCCGTGTGGCCGCGGACTCCGCACCGAAGACTGCCAGCGGCCTCACCGATCGCGCTTCGTACCAGATCGACCCGTCACGCGCCGGTGATGCGCTGCTGTCGGTGGAGCGCGATGTGGCCGAAGGCGCCGACATCCTGATGGTGAAGCCGGGCATGCCCTATCTCGACATTCTGGCCGACCTGTCGCGCCAGTTCGCGCATCCATGGGCCGTGTATGAGGTGAGCGGCGAATACGCCGGCATCGAACTGCTGGCCGACCAGGGACTGGCGAACCGCATCAATGCCCACCGCGAAGCCTGGACCGGGTTCGTGCGCGCGGGCGCTTCGATGATCATCAGCTATGGCGCCCGCCATGCAAAGGAATGGCTGGCTTCATGAGTACCTCGGATTCGCTGTTCGCACGTTCGAAGCTGGTTTCTCCGGGTGGCGTGCATTCGCCCGTGCGCGCGTTCAAGGGCGTGGGTGGCACGCCGCGATTCATGACGGGTGGCGCTGGCGCGCACATCCGCGATGTGGATGGTCGCGAGATCCTGGATTTCTGCATGGCCTTCGGCCCGCTGATCCTCGGGCATGGCAACAAGACCGTGCGCGATGCTGCCGTGGGCGCCATCGACAAGGGCTGGAGCCTGGGCACCTGCGAGCCCTATTCGCTGGCGCTGGCCGAGTTCATCACCAGCCGCATTCCCTGGGTGGAGAGCATCCGCTTCGTGAACTCCGGCACCGAAGCCGTGATGTCGGCGCTGCGGGTGGCACGCGGCGCCACCGGTCGCGACCGCATCCTCAAGTTCGACGGCTGCTATCACGGCCACACGGACGCGATGCTGATCCGTTCCGGCTCCGGCCTCGCCGAAGCTACGGAACCGGACAGCGCGGGCCTGAACAAGGCAACGCTGGGCGGAACCCTGGTCGCACCGCTGAACGACGAGGCTGCACTGGAACAGGTCTTCGCGCGGCACGGCGCCGAAATCGCCTGCGCCATCATCGAACCGCTGCCTGCCAACTATGGCCTGCTGCCGCAGCGTCTTGAATATCTGCAGCTGCTTGAGCGTCTGTGCCGCAAGCACGGCGCGCTGCTGTTGCTGGACGAAGTGATCAGCGGCTTTCGTGTCGGCTTTCAGGGTTGCGCCGGCCTGTTCGGCATCGAGCCGGACCTTGTGACCTATGGCAAGGTCATCGGCGGCGGCTTCCCGGTTGGCGCCTATGGCGGCAAGCGGCAATACATGGAGCTGGTAGCACCAGTGGGGCCGGTGTATCAGGCCGGCACACTGAGCGCGAATCCTGTGGCCATGTGTGCGGGCCTTGCCACGCTCGAGCAGCTGGCTGATGGGCGACTGTACGCGCAGCTGGAGGCGCTGGGCGCGCAGCTGGAGCAGCAGCTCAATGCGATCCCGGGAGTTACCGTGCAGCGCCTGGGGTCGGTGTTCTGGCCATACCTGGCGGCCGACGCCGCACCGCTGCGCAGCCTGGCTGATCTGAAATCGAAACCTGCCACGCCATTCGGGCCGGTGTTTCACCGGCTGCTGGAAGCAGGCATCTATCTGGCGCCAAGCGCCTTCGAAGTCGGCTTTCTATCGGCAGCACACAACAGCACGCATGTGGCGCAGCTGGCGACGCAATTGCGTGTTGCCTTGCAAGGCTGAGGGTATCGCATGCCTCTCGTGCTTTACGCGCATCCTTTCTAGTCCTATTGCCAGCAAGTACTCCAGGTACTGCTAGCCCTGGTGTCCGTAACGCATGCGCGTGTGCGTCAGGTTTCCCGCACTGGTCTGGTAGGCCACGCTGAAACGGTCGAGCTGCGAGATGGCAACCGCTGCATCATCGCCGTCGACGAGGTCAAAAGCATCGAAGCCGCAGCGTGCCAGGAAGTAGACCTGGTCGGTGCGCACCGCGCCGATCGCACGCAACTCACCCTTGTAGCCATGTCGCTCGCGCAGCAGGCGGGCCTGCGTATAGCCACGTCCCTCACCCGTAGTGCCGAATTGCACGGCAATCAGCGGCAGATGTTGCAGGTGAGGCAGAAGAGGCGTCAGGTCATGGACTTCGGGCTTCAGCAGCACCGCACGGGAATCCGCCGGTTCGCCAGCTGCGATTGCCGCGATGTAATCGGCCAGCGGCAGCAGCAGGCGCGTAGCGGACCCTGCCGCTTCGCTGCCGGCAACCACCCACTCGTTGTTGCAGAGCGCACGATTCTTAATGAGCTGCGGCATACACGCGCTCACTGAAGGGATCGACGCCGATACGGCGCACGGTTTCGAGAAATTCCTCGCCGTCTTCGCGCCTGGCCACGTAGACGTCCAGGATGCGCGCGATGGTTTCGGCCACTGCATCCTTGGCAACCGAGGGACCGATGACTTCACCCAGCGAGCTCTTGCCACTGGCAGAACCGCCGAGCGTGATCTGGTACCACTCCTCGCCACGCTTGTCGACGCCGAGGATGCCGATGTGGCCGACATGGTGATGCCCGCAGGCATTCATGCAGCCGGACATCTTGATCTCGACGTGGCCGAGGTCGTAGAGATAGTCGAAGTCATTGAAGCGTTCGTGGATCTGCTTGGCGATGCCGATGGAACCGGCGTTGGCCAGGCTGCAGAAATCCAGACCCGGGCAGCAGATCATGTCGGTGAGCGTGCCGATGTTCGGCGTCGCCAGGTTCAATGCCTTCAGCGTCTGCCAGGTTTCCAGCAGATCGATCTGCCGCACTTCGCCGAGCACCAGGTTCTGGTCATGCGTGGCGCGCAGTTCGCCGCTGGATACCCGGTCGGCGAGATCGGCAACGCGATCCATCTGGTCTGCAGTGATGTCGCCGGGTGCTTCGCCGTGCGCCTTCAACGACACGATCACGGCGCGGTAGCCGGGAACCTTGTGCGGGCGGGTGTTGTAGCGATACCAGGCCTGGAAATCGGCTGACTGGCCCTGCGTAACGTTGATGTCCGCGAGCTTTTCGTAGGGTAACGGCCTGAAGAACGCCCGCACCCGGTCGATCTCGGCGACATCGAGCCTGAGCGCCGAGTCGCGAATCAGTGCCCACTCGGCTTCCACGGCCGTACGGAACGCATCGATGCCCTTGGCCTTCACCAGGATCTTGATGCGCGCCTTGTAGATGTTGTCGCGCCGGCCTTCCTGGTTGTAGACCCGCAGGATGGCTTCCAGGTACGACAGCAGGTGTTCGCGCGGCAGGAAATCGCAGATGACCTTGCCGAGGATGGGTGTGCGGCCGAGGCCGCCACCGACCAGCACTTCGAAACCCACCTGCCCGTTGGCGTCGCGCCGCATATGCAGGCCGATGTCATGCACTTCGGAAGCGGCGCGATCGGCCGGCGAGCCGGTCACCGCGATCTTGAATTTGCGCGGCAGATAGGTGAATTCAGGATGCAGCGTCGACCACTGGCGGATGATTTCGCAATATGGTCGCGGATCGTCGATCTCGTCGGGCGCGATGCCGGCGAAATGATCGGCGGTGGTGTTGCGGATGCAGTTGCCGCTGGTCTGGATGGCGTGCATCTCGACCGAGGCGAGGTCCGCCAGCATGTCGGGCACGTCTTCGAGCTTCGGCCAGTTGTACTGGATGTTCTGGCGGGTGGTGAAGTGCGCGTAATCGCGGTCGTACTTGCGCGCCAGATGGCCGAGCATGCGCAGCTGCCGGGTGGACAGCAGCCCGTAGGGAATCGCCACCCGCAGCATGGGTGCATGCTTCTGGATGTAGAGCCCGTTGCGCAGGCGCAGCGGACGGAACTCGTCCTCCGGCAGCTTGCCGTCGAGGAAACGCCGCGTCTGGTCGCGGAACTGGGCGACCCGCTCGGCTACGAGTGTCGCGTCGATTTCGTCATAGCGGTACACGGGCGGATTTTATTCCAAATGGCGGGCGGAAGCGCCGCTGGGCGGCGCATTTTGACCTGCGCCGGCGTTATATGTCAGCCGGTCGTCTGGAGCCCTTGCGCTATACCGCTGACGCTGGCAAGCAACGCGCGGAACAGGTCCTCGTCCTCGCGGGCGGTGGCACGCCAGCGGCGCAGCAGGTCCACCTGCATCAGGTTCATGGGGTCTACATACGGGTTGCGCAGCTGGATGGCGCGCTGCTGGGTGCGGTCTCCATCCAGCAGGTCGGACTCGTCCTTGACTGCCAGCACGGCTTCCCGCGTGCGCTGGAATTCCTCGCGCAGCACAGCCATGTAGTGGCGCAGGCCCGGCGAAGCCAGTTCCCCATAGCGCTCGGCAATCGCAAGGTCCGTGCGCGCCAGCTGCGCTTCGATGTCGTCGATCACCAGCGCGAAAAATGGCCAGTCGCGATAGACCTCGCGCAGCTGCGGCAGGCCCTGGGCGGCCAGGCTGCCTTGCAGTGCCGAACCGGCGCCATACCAGCCGGGCAGGAAATAGCGCGCCTGCGACCAGGCGAACACCCAGGGCGTGGAACGGATGGAAAGCACGCCACTGCCGGAATTTGCGCACTCCCAGATCGAGCGCGATCCGATCTGCATTTTTTCGATGACGTCGATCGGCGTTGCGGCGCGGAAAAAATCGTTGAATTCGTGATCATCGATGAACAGCGCGCGCCATACATTGCGGCTGTGCGCGGCCAGGCTGCCCACCAGTGCGTAGTGCTCAGGCCGTTCCACACGGACGCTGCCGCGGCGGCGGGCCAGGGTCGCCATGCCCAGCACGCCGAAGGCGCGCTCGAGCGAGCGCAGCGCATTCGAGTTCAGGCCATAGTTCTGGCTGATGATTTCGCCCTGCTCGGTGATGTGCAGCGTGCCATCGACGGTCTCGGGGGGAGCGGTGCGGATCATGGCGTCCAGTCTGGAGCCACCGCGCGCCGTGCTGCCGCCCCGCGCATGCCGGATCGACGCCGGCTGTTTCGCGTCGGCGAAGGTCTGGGCCAGACTGCGCTGCGCATCATATGCGGCCATGCGCATGGCGAGATAGCCACCATCGCGCCCCGCCTCCGAATAGCCGATCAGCAGCGGCTGCGGCACGGCGCGCGCGGCCAGATGGTCGCGATAATCTGCATTGGACAGCACTTCGCGCATGACGCTGCCCGCGGCCCGCAGGCTGTCGCCGGACTCGAACAACGGTGCGAAATCCATGCCCACCGCACCCGAGCGCCGGTCATCCACTCCAGCCCAGCGTGCCAGCACCAGCGGCGCCTGGATGTCGTCCGGACCTTCGGTGGCAGCCACTACATAGCTGCCGATCGCGCGCGCCCCGAATCGTGCGCGACACTGCATGGCGGCTTCAAACACCGCCAGGGTGCGCCGGCTCAATGCATCCAGCGGCGCTACCGGTCCGACATCGCGCTTCAGGATATCCGCCAGGCGGCTCATCCGCTCGCTGCGGCTGCGTCGCAGCCATTCCGGATCGTCCATGCCCTGCGCGATCACGCGGTGATGCACTTCGGCGCGCTGCTTCAGATCGAGCGTGGCAAGGTGGAAGCCGAAGGTGTCGACCCGCAGCAACAGCCGGCGCACCAGTTGATAGCCGGCGCTGGTACCGCGATTTGCCTGCAGGCTCTGCGCGGCAAGCATCAGGTCGGCACGGAACTGCTCCACGCGCTCGTAGCGATTCCCCTGCAATTCGTAGGTCTGGCGCAGGCGCTCGCCCACCTGTGCGAAGAACACGCGATAGGGCATCTGGTCGTGCCGCGACGGCGCAATCAGGCGCGCACCCGGCAGCAGCATCGCGTATTCATCGATGCGGCGCCGCAGTTCAGCGGAGACCGGCACACGACTGGAGCTTTGCGACAGCAGCTGTGACAAATGCTGGCACTCGCGGAAGTACTCCTGCACCACCACCTGCTGCTGGCGGGCCAGCGTTTCACGAATGGTCTTGGCGTGCACATCGGGCGTGCCTTCCATGTCGCCACCGACCCAGGTGCCGAAACTGAGCACGGTGGGCGGGTCGACAGTCGACAAGTTCACGCCATAGAGGTTCTCGAGTGCAGTACCGATCTCCTCGTAGAACGTCGGCACGATCCGGTAGAGCACTTCGGCAAAATGAAACATCGCGAACTCGCGCTCATCGGCAATGGTCAGGCGCTGCCGCGGATGTTCTTCGGTCTGCCAGCCGGTGGTGATCTCCGTGCGCAGGCGCGCCCAGACATGGCGTTGCTCCTGCGGGTCGAGGTTCGGATTCAGCCGGTCGAGCAATGCGCCGGCCATGCGCTGCCAGCGGCGCAGCTGCGTGCGGCGCGGCGACTCGGTGGGGTGCGCGACCAGAATGGGCTGTATGCGCAGGCTGGACAACAGCTGCAGTATTTCCTCCAGTGACAGGCCCTGCGCCTTGATCTGCGCCAGCGCATCTTCGATGCCACCGGGCTGCGGCCGGCCGCCATCGGCAAGAAAATACTCGCGCCGACGCCGGATGCGATGCACTTTCTCGGCGAGATTTACCGCCTGGAACCAGGTCGAGAAGGCACGCACCAGATCGCGGGCGATGGCAGGCGGCCGCCCGGCGACGCGCTGCGCAAGCACGCTGGTGGAGCCTTCGGCGCCATCGCGTCGCTCGATTGCCGCGCATCGATCTGCCTCGACCAGGGTGTAGAGCTCGTCGCCACCCTGCTCCCGCAGCATTTCGCCCACCAGCACGCCCAACTGGTGCACATCCTCGCGCAGGGCCAGGTGCTTGGGCGGAAACTGGATCTGATGACGGTCCACGGGGCTGGGATTCTACCCATCCACGGCTACTGGTGCGCGGCGACCGGGGCTTTCCGCAGGCGGCTGGCCAGGCGCGGCCTGGTGTCCATCAGGATCTGGATGATGGCAGCACGGTCCGCAGGGTCGATGCGCGCCGACAGGCCGGTGGTGTCCCGGCCCTGCAGCACCTCGGCGATACGCGAGTCGATGTAGTCCAGCACATACGGCGGCAGTGCGTCGAAATGCTCCGAGTACACCAGGTAGCTCAGCGGATAGCGGAACAGGCGCTTGTTGAGGTCGAGTTCGCGCAGGCTGCGGCCCTTCGAATCCAGCGGCGCTGCCTTCGCGAACCGCGCGGCAAAACCGCTGCTGCTCTCGATGCGATCGACTGGCGTCACTGCATCCGCGAAGAACATCGCCCGCACCAGCGGCTCTATCATCACGCGCACCAGCGACTGGTCATGCGAACCCATTTCGGCCCAGGTGCGCGGCACGCCGACCGTGTCGTGCCCCTCGCGTGACATCACGGTGCGCACCTTGAAGTTTGCGCGGGTGATCAGGTTCTGGACAAACGACTGGTGTTCGAGCACCAGCAAGGCGGCGATATCGCTCTTGTCGGTGAAATAGGCCGTGGTATCGAAATAGCCTTCCAGCGTCTGACGATTGGCGCGCGTCGACAGCAGTCTGCGCAACTGCTCGCCACCGCGCTCTTCGCGCAGCGGCATATTGCCGAAATGTGTCTGCTTGCCCGCATGCCCGGTGACATACCAGCCGCCCCACCGCTGTGCGATGGGGGTACGGTCATCCACATCCGAAGCGCTGGTGTAGGTCCGGGTATCGACCGGATCGTCGACCGGCGATGACATCACCAGTATTCGCGGCACACCGCCGCCCATCATCGAATAGGTATCGTGGCAGGTCAGGCAGCGCCCGCCCTCACGCTCGAATTGCACGGCGGCCTCACGGCGGTTGTCCACGCCGAAAAACACCACGCCCGCTTCGGCATCGATCGCCGTGAACTCGAGCAGCGGACTGCCCTGTACCCAGGCGACATAGGTGTCGTCATTGAAGTAGATGGCGCGTGGCGTCCTGTCGTTGATGAAGCTGGTCTGCAGGCTGGTCCTGGAGAACACCAGGATCTGCGAATCGATATTGATCTGCAGCGCCTGCAGCAGGGAGCGCAGATAGCCCCACTTCGGCTCCCACGCCAGCGCAAGCTGACCGCTTTCGAGCTGCTGCTTCAGCCGCCAGACGCGATTGTGCGTGGCAGGCCCGGAATAGGCGATGACCGGGTATTCCTGATCGTAACGAGCCGCATTCACCAGCAGCCGGTCGGTATCGGCGCCTGCGGCAGCCGACCACAGTCCGCCGCAGGCCAGCATCGGCAGCAGAGCCCTGAGCCTGCATTTCATATGAATATTGACACGTCAGCCAGATTGCAAGTTCCCGCGCGACTCCCGCTCAGCCAGTCAGCAGAATGGCCTCGGCATGCTCGATGGCCTCCGGCATGCCGTAGACCACCAGTACATCGCCACCACGCAGCGTGGTGGTATCGGCGGGTTCGCGGCCGGTAATACCCTGCCGGCGCAGCGCCGTGAACGCGACTTCTGCGCCGCGCGCGCGCACCTCGGCCAGCGCCCGACCCACTGCCCAGGCGCGCGGCGGGATGACGATCGTTGCAATGCCTTCGAAGGGCTCATCCAGCACATCGCCGGCACCGGAGTCGGCCGGCACCACACCGCGCAGCGTCACGTAGCGGGCACGGCGGATCTCGCCCACCGTGCGCACCACGCGCGTCACCGGCACATTGAGCAGCATCAGCACCTGCGACACCAGCATGAGGCTGGCCTCGAAGGTTTCGGGCACTACTTCGGTTGCGCCGGCGGCAGTCAGCTCCGCGATCCCCAGGTCATCGGCCGTGCGCACCAGCACCGGCACATCGCTGCGCTGCTCACGCACCGCGCGCACGATGCCCACCGAAACCGCGGGGTTCGCGAAGCTCACCACCACGGCGCTGGCATTGGCAAGCCCGCAGGCCACCAGCACATCCTCATCGGTGGAATCACCGAAGATTACCGGGTATCCCGCCTGCCGCGCCGGCCGCACCCGTGCCGGATCCAGGTCGACCGCGATGTATTCGAATCCCTGCGACTCCAGCACCCTGGCTATGTTCTGGCCCACCCTGCCGAAGCCGCAGAGCACGACATGCTCGCGTTTTGCGACTTCGCCGGTGGCCGCATCCTCGCGCTCGATGGCGCGTTGCGGCGGTCCCTTCTCGCGCAGCATGAGCCGGGCAAAGGTCTTGTTGTAGCGGATGCCGAAGGGCGCACCCAGCATGGTGACCACCAGCGCCAGCAGCAGCGGCTGGATGAATACCGCAACTGTCTCAGGCATCTCGGGGGCCTGGAGCAGCAGCGTCAGCAGCGCCACGCCGAATTCGCCACCGCCGCCCAGCAACATGCCGGTGCGCAGTGCCTTGAAATGCGTGCTGACGAAGCCCCGCACGGCGACCGTGCCGGCAAACACCTTGATCACCACGATCGCCACCACCATCACCGACACCAGCAGGAACTGGTCGTAGATCAGGCGCAGGTCGAGCAGCATGCCCACGGAGATGAAGAACAGGCCCAGCAGCAGCTCGCGGAACGGCCGGATCACCGCTTCCACCTGATGCCGGTACTCGGTCTCGGCGAGCATCATTCCAGCCAGGAAGCCACCGAGCGCCAGCGACAGCCCGGCGTGCTCGGTGACCCATGCCGCTGCCAGCACCACGAACAGCACCGTCAGGGTGAACAGCTCCTTCAGCCGGCTGTGCGCGATTTCCACGAACAGCGGCCGCAGCAGCCAGCGCCCTGCCGCCATCACCACCAGCAGTGCGGCAACACCACTGGCGAGGGTCTGTGCTATGCCGGCAAAGCTGAAACGCGCCGGGGCGCCCTCGGACATGGCCGTGGCCAGGGCCAGCAGCGGCACAAAGGCCAGATCCTGGAACAGCAGGATGGCAAGCGTCAGGCGCCCGTGGGTGCGGTTGATCTCCGCCTGTTCGGTGAGCTGGCGGATCACGATGGCCGTGGACGACATCGACAGTGCGCCGCCCACGACAATGGCAGTCAGCCACGGCAGCCCCAGCATCCTGCCGATCGCCACGAACAATGTGGTGGTGCCCACCACCTGCAGCAACCCGAGCCCGAACACCTCGCGGCGCATGGCGACCATGCGCGGCCAGGAGAACTCCAGGCCCAGCGTGAACAGCAGGAACACGACGCCGATCTCGGCGAGCAGATGCGTCTGGTTGGACTCCGGAACGAGGCCGAAGGTAAATGGACCCACCAGCACACCGACCACCAGATAGCCGAGCACCGGCGGCATGCCGACACGCCGCGCCAGTGTTACCACCAGCACGGAAACGAGCAGCAGGGCGAGAACCTGGGTCAGCGGATCATGCAACATTCACCGGAGGATAGCCGAAGCCTTCCCCGGTCGACAGGTAGTCTCAGCCCGGGAAGAACTCGATCGGCTTGGTGGTGGTGATGCTTTCCACATCACGCGCGGTGAAGCGGATCAGGCGCACACGCGCAATGATCTTGCGCTCCAGCTCGGGGTCATTGAGTTCGCTGGACACTACACGGCAGGCGGTAACTTCTCCGGAAGGCGCGATGGTGAATTCCAGCACCATCTTGCCCTGCAGGTCCGCCCGGTCGCGCAGCGCGCGGCTGTACAGCGCATAGATCGCGCCCTTGTTGCGATCGAACTCCAGCTCGATTTCCTCCTGGCCGCGGGCGGCCTTGCCACTGCTGCCGGTGCGGATGGCCTTGTTCTCCGCACCGATGGCTGCCACGCGCGAATTGACCGAGGTGGCGGAGTGGCCGGTCAGCGAACCGGCGCCGGAACCGAAGCCACGGCTGCTGTTGGTCGATTGCACGCCGGCACTGCCCGCGCCGGCCTTCGATGTAATGAGCGAACGCTCCGCCTTGCTCTCGGCGCCGACGGCGCCGGTGAGATTGCGGGTCTGGCTCGGCAGATCCCTGGTCAGATCGCGGCGCAGATCCTCCAGTTCATCGCGTACCCGTTTCAGCGACTGCTCGGCCTGCTTGCGCGCCTCGGCGGTGCGATCCACCGGCTGGGGTACTGGCCTGGGCTCCGGTTTGCTCTCGGGCTTTGGCCGCTCGGCTGGCGCCGGGGGGGGAGGAGGAGGAGGCGGCGGTTGGGGCTTCTCCTCCACCATCAATCGGGCAAGGCGCTCCGGCACTGCTTCTGCAGCGGCTTCCTTCGGCCGCGGCAGATGCAGCACCGGCACCAGAATGCCCAGCACCACGAACAGCGTGAGGCCGATGACCAGCAGGCGACGGAAGCGCCGGCCCGAGTCCGGATCGCCCTCCCAGGGAAGATCGTAGCTACGGTAATAAGGTGCAAGTACCACGATGGCTCCGCGTTACTTCGGCTGGAAGGCGCCGGGAGCCAGCGCCTTGTCCTTCTGCATGGTGGCAAACGAGATCTTGCCGAAATCGGCGTCCGTGCAGGTGCTCATCACCTTTTTCAGAACCTCGTAAGGCAATGTCTTGTCGGCCATGACGGTCACTTCGCGGTCAGCCAGCTCGCGCTCGGCCATGGCCTTGCCGATGATGCGCGGGCGCAGCAGGGCTTCGCGCAGCGGCGCGATGATCAGCCCATCGATGGCCTGCACTTCGGCGATGGATGCCACGCGCTCGCCCTGCACGAACAGCTCGTCTTTCGTCAGCATGACCACCACCGTCTCGCGCGGCTTGGCAGTCACGATCGATTCGGGAATCTCGATGCCCTTGCTGTTCTGCACCACCTCGACTTCGGTGGAATAAACCAGCAGGAACGACACCAGCACCGACAGGATGTCGATCATCGGGATCAGGTTCAGCTCGGATTCGTTCCGGTTGCGCAGGTGGTGCATCATCATGCGACGCGCGCGGCTGGACATCATGGCCTTGCTCCCGGCGCATCGATCTCGGGCGCATCGCCAATGGACACATTGGGGAACAGCTCGGCCTGCACCAGCTGGGTGCCCTGGCGCTGCTCGACCAGGCGCATGGCATCCATCACCTGCACCAGCGAGTCGTAGGGAATATCCTTCTCCAGCAACAGCGTTGCGTCGGTCATGTCGGGATACTTCGCCTTGACCTCCTGGAGAAATGCGGCAAGTCCTGCGAGGTCGTAGGGCTGACTGCGGTCCTTGCGCGGAAAAGTCTTGAGCGGGCCCGAGTTGCTGTCGGCCACCTGCACCATGTTCTGGCGCAGCAGCACTTCCAGCCTCAGGCCGGGTGGCAGTGGAACCGAATCCGCGCTCTGGCTGGGGAGTTTCAGCTCCAGGATCACGGTGCGCGAGAACACCGCCGTCATCAGCAGGAAAGTGACCAGCACCGTGAAGATGTCGATCATGGGCACGAGCAGCAGCTCCGCGGGTTTGCGGTGCCGCCGCTCAAGCTTGCGCATGGCGTAGTTACGACGCATCGGAACGAATCCTTACAGTCGGCTGGACTTGCACCGGTACTTCAGGCGCTGGCCTGGGCTGCTTCCGTACGGCGCTCCACGATGGAGTTCAGGAACTTCACCGAGGCCATCTCCAGGCTGTCGATCAGTTCGGTGGTCTTGGTCTGGATGACGGCATGGATGACCAGCAACGGCACTGCAGTCATCAGACCGAAGGCCGTGCAGTTCATCGCCACCGAGATACTGGCGGACAGCAGGTTCGCCTTTTCGGCCGGATTCACCGTGGCCACGGCGCTGAACGCGCTGATCAGGCCCATCACGGTGCCGAGCAGACCCAGCAGGGTTGCCAGGTTCGCGAAAGTCGCGAGGTAGTGGGTACGCTTTTCAAGCTTCGGCACGATACCCATCAGGCTTTCTTCCATGGCCTTCTCGATGTCGTCACGGCGCTTGGCGTTCTGGATGCGCGTCAGGCCGTAGGTGAGGATCTGTCCCACCGCGGATTCCGACTGCGATGCGACCTGTGCCGCCTGGCGGAAATCGCCCTGCCCGAGCAGCGGCTCGACCTGCTGCCACGTGGCGCGGTTGCGGCTGCGTGTAACCGTCAGATACACATAGCGCTCAAGGGCAATCGCGAGGCCGATGACCAGCACCACCGCGATTGGATACATGAAGTGCCCACCGTTCTGGAAGAAGCGGGCAATCGTCGAAAAGACATCCATCTGGAGACTCCCTTGCTGGTGCGCAAGACTCCTGCGCACCTTGAAACCTATGCAGCGAAATTGCTGCGACCTATTTCTCACCCTCTGTGCCAGTGGCCTTGCCCGCGCCGGCCGAGTCCGGCTTCAGGGCCTGGTAGTAGCGGTTCTGTCGCCGAAAGACGTCACGATCCACCGGTGCCAGAACTTCATCCAGCAGGCTGTTGGCCGGCTTGCCGGACAGATCCCCCAGATCAGGGTGCTTCCAGGGAACCACGTAGAGCACCCGCGGCAACTCACGGTTGCCCGTGATCTGGGTCGCGTCAAGTTCGAGCCGGTCCTGTGCCGGCTTTGCCACTGCGGGCGGTGTTGTCCGCACCGCGGGTTCGAGTGAACGGGATGCCTGTGCAGCTGCTGCAGGTTTGACGGTCGACGCTGGCGGAACGGCAGGCGCTGGCGCCGCGGTGGCGGCGGGAACAGGCTCCATGGCCCATGCCGGCGCAACCAGCATCAGCAGCGACCATTTCAGTATTGCATGCCTCATCGGACCTCCGCCTTTGCTTCCGGCGTGGATATTGCGGCATCGCGCCTGCCGGCACGTTGCTTCACATCTGCAATCCAGCTGGTAATGGGCCGGTCCTCACCGGTGAGCGCCTTGTAACGCTCGAATGGCTCCACCGCGGCTGCGGGATCGCCAAGATACATATCGCGTACGACACCGAGATTGCGCCATGCCGGAGCATGCTCCGGATTGGCCTGCAGTGCCCTCTCGTAGGAAGCGGCGGCGGCGGCAAACTTGCCGAGCTGCCGCTGCACCAGTCCGAGTTCGGTCAGTGCCACGTCACTGCGCGGCGCGCGGCGCGCGGCTTCGAGCAGGGCAGCTTCAGCCTCGTCCAGCCGCTGCAGGCCGAACAGCAACACACCGAGGTTGTAGGCCGCACCACCGAATTCCGGCGTGGCCTCCATCAGCCGCCTGAATTCGAGCTCGGCATCCGCTGCCTGGCCCGCATTGGCCTGCGCCAGCGCGCGCTCGTGCTGTGCCACCAGTCGCCCCGAAGGCTGTGGAGCAGCGGCCCGTGGCGCAACTCCCGCGCCACCCGCGCCAGCCTCCGCCACCGGCTGCATGCCCACCGGCAGTACCAGCGAATCATGGTAGTTGCCCGGCAACTCGGTCTTGCCATAGCGGGCCGGCAGCAGCCTGGCGAGAGCAGCGTAGCTCGCCTTCACGCCGGCGTCGAAAATGCCGTCGCGGGCATGCGCCACGTTGGCCTCATGCAGGGCGATGGCCTGTTCCTCGATCGGTGTCGCCAGCTCTTCCAGCATCAGGTCGTACTGCTCGCGCACCTCGGCGGACTGCTTCTTCGGCCGCTCCGACGCGATCAGGTCTGCGCCGAGCTGACCGTAGAGCTCGGCGATCTCGAAGCTGGCCTGCGTGGTCACTTCGGCAATGTTGTACGCGGCGGCGGCCTTGTAGCCCGCGAGCGCGGTTTCGAGCGCGCGGCGCTTGACCGCCAGGGAACGCTGCAGCGGCGAGCCGAGCTTCAGGGCGCGGAAGCTGTCGCGCGCCGGCGCTGCCAGCGCCAGACTGGCCCTGGCAGCCAGGTAACGCGTGCGATCACTGCGGGCTGCTGCCGCGCTGGCATCGGCCTTCACGATTTCACGCTGCCAGTAGGCGACCCGTTCGTTGTTGCCGGCCCTGGCCGCAAAGTCCGCCAGACGCTGGCGGGTCTCGATCCGCTCCGCCACGGGCGCCGGAAACCCGGCAACCAGGCGTTCCAGCAATGCGATGGTCTTCGCGTCGTTGCCGCTTTTTTCGTATTGATCCGCAGCGATTCCAAGCGCTTCGAGCCGCAATGCCGGCGCCTGGTCCCTGGCGTCTGCAATGCGCTCGAACTCCGCAGCTGCGGCATCCGCGCGACCGCCCTCCATGTAGGCCACCGCCAGCTTCTGCGTGACATCAGGCTGCTGCCTGCTCTTCGGGTAGTCGCGCCGGAATGCCTCCAGTACACCGATGGCGCGCGGCCAGTCCCTGGCCTTGATCAGTTCGGCGGCGGCGTCGTACCGGGCTGTTTCCACTGCTGCCGTGCCCGGCGCCACGCTTGCCACACGCAGAAAATCATCGGCCGCGCCCGCCGTATCGCCTGCGGCACGCCTGGCCTCGGCCTGGCGATACACCGCCACCGACAATTGCTCGGTGAGGCTCTTCTGCAGCGCGGGATCGTCGGCGGCGAGTTCACGCGCCCGCAACCACGACTGTTCAGCGGCCTGGAACTCGCCCTGGTCAAAGCGCGCCTGACCCACCACGCCATGCGCGATGCGCTGCTGCGCGGTACTGGCCGCAGGATTCCGGTTGACCACCAGAGCCGCCACTTCGATGGCACGCGGCAGATTCTTCGCGGCGTACAGATCCTGGGCGGCGCGGGCCAGCACACCGGATCCGTCTGGATGCTCAGGAAAGGCCTGCGCAAATTTCACACCCGATTCGATGGAGCGCAGTTTCCAGGCCGCGCGCTCGCCTTCCGCGAGCAGCGGCTGCTGCTTCTGGTAGGCACCGAGCGCCGCATAGGCGGCCTTGGCGGAATCCGGACCCACCGGATAGGCGTAGGCGGAGCGTTCGAATTCATCGACCGCGGCAGCAAACTGGCCACCTTCGTAGAGCACGTCAGCCAGGCGGAAATTGACCTGCGCGGATTCCGGATCCTGGGGAAAGGACTGCAACTGCAGGCGATACCAGCGTGCAGCCTGGGCGAAATCGTCCGCATGCCTGCTCTTCTGCGCCGCTGCATGGTGGTAGGCAGCCAGATCGGCGAGGTGCGCCTTGATCTCGGCGATCACCTGCGGATAGTTGGCGCGGTCGCGGCCCTGCCAGAAGCTGGTGCCGAGATTGTAGTTCTCGACGTACTCGCGCTTGCCCTGGAGCACCAGCTGGGCGAACCCGCCCTTGCGGTAGGCCTCGATGGTCTGCGTCGAAAGGCCGGGCGAGAACTCGTTGTCCGGTTCCCGCACCACGAAGGCGCGATAGGCCGCGGCACCGTCCTGGTAGCGCTGCTTGTCGACATAGAGGTCGCCGAGGCGCGCATACAGCAATGCGGCATACGGAGGTTTGCCGATGCTGTCGACGAAGCGGTTGAGCGGTTCGATGCTCTCTGCATACGAGAACGTCACGCTCATCACGCGCAGCGTGTCGTCCACGATCTCACGATCGGCGCGCGGCAGGGATTCGAGCGGCCGGAAGCCACGCGCGGCAGAGGCATCGCGCAGCTTGACGTCGAGCAGGCGCGCAAACACCGGCAGGCTTTCCTCGTTCAGGTTCTGCTTGAACAGCGCCCAACCCTGCTTGTACAGACCCTGCTGGTAGAAAGCTCCGGCACCGCGGCGGGTGACCTCCGCATAGGCCGCTTCCGCATCGCGGTATTTCTGCGCCGAGAACAGCAGCTCGCCACGACGGAAATGCAACTCGGCAAGGTCACGCGACGCGGGATAGCGGCGCACGATGTCGTCCAGGGTCGCCAGCGCCTTGTCGGGCTGACCGGTGGTTTCGTAGGCGCGTGCCAGCTGGTAGAGCACCTGGTCATTGCGCGGGTAGTCCGGATGCGCCTTCAGCAGCAGCGTGTAAAGCCGGATCGCTTCCGCGCCGCCGAGATCCACTCGCGTGACTTCGGTCTCCATGCGTTCCAGCTCGCCATTTTCCAGCGACAGGTCGCCGAGCCGCCGCAGCGCCTCGGCACGCAGGGCCGGGTCGGTTTTCTGCAGTTCCAGGAATTTCCGGTAGTTGTCCATCGCCTTGGCGGCATTGTTGTCCGTCGGTGCATCCTTGCGGATCTCGACCTGGCGCCGGGGCAGATCCTTGAGTGTCGGCGCCGGCTGCGATCTGGCCGCGCCGAAAGCGGCGCTGCTGATCGCCACTGCTGCTGCGGCCATCCACACTGTGCGCCGCAGCTTCATGGCGTACCTGCGCCGGGTGCGGGTGCGGGCCGCGGCGATTCTGCCGCGCGGTCATAAATGGTTGCGAGCGCGAAGCGGGCCTGGAGCTCGTAGTCGGCGATGCGCTGCTTCTGCGTCTCGAGTTCCGCCACGGCGATATCGGCGAGCAGGTCACTCTGCGCCTTCGCTGCATCGCGCAGCTTGGCACGCAGCGATGTCATGCGCGCCTGCAGTGCATCGATCCGCGCTGCAAAGTCGCCGGTGGTGCTCGGCGCCGTCCTGCGCGCCTGCTCGACCCGCAGCCAGCGCCGATTGGCCTCGGCCAGCGCGGCGTCCAGGGACTTCAACTCCCCACGCTGCCGATTCAGCCGCTCGCGATAACTCTGGCGCAGATCCCAGTACAGCACGCCCTTCACCAGGCGCAGCCGGTCGCGCTTCGCGGTGGTTTCCTCACTGTCGGGCTCTGCCGCCAACCCGGCCTCGATCCCGGCAATACGCTGCCACTGCGCACGCTGCTCCGCCGTACCCAGGGCGGCCACGTCTTCCATGATGATGATGTCGTTGAAGCGCCCTTCCACTGCCTTGCGACGTGAGGCCAGCGCCTCGGTTGCGCCGCCGGCGAGCAGTGCGTCCGCGCGCGGGATGCGCTCGGCATAGGCCTTCTCGCGCGTCTCGATCATGTTGGCGTAGACCACCATGTTTTCGTCCCAGCGCGACAACGTCGACCCGAGATAGGCAAGGTCGCGGAAGTTCTTCAGGCCTTCCTGGAAGTCATTGCTGGCCAGCACCGGGAACAGGTAGCGCGACTCGGGCGCATCCGGCAGTTCCTGCAGCTGCCAGAACCAGCCGCGCTGCGGGGAGTTGGCATCGTCTGCGCCCAGCAGGTTGTTCAGCAGGCCGCCCTCGCGGATACGGGCGATGGAGGCATCGATGCGCCCCTGCTCACTGCCGAAGGAAGTGAGCGCCTGCTCGTAGTACTCGGCGGCCTGGGCATTGGCGCCCAGCCTGGAAAAGGCATAGGGGACGGCGAGCCAGGCTTCCTGCACGGCAGCATCCAGCAGGTTGCGCTCGCGCAGCGCAAGCCAGGGAGTCAACGCGTCGTCGTATTTTTCAAGCGCCGCATTGGCCCAGCCCAGCCCCAGCAACGCGCGGCTGGACTGCGGCCCATCCAGCCGCACACGCTCGAGGCTCTGCATGGCCTTTGCAGGGTCATTGGCCTGCATGTAGGCAAAACCCAGCGCGAGATTGGCCTTGTCCTGCAACGCCAGCATTTCTTCGTCGCGGCTGTGCTGGGCACCTACGGCATCGAGGAACTGCGCGCCGTCGGCGAGGCGATTGCTGCGCAACAGCGCCACCCCGAGATTGAAGCGCGCGTACTGCATCCAGGTGCTGCGGCTGGTCCAGCCACTGAGCAATGCGATGGCATCGTCGTAACGTTCCAGATGCATCAGCGCGTTGGCCGCAAGGTGCACCCGCTCGGCTTCCTGCGCAGGTTCCAGCTTGCCTTCTATCCTGCCCAGCGAGTCGATGGTGCGATCGTAGTAGCCGCGCACATACCAGACCTTGGCGAGATAGAACCAGGCGCGCGCCTTCACACTGGCCGGAATCTCCGGGCCCAGCAGTGTCTCGAAGCGCCGCCCCGCTTCATTGTGCATGCCAAGCTGCAGGTACAGCCCCCCGGCCAGCAGGTCCGCCTCGCCCTTGTGATGCGGCATCTGCTGCCACAGGGAATAGGCTTCCAGACGTGTAAGGGCTTCGAAATCCTCGCCGATGAAGGTCTGGAACAGCACATCGCCGTAGTGCAGATCCTGCACGCGGGTAGCAGGAATCCTGTCCGCCTTCTTGCGCGCAGCCGCTGCCGGCAGCGACGTCATGCCAGACGTTGCAGCAAGCAGGCAGACGATGAAGGCCTTGCGCAGCATGCGCGCGTTATTCCCAGTCCTTGATTTCGAACTCGGGCTGGCGCTTGCGCTGCCGGTCCGCGATCTTCAGTTCCAGATACTTTGCGCCCACGGACTTCTCGAACTTCAGCTGCGCGCCGCGCGAGTAGTCCTGGCCGTTTGGCCCCTTGCCGGTGAACAGCGCCACCAGCTCGTGATTGCCCACGCGCAGATTGCCGAGATACAGCCGCTGCACGCCGCCCTTCAGCAGCGCTTCGGCTTCGCGCGGCGTGTAGAGGTATTTCGCCACCTGCTTGTCGTCGACCCGCAGTTCGACGGTATCGAGGGCGAAGAAATCACCCACATCCATGGACAGGAACACGGCCACCTGGGTGTTGGCGGGGAACAGCAGTTCCTCCTCCAGCACGAACAGGTCGCGGTTCAGGTCGACCACATCCTTCTTGATCGACTGGATTTCTTCATCCAGCGCGCGGGTGTCGGGAGCAGCAGCGGGTGCGGCGGCGGGTGCGGGCACTTCGGCCGCAGCGGCGAATCCCGTGACGGCAAGCAGCGCGAGCAGTATGGATGCCTGATGGAACGAACGCTTCATGATGCCCCTTGAGCCTTGCGCTACTCGTCGAGAAGAACTTTGATCTGGTCCAGGTACCGGGCGTCGCTGCCGCTGCGATAGTCGCGATGCACATGGCGGATGACGCCCGCGCGATCGACCAGCAGCAGCATGGGCAGGTTGTCCACCCGATATTGCCTGGCGACGGTCTTGGCGGGATCGAGCAGCACCGGAAAGCTCACCGGATGCGCCATGGCAAACTCCGCCGCGGCCACCTGATCGTCATCGACGTTCACGGCCAGCGCCGCGAGCCCCGCCGAACGGTAGGTGTCCACCATGCGGCTGAGCATTGCCAGCTGCGCACCGCACTGGCCGCAGCGACTGCCCCAGAACACCAGCAGCGTCACATCGCCACGATGCTCCGACAGCCGGAAATTGGTACCCGAGGTGGCACGCAGGGCGAAGTCGGGAGCCGCCTGCCCCTGCAGGCCATAGCGCAGTTCGGCGGCGCTGCACAGGCCTGCGCCCAGCAGCACTGCTGCCAGCAGAAAAAAGGAGTTGGATCGATTCCGCACAGCAGCAAGCACCACGCGACTATTTAACAGTATGCGCCAAGGATAGCGCGCTGGTGCCGCGTGACAATGATTCCGTTCACACGATCGGCGCAAAAGCGGTAAGCGCGTCGCGCTGGGTGGTGCCGCCCAGGCCCTGGCCCGGGAAGAGCCCCGCCGACGCGAACTGGCCTTCCTGCCCATGCAGGCCCATGTAGTTCAGCAATACCAGTTCGACCAGCAGGTTGACTGCATTGGCGCCCGGGTGCGACGAAGTCACCACCGAGCCATCGCCGCTGAACCAGCCGATCTGGTTCAGGGTCGGGGCGCGCAGCACCGGCCGCTGGCCGGGGCGGAACACCAGGAAGAACGCCGACGCCGTAGCCTGGTTGTCACCCGTCCACACACCCTTGCCCCGGCCATTGACCGAATTGTCGATCATGCCGCTGGACGACAGCGAACCGTCGCTGAATACGTAGAGCATGAGTGGACGATTGGCGCGCGCAGCGTACTCCAGGCAGGCGCCGATGCACTGGCCGGCGCGCAGGTCGCGCATCTCGCCGGTGGCACGCTCGCCGGTGTGATAGTCGAAACCACCCATCTGGATGGTGCCCGCACCGGCATTGCCGTCGATCACCATCTTCATGACGGCGGCGGTCTTGCGGAACTCGCTGTCGCCGTTGTATTCCGCCTGGGTGAAGATGCCACCTGCACCAACCACCCGCGTATCACGACCCGGATCGAGCGCAGCGGGACTATTGAACTGCTCGGCCAGATAGGCCGACTTCACATAGCCGCACTTGTTGAAGTCTTTCAATGCCGCATCGTTGGCAAGGCCGGTGGTGACCGCGCCATGCTTGCTGTTCGTCAGCACCGCCATCGACTCCATCACCGCAACGGCATCATTTGGATCCGGGAACAGGGTGCCCAGCTCACCGGTATCGACCAGGCCCGTGACATCGCTGGCGCGATCCACCTTCGTGGGGCGCACCTTGGGATCCATCATCGCGATGGGCGCCGTGGAGTTGCCGCCGGAATCCGAACTGACCGAGCCAATGAGCGTCAGCAGCTGGCCCTTCGCGCCGATGCGGGCAATGCCATACATGGGATTGTGTGGATTGTTGGCGGTATCGTTCTCCGAACGTGCCGCGATGATCGTGCCATTGGTGCTGGCAGCGGTTCCGGCCGTGGCACGCATCTTCATGCCACGCAGGAATGCACTGTCGGAATGGAAGGCGAGACCGAAAGTGGAGTCGGTGAAAGTGGGCAGATTCGGCGTCATGTTGCCGGGAAGGCCGAGCTTGGAATAACCCGCCGTCGTGAGGAAATCGAGCTGCCCCCCCTGCTTGCCGATCAACACGTTCGAGCCCGCGATGTTGGCGCCGCCGGAAAGGTCGAAGCAGATGAACGGGATCCTGCCGGCACCGCCTTCCAGGCCGCAGTTGGTGAGCCCGAGGTAGTTCAGGTCGCCCCTGACGTCGGCGCGGGCCGCTTGCGCGGCGAGCAGGCTCATCGCGGTGGGCACCACCACGGTGGCCGTGCCGGTGACCAGTCCCGCGGAAAGAAAATCGCGGCGCGAAACCGGACGCTGGTGGTCGGCGTGCAGCACCGGTTCGTTCAGTCCCCGGCCCTTCGGGATCTTGCGGATGTAGCGCATGGTCTTCTGGTCCTTTCCTTGAGAGTCCGTCTGCCTTAGAGGATCGACAACACGCCGCTGCCCAGCGCCGCCGCGCAAGCTGCCTTGGCCACTGTGGCGCTGCTGGCACCGGGTTTCGCGGCCAGCTTGCCGATCAGCGCATGCAGCTCATTGCGCACGGCCGCGTCGGACGGCTGGCTTGCCAGGTTCGCACCCACGACCTTCTGCAGCAGCGGCGTGGCGAGGATGTCCTTGCCGTTGGCATCGGCGAACTGCACCGCGGGCGCAGTCGCGATATCCAGGGCCGGGAAGAACGCCAAACGCGTCGCGGGATTGTCCACCATCACCGAGCAGTACTTGATCGCCAGCTGCGCCACGCCTGTCTGATGCGACGCCAGGAAGGCCTCGATGCTCGCCACCGGCGGCAGCTGCTGCTGCACCTGCAGGTAGGTGCTGCGCACGCCGCTGTTGGTAGTGGCCACACCCGTGATGCGCGACATGCTCTGGTTGAGCTGTTCGAAGGTGCGCACACCGATGTCCGACTTCGCGGGCAGGTCGACCGGGGCCTGCGTGATGCCGGTGACGGGCGTACGCACGTAGGTATTGGTGCCGATGCGGTCGAAGCTGAGGAAGAACTGGTCGGCAGCCGGCCCCTTCTGCCGGCCGATGATCGTGCCGACCTCGGACAGCAACTGGCCGGTGCCCGTTGCGTAGTTCGCGTCGGTGATGGCAAGCGCAACATTGGCATAGGCCTGGCCCACCGGCGCTTCGGAACCGTTGATGCCGATACGGATACCTTCGACCGGAATCGAGCCAGGACGCGCAGCCGGGTCGAGACTGATGAACGTCGGCTTGGTGAACAGGTAGCCGTAGCTGTCGTATTCGCTGGCCTCGAGCATGACGTAGCTCTGCGGCATGCCGGTCAGGGCCGTGACGTTGAACAGCAGGAAATAGCGCTCACCGACACCGGCAGCAAAGTTCTGCTGGATCTGCTCGAGAGTCAGCGTGCGGCTGTGGATCGCGGCGAAGCGGATGACGCCCTGCCACTGCCGGTTGTTGGAGGTTTCGTTGCCGAGCACCAGGGCGAAGGTGTCGTCCCAGTCGCCCAGCGCGCCGCCGGCGCGCGGATCCTGGTCACCGGTGAAATTGCCGTTCACATAGAGCCGGCGCCCGTTGACCGGGTCATAGTTGAGCACGACATGCTGCAGCGAAGCCTGCGCGTCGCGATCTGCATCGCGCGTCAGCAGTGCCGGCGCGCCATTGGCGCCGGTGGTGCTGGAACGGGTCAGCGCCTCGTACTGGTAGGCACGCTGCGCCAGCGTCACGTTGCGCGACATCACGCCACCGGAATAGCTGAGGATGTAGGCGTCTTCCTGGGTGACGTTGGCCGGTGCGGCCCACAACTCGATGGCGAACTCGCCGGTGGCCTTGAGTCGATCTGCCAGCTTGCGGCTGCCGGTGGTAGTGCCCTGTGCCTTGCCGCCCGCCTTGATGTTGACGCCCCAGCCACCCATCCAGGTGATGTCACCGGACATGCCGAGGTTCAGCGCCGGCTCGACACCACTGGTGTCGAATATGGTGCTGCCGGTGCCGGTCTTGAACTCGTACTTGGCGATGGTATTCGCTTCGTAGCGGTTGCCACCGGCCGCGACCGTGCCGTCGTAGAGTGTCAGCGCCTTGCTGATCTTCAGGTTCGCGTCGACCGGCGTCAGGCTGATGCCGTTGGCGAATGCCTCGATCTGGTTCTGCATCGCGGTGGCGTCGGCAGTGCAGCTGGATGTCCAGCAGTTGTGCGATTCCTCACGCAGGCGCACCACCAGGCGCGAGCGCGCCGGATTGTCGAGATCGATCTTGGCACGTGCTGCGGCGTAGGCCTCGTTGACATCGGCGCTGGCAAAGAACGGCGACTGCGGGGTCGCTGCAGTGGGTGCATGGCAGCGCAGGCAGTTGCCGCGCGCGGGGTCGCGCACCAGCTGCCAGATGGTCGACTGGAATCCCGCCGCCGAATCGGGGAAGGTCTTGCTCTGACCCACCGATACATCGACCGGTACCTTCAGCGGGATCTGCGTGCCACCGCCACCTGCGGCCGCACCCGCCCAGTTGCGAATCCAGGTGGTGAGGATGTCGGCGCAGGCCGAATTGCTCGACAGCCAGCAGTTGTGGCCGCCGCCCACTTTCAACACCAGCTTTGACTGGTCCGGCTCCGTCAGGTTCACGAGGCTGGTGCCATCCGCATACGCGAGATTGATGTCGTCGTTGCGAGCAAACCGCGGCGACTGGCCGGTGGCGTTGTGGCAGCCACCGCAACGGTTGTTGGCCTTGATGTTTTCCCAGAAGCTGACACGGAACGACTGCACGGCCGCGCTCTGCGGCGCCGGACCCGAATAGGCGGAAACCGTGGGCGGAGCGGTGTTGGGGTTGCTGGTGGTAGGTGCACCGCCGCTGCAGGCAGCCAGCAGGGCGACAGACACGACCACGGAAAGGTAGCGCAATGTGTTCATGGTTATCTACTCACCCCTTGCAGACTGCGGCGGTCTCGGCAAACACGTCCTTGACCTTGTAACCGCAGTTGCGGAACACACCAATGATGCGGTTGACTTCAGTGCGGTCGGCATCGTTGACCGGCGGCCTCAGGCATACGGTCCTGAACACCTTCTCGACCTGGCAGCGGGCGAACTGGTCGCTGTTGGCCAGTTCCTGGCCCATCGACTTCGCGCCACTGCCACTGCCCGGCAACTGGCTGCTGAAGCCCAGCACCGTGTTGGCGCCCTGGCGCCAGTAGTTGTTCCAGCCGTCATTGCGGGTGATGTAGCCCGGCTTGAAGTTGTCCATGTTGATGAGGTACTTCGGCTGCACCTGACCGTCGGTGTATTCGATGCGGCCGGTGGTCTCATTGAAGTTGTAGTAGGCGAAGGCCTGCGCCAGCGGATCCATGCCGTTGTGACAGCCGATGCAGTTGTTGAGGAACAGCCGGCTGTCGCCACCGGGTGAGCGGCTCACGTCCTGCCGGATACGATCATTGGGCAGGTGCACGTCGTGGACCTGCTCCATGTCCTTGCACATGTGGTTGATCATCGTGAATCGGAACATTGCGCGATTGGTGCCGGCGATGAAGAACGCCTGGGCTGCCGCGCGGGTGGTGATCACGCCGGCAGTGGCGGCCGACGGCAGGCCGGTATACGCGGACTGGGTTCCTTTCACCAGCACGGTGTCCTTGCCCAGATCGACATCGTCGTCCTCCATCTGCTGATAGAGGTTGTTGTTGGCTGGCGAATACGCAGGCAGACCCGGACCCCCTGTGTAGAGGATGTCACCGCTCAGCACCTGGCGGAAATCGATGTCGTCGCGGACCATCCCGATGACCGTTGCCGTGTAGTCGTTCAGCGGCGCGAACGCCGTCTGGTCGCGGTTGGTCCATGGCGTGACCCAGTTCTTGAGAACAGTGGTGTAGAAGCTCGGCGCCTGCATCGCAATGCGGGCAGCTGCGACGGGACCGGTTGTCGGATTCGCGACAATGAGTGCTTCCATCTGATTCAGCACCACCGCGTCCGGCGGCACGCCCGCAATGCGGTCATGGATGCGCTTGGCCTGCGCCCGTTGTACCGGGCCGGCCAGAGCGGTGGCAGCACACACCGACAGCGTGACAGCCAGCGCTGCGGCGATGACACTCTGAACATTGTGGAATCGTTTCATGAGACCCGTCCTTACCTGTCGCGGAATGCCGCGCCCTGTTCCATGGGCGACGAATGTATCTGCCCTGTGGAGCCTGCGGTAATGTCTCAAACGACAGACGTCGCCGCATACAGACAGCACACTGTTTTGCGCCGCAAGGATATGATTTGCTCTGCAATGTGGGACCTCGGTCACAGCCATATGCAGCCTGCAGGCACTAATTACCTCACACGGGCCCGCATCGCGGGCACAGGGAAACCAATTGTGAACAGGATCTCAGGGTTGTGTCGTGCCGCCGGCACAGCAGCATTCGTGCTGCTGGCCGGCTGCAGCGGCGGCGGCAGCGTCAGTATCGGCAACGGCCAGGGTGCCGATCCCGGCACGGTCGACTTTCCGATCGCCTATGTGAAGCGCACCATTCCCGAGGATGCGGACGACCTGCGCCAGCAGCGCGATACCGCTCCCGATGCAGATCTTTTCTTTCGTGACCGCGCTTCGCCCTCCTCCGTCGAACGCAACATCACCGAACGCGTCACCGGCAGCGACCGCTACGACATCAAGGATGTCGATGTCTCGGCCAATGGCCGCAAGATCGTGTTTGCGATGCGCGGCCCGCTGGGAGCCAACCAGGATGAGGAAAAGCAGCCGAGCTGGCAGATCTGGGAATACGACATTCCCACCGACATCCTGCATCGTGTGATTCCTTCGAACACCATCGCCTCGGAGGGCAATGACATCGGTCCGCAGTATCTGCCGGACGGTCGCATCCTGTTTACCTCCACCCGCCAGCGTCAGTCGAAGGCCATACTGCTGGACGAAAGCAAGGCGGGATTCGAGGCGCAGACCGACAATCGCAGCGAGAGCGCCTTCGTGCTGCACGTGATGGATGGCGACGGCAGCAACATTCATCAGATCACCTTCAACCAGAGCCATGACCTGTGGCCGTCGGTGCTGACCGATGGACGGGTGCTGTTCACGCGCTGGGACGGGGCCAACGGTGGCCGTGGCATGCACCTGTACACCGCCAATCCCGATGGCACCGACCTGCAGCTGCTCTACGGCGCGCGCAGTCACCAGACCGGCACGCCCGATGCCAACGGCCCGACCACCATCCAGTTCACCCGTCCGCGCGAGATGCAGAACGGCCGCGTGCTGACGCTGGTGCGCCCCTTCAGGGACTCGGACTTTGGTGGCGACCTGGTGGTGATCGACACCAGCACCTACGTCGAGAACACGCAGCCGATGGCGGCCAGTGCCGGCCTGCCCGGGCCTGCGCAGACGCGCGCCACTCCGAACCAGGTCTCGACTGTCGCGGGACCTTCCGTGGGCGGCCGCTTCCGCTCTGCATTCCCGCTGTGGGATGGCAGCAACCGCATCCTGGTCAGCTGGTCGCAGTGCCGCCTGCTGGACAGCACGGTTACGCCAGCCACCATCGTTCCGTGCACGCCACAGCGGCTGGCAGATCCAAACGCGCAGCCTGCGCCGTCGCTGTACAGCGCGTTCGTATTCGACCCGGCAGACAACACCTTCAAGCCGCTGTTCCAGCCGGTCGAAGGCGTGATGATCACGGATCTGGTGGCGGCCCAGCCGCGCATACCACCCGCTGTGCGGCTCGACCACACGCTGGCTGGCGCGGACTTTGACCCGGCGCTGATCGGTGAAGGCGTCGGCTTGCTGGAGATCCGCAGCGTCTATGACTTCGACGGCGCGGTACTCAATGCCGGGCCGGGAACCGCCGACATCGCGACCATTGCCAACCCGTCGCTGCGCACTGCCGCGCGGCGGCCGGCACGCTTCCTGCGCATCGAAAAGGCGGTGTCGATCGGCGACAAGGACCTGAACTTCCCCGATATCAAGTTCAACATCGCGGTCGGCAGTGGCGTCGGATACATGCGTGAAATACTGGGCTACGCGCCCATCGAGCCGGATGGTTCGGTGTCGGTGCGCGTGCCGGCGGATGTCGCCTTTGTCATCTCGGTGCTCGACCAGAATGGCCGCCGCCTGTTCCAGGCGCATCGCAGCTGGCTGCAGATCCGGCCCGGTGAGATCCGTCGCTGCAATGGCTGCCACCAGAATGCAACCGGCGGCGCGATGGATCGCTCGCACGGCCGGGACGGTGCGCACATGCCGGTGCCCTGGTCAGGTGCCGCCGCCTCCGGTGTGCGCTTTCCGGCCACACTTGCCGCCACGGCCGCCGGTGCCGAGATCGGCGACACGATGGCCCAGGCCCGCGCACGCACTACCTGTGTCAGCGGCAGCTTGTGCTCGCAACAGCCCAGCGTGAACCTGTTATATGACGACGTGTGGACCGATCCCACTCCCGCGGGTGCGAATCGTCCGGCGGATGATTCACTCAGCTACACCTATGGCACGGCCGGCGGCTTCAACACACCGCCACCGGTACGCACCAGCTGCATGGGCACCTGGAGCAGCACCTGCCGCACCATCGTCAACTACGAGCAGCACATCCACCCGCTTTGGTCGCTGGATCGTGGCGCCAACACCTGCATCAACTGCCACACGCCGGCCGACGCCATGGGCGCGGCACGTGAACCCGCCGGACATCTGGATCTTTCCGGCACACCATCGGCTGAGCAACAGTTGCACATGACGGCCTACCGCGAATTGCTGTTCAATGATGTTGAACGGGAGGTTGTCGGTGGAGCCTTGCAGGTTAGACTTGTGCCCGGTCCGAATGACCCGGATACGGGACTGCCGACGATGGTGCCGGTGCCGGTCCAGCGCTCACTCGTACCCACAAATGCGCTCGGGTCCACACGATTCTTCAACAAATTTGCGGTTGCAGGCAGCGGGGTTGATCATAGGCCCTTCCTGACGTCAGCCGAGCTGCGTCTGATTTCCGAATGGGTCGACATTGGCGCGCAGTACTACAACAATCCGATTGGCCTGCCGGCCGGATTCCTCAATTAGGCCGCTGCTCCACGCGGCACTGCTGACACTGGCGACGCTGTTCTCTGGTGCGAGCGCGGCTGCCGACCGGCAGGACAAGCTGCAGCAGCTGTTCGTCGCGGAGGCCTATCTCGAACTGCATGAGGGCCCCGGTCGCGGCTATGCGGTCACGCAGGTGGTGCCGCGGGGCGATGCCATCGACGTGCTGTATCGCCGCACCGAGTGGTTCCGCGTGCGCACAAAGCGCGGTATCGAAGGCTGGGCACACCAGCGCGACATGCTGAAGACGCTGCTCGCCGACGGCTCGGCCTTCAGCTTCGACCTGGGCAATCGCACCGGCTTCACTTCGCACCGCTGGGAACTGGGCTTCATGGCCGGCGACTACGGTGGCGCCACGCTGGTGTCGGGTTTCCTGTCGCGCTCGTTCAACGAGCAGCTGGCGGTTGAATTCACCGGCTCCCAGTTTCTCGGCAACGCTTCGAACGGCTATACGGCTGAAGTGGGCCTGGTGCACGTATATCGCCCGGACTGGCGCCTGTCGCCGCTGCTGACGCTGGGCAGCGGCATGATCTGGATTCAACCGAAATCAACCCTGGTGCTGCCCGGCGACCGCAATGACCAGACCGCTTATGCGGGTGCCGGCCTGCGCTTTTACGTGACCAGACGATTCTTCGTGCGCGCCGAGTATCGGCACCACATGGTGTTCACCACGCGCAACGAGAATGAGGAGATCAACGAATGGAAACTCGGGCTCGCATTCTTCTTCTGACGGCGCTGCTGCTGCCGCTGACCGGCTGCGCCTCGCTGCACTGGCCCTGGTCGCGCGACCGTGACCGCGCGGCCGCAGAGGAGCCCGTGGCGGAAGACGAGGCAACCACCAGCGCGGCACCGCCGAAGGTCATCGAACCCGAGGTCGAGCGGCGCAAGATCAAGGTCAACAGGATCGATACGGAAAACGTCGAGCTCGGCGGTTACTACGGCGCCCTGTCGATCGAGGACTTCGGCACCAACCCCGTGACCGGCATCCGCGCCGCCTTCCATGTGACAGAAGACCTGTTCTTCGAAGCCCAGTTCGGCCGGTCGAAGGCCGGGCGTACCAGTTTCGAGACCCTGGGAGGCAACGTGCAGCTGCTTACTCCCAGTGAGAGACGCTTCACGTATTACAGCCTGTCCCTGGGCTACAACTTGCTGCCTGGCGAGGTGTATATCGGTCGCAATCTCGCCATGAACAGCGCGCTGTACCTGTTGGGTGGTATCGGCAGCGCGAAGTTTGCCGGTGACCAGCGTTTCACCGTGAACTTCGGCGCCGGCTACCGGGTGTTGCCGACAGACTGGCTGGCGATTCATATCGACGTGCAGGATCACGTTTTCCAGTCGGATCTGCTCGGTGTGGACAAGCTCACCAACAACATCGGCGCGTTCATCGGAGCGACCGCTTTCTTCTGATTTCCAGGAGCTGGTTGGTTATGAACAAGATGCACTCCCTGCGTACATTGCTGCTGGCGGCACTGCTGGCTGCGCCTGCGCTCGCCGTGGCGCCCGCCGGCCCCGCCCCACAGTTCAAGCTCGACAGCATGGCCGGCAAGCCGGTCAGCCTCGACCAGTACAAGGGCCAGGTGGTCATGATCAACTTCTGGGCCAGCTGGTGCGGCCCCTGCCGCACCGAGATGCCCATCCTCGAGAAGCTGCACACCAAGTACAAGCCGATGGGCTTCACCATGATCGGCGTGAACGTGGAGCCGGATTCCAGCCTGGCCGCCAACTGGCTGAAGAGCACACCTGTCACCTTTCCGATACTGTTCGACACGAAGAGCGAAGTCAGTAAGCTGTATGCGGTTGCCGGCATGCCCAGCACGGTCATCATCGACCGCAAGGGCAACCTGCGCTGGCTGCATCGCGGCTACAAGGACGGCGACGAGAACGAGTACCTGAACCAGATCCGCGCCCTGGTGCGCGAATAGGAAGATCGATGCGCAAGCGGTTGATGTTCATAGGCCTGGGCGCCCTGCTGGCGGCCTCGGCCTGCGCGCCGCTTGAGCCCTGGGTCAAACCCTACGAGCGCGAACACCTCGCCGATCCCATCATGGCGATCGATCCTGATCCGGTGTCGTCGTCATACATGGATCACGTCTTCGAAGTCCGCGAAGGCGCCAAGGGTGCAACCGGGGCCGGCGGCGGCGGTTGCGGCTGCTCCTGATGCTGCGTTGCCCGCGACTTCCGGCTCTGGCGGCACTGCTGCTGGCTGCCGCCGCGGCCCATGCCGGCGTGCTGCCCGAAGATCGCGCCGACATCATGTATCACCGCTATTCCGGCGGCGGCATCACCGTGGATGGACCATCCGTACTGGTGCGCAAGGGCTTCGGCGAGTCGTTCTCGGCCACTGCCAACTATTACGTGGACAACATCACCAGCGCGTCCATCGACGTGGTGGTGTCCGGTGCCAGCGAGTACCGCGAGCGGCGCGAGCAGAAGAGCCTGTCGCTGGACTACCTGCGCGGCAAGTCGACCTACTCCCTGAGCTACGTCAACAGCGCCGAAAACGACTACAAGGCCAGCACCTGGTCGCTGGGCGTCAGCCAGGACATGTTCGGCGACCTGACCACGGTGAGCTTCGGCTACTCGCAGGGCCTCGACAAGGTCGGCAGCGCGGTGGACCCGGGCTTCGCGGAGCAGGTCAAGCGCCGCGACTACAGGCTGGGTGTGACGCAGGTACTCACGCGCAACATGCTGCTGTCGCTGAATTTCGAAACAGTGGCGGAACAGGGCTATCTGCAGAACCCCTATCGCTTCATGCGCTATGTGAACCCGCTGGGCGGCTATATCCGGAAGTCGGAAAAGTTTCCGGGTACCCGCACCGGCAACGCCGTTTCGGCGCGCCTGAAGTACTACCTGCCCTGGCGCGCCGCGCTCGAAAGCCAGTATCGCTTCTACACCGACACCTGGGGCATCTACGCCCACACTGCCGGCGTTGAATACACCCACCCGCTGCGCGGCGGTCGCTGGGTGCTGTCGGGCTCCTACCGCTTCTACACGCAGAACAGCGCGGTTTTCTTCAGCGACCTGTTTCCCTATGTCGATGCGCAGAACTTCATGGCACGCGACAAGGAAACATCGGCCCTGCACAGCCACACGCTTGGGCTGGGCGCGTCCTACCAGTTCCCGGTGGCCTGGGCCTCCTGGCTGAAGAAAGGCACGGCGAACCTGCATTTCACCCGCATGATGGTGGACTATTCGAAGTTCCGCGACCTGACCAACTACCCGCAGTCCGCCCCCAACCCGGGCACCGAGCCGCTGTATTCGCTCGACGCCAGCATCATCCAGTTCTTCGTTTCGTTCTGGTTCTAGCCGCCCGCTGCGCAGCGGTCATTTCCTGGCACTGCCCGTAACCGAGCGCTTGATGGGGCGACGCGGGGCCGCGTTCTCGACCGCCTTGCCGCTGGCACGAACGGCGGCAAATGTCTTCACGGCAAGGGCATCCACCGCCGCTTCAAAACTGCGGTAGTCGGCAATCAGCTGCCTGCCGAAATCGGTGAGGCGCGCACCGCCACCATCCTTCCCACCCACGCTGAGCTCTGCCACCGGCTGGCTGAAGCCTTCATTTGTGCTGTGCAGCAGCAACCAGCCGCGTCGGTAGCTCATGCCCAGTACGCGGGCAGCGGCCGACAGGGAGCCGGTGCGCTCGATGCCCTCCAGCAGGCTGACCTTGCCCGGGCCAAGGGAGCAGCTGCCGGAGAAGTCGATGCGGATGTGGGTTTGCGGTTTGAGCATGATGGTCGCAAGTTTAGCCCCAAGCCGGCAGGCCCGGCCATGCCGCGTTCGCTGTATCAGGGTAAATACTGCGTATAATGGCATCCGTCACCCCTGTACGCTTACGCCATCATGCTCCGAAGATCGCTGCTGACCCTGCTGCTGCTCACCGCCACCGCCGGCCACGCTGCCGAACGGATCGTCACGGTGTTTGCAGCAGCTTCGCTCACGAATGTGCTGGAAGACATTGGCAAGGCGTATACGGGCGCCACGCAGGTCCCGGTGCGATTCTCCTTCGCCGCCAGTTCCGCCCTGGCACGCCAGATCGAATCCGGCTCGCCAGCAGACGTCTTTGTCTCCGCCGACCAGGAATGGATGGACTACCTGGCGAGCCGCAACCTCATCAAGCCCGCGACACGCAGCAACATCGTCTCGAACTCCCTGGTGCTGGTGGCACCGGCAGACAGCAAGGTCAGCCTGCGCATCGCGCCCGGATTTGGACTGGTGGCGGCACTGGGCAGGAACGGCCGCCTGGCCACCGGGGATCCGGCCAGCGTGCCGGTCGGCAAATATGCCAGCGCGGCCTTGACCAGGCTCGGCGTCTGGAACGAGGTCAAGGACCGCATCATTCCCGCCGACAATGTCCGCACCGCGCTGAACTTCGTCGCACTGGGCGAGGCGCCGCTGGGCATCGTCTATGCCACCGATGCGCGTGGCAACAGCAAGGTGCGGGTGGTCGATACCTTCCCGGCCTCCACCCATGAACCCATCAGCTACCCGGCAGCAGCCACGACCAGCGCAGGCGCGGATGCGCAGAGCTTCGTGAAGTTCCTGGGCAGCGATGCGGCGCGGGCCATCTTCGACAACGCGGGGTTCGGCAAACCGTGAAAACCATGCATGACATCTGGCGCTGCGCCGCCGCTGCAAGCCTTGCCTTGCTGGCAAGCACCACCATGCAGGCTGCCGATGGCTGCAGCGCCTTCAAATGGGATGTGACGCGTGAAGTGCAGCTGTACCGGACCACTCCCACCGCGGTCAATGCGGGCAGTGAAGCAGCCGCAGCACCATCCATCGTTGCCGGCCGGCTCTATGCGCTGGCGCTGCAGCCACAGGAAAAAGTCCGCTACCTGCTGCCGCCCGGCAAGAAGATGCTGGCGGACGGCGCCTTCGGCGGCGTGCTGAAGCTGCGGGTGGATCGCGCAGGTCCGTACCGGCTGGCCATCGACTCGGGCTACTGGCTCGATGTGGTGCACGAGGGCAAGCAACTGGCGACACTCGACTTCAACGGCAGCTCGAGCTGCGATGGCCCACGCAAGATTGTCGTTTACGAGTTGCCCGCTGGTGCGGAACTGACCGTGCAGCTGAGTGCCGCGTCTTCCGCGCAGGCCAGGCTTGCGGTTACGCCAGTTGCCATGCCCGCGCCCTGATCCGGCAGCGCTGATTCTCGCGCTGCTCGCCGCGCTGGCCGCAGGCAAGGCAGCCGGGGAACCGCCGGCCGCACCGGTCATCGGCCGGGCTGAATTCGTCGATCGCCGTGATCCTCCCGCGCGCAGAGTGCTCGGAGCGGCGCCAAGGCAAACCTTCGATCTCGGGCTGCTGGTCTTCAACACACCGTGGGTCGCCGCCGGCACGCCCAATGCCGGCAGGCGCGATGGCCTCGGCCCGTTGTTCGTCAGCGCCAGCTGCGATGCCTGCCACAACAACGGCGCAAGGGGCCGCGCACCAGCGCGTGCCGACGGATTGTCGAACTCGTTCGTGATGCAGCTGGAAGGTGCCGCGCCGATCTACGGTGCAGTGCTCAACCCTGCCGCCGTGCCCGACCACAATGCCGAAGGGCAGATCGAAGTCAGCTGGACCGCGCTTCAAGGCCAGTACGCGGACGGCACCCGCTGGACGCTGCGCCAGCCGCAGTATGCGCTGCGCAAACTCATCTACGGTCCGCCGCCACCTGACGCAGTGCTGCGCCCACGCATCGCGCCACCCCTGTTCGGCGCGGGGTTGCTTGAATCCGTGCCCAGGAAGGCGTTGCGCGATATCCGCCGGCACCAGGCAGCCTCGATGCGGGGTGAACTGCCGGCTGGCAGCTTCGGCTGGCAGGCCGAGGCACGCGACATCGAAGACCAGACCACCCGCGCGTTTGCGCGGGAGATTGGCGTGACTTCGCGGCTGCGCCTGGCAGACGACTGCAGCCCAACCCAGGTTGCCTGCCGCAACGCGCCGAATGGCGGCACACCGGAGGTGTCGGACGAATTCCTGGATGCCGTGGTGACCTTCCAGCGCGAGCTTGCGGTGCCTGCCCGCTCAACACTGCCGCCGGGCGAGGAAGCTGCGGGCAGCAGGCTCTTTGCAGACACCGGCTGTGCGGCCTGCCACGTAAGTCGCCTGCCCGCGGGAACCGCATCCGGCCCAGGCATGATCGACCCCTACACCGATCTGCTGCTGCATGATCTGGGGCCATTGCTGGCCGACCGCACCCAGTCCGGCCGCAGCGTCGCGAGTCGCTGGCGCACGGCCCCACTGTGGGGACTCGCCCACGCCCTGAAGAACGAGGCGGTGGCACTGCTGCACGATGGCCGCGCGGCCAGCCTGGAAGAGGCAATCCTGTGGCACGGCGGCCAGGCGGAAGCTGCGCGTCGCGCGTTCCTTGCGATGCCCGCGGAGCAGCGACAACTGCTGCTCCAATGGATGGGATCACTGTAGATCCCACCCATTGGAGCAGCCATGGCCTAGAAGGTCACGCGTACCTTCGTGAACAGCGAGCGGCCCGGCTCGGGGAAGCCGGAAGCAAGCTGGAACTCCTTGTCGAACAGGTTGCGTGCGCCCAGCACCGCCTCGACATTGGCCAGCGGCCGCCAGGTCACCTGCAGGTTGGCAAGCGTGTACCGTCCGATCCGCTGGTAGGCCGCGGTGGCGTTGCCATTCAGATCGGTCCAGCGATTGCCGGCAAATTCGACGCTGGGCTGCACGATGACCGCGGCCACCGGCTGCCAGGCGACATACGCGAAACCCAGGTGATCCGGCACGCCGGTAGGCTTCAGGTTTGCCGGCACGGGATCATCGACCTTGCGGTGCAGGCGGCTGTAGTTCGCACCAACCCGCAATTCCGGCAGCACCTTCCAGTCTGCTGCCAGTTCCAGCCCGTAATTGCGACCATCGCCGACGTTCTGTGTCTGGGTCTGCTGCGGCGAGACCTGCACGATTACCGTCTGGATCATGTTCTGCACGTCGGCATAGAACACCGCCGCCGAAAGCTCCGCGCCTTCTGCCGGAGCGACCTTCCAGTTGAGCTCGTAGTTGATCGCCCGCTCGGAGCCGAGGTCCGGGTTCGGCCGCGCGGTGCCGAAGCGTGTGCTGTAACGCTCGAAGTTGTTGGGAAAACGCGAGCGCGACGACACACTGGCGCCGAGCTGCGCGTTGCCGGCGTAGTGCCACTGCAGAGCCGTCTGCCAGTTGAAGGCGCTGTCATCGCCGAGTGGTTGCCCATACACGCAGGGCGGCGCCCCCGCGGGGACGCAAGTCATGCCGGCCGGCAGGGCCGGAATCGTTGCACCGTACTCTTCGGCCCGTGTGCGTTCGTTGTGGTCGTAACTTACGCCTGCGACCAGATCCAGCACGTCGGTCGCCGCCCAGTCATGCTCGACGGCCAATGACCAGGTGCGTTCCTCGTTGTGCTGCTTCGGCTCGGTCATCGCCTGCCCCGCAACAGTACTGGTGGGCCGGTTGAAGTTGTATTCGCTGTGCCGGTCGCGGCGCCAGTGGAACGCTGCCCGCGTGGTGCTGCCCGCAAGCAGGCTGGCTCCAGCCTCAACGCTGCCACCCAGGCCATTGTCTGCATAGAAACTGCGGAAGCGGCCGGCGGCAGACTGGCTGCTGTAGGTGATGTCG